>DATBTF010000059.1:0-11974 GCA_036559405.1 Bdellovibrionota bacterium
TGCTTGGATTTTTCTTTATAACACAGAGCGCATTCGCCCAGCCCTGCGAAAACATCTATAACCGTTCGCCCGCGGTACTCGTGCACAACTGTTCCGGCCTCAAGGTGGTGCGGCTTTCCGGAACTCCCAGGGACCGTGCGATGGCGTTCGGCGCCCTGGTACGCAATGGGACTCTTTCCCCGGATGTCCTGAATTATTTTGGCACTAAACTCGAGCGCGACCTGGCCGGAGGCCTCGGCTGGTTGGCCAAGCCCGCTCTGCTCGCCTACAACCAGTTCGTGCGGGTTCTCCACCGCAATGTGCCCATTCCGCTCGCCGAAGAGATTGATGCCATGGCCGAGGGCATGGGCGTGGATCCGATCGTGCTGCGCCGGGGCCTGAGCCTGGCGGACACTGGCGTGCTTGTGCATGCCCTGGGTAGCCGCTTCCGCTTTCTCCCTGCCATGGGCTGCACCTCCGTGGCAGCGCAGCTTCCCGACGGAAGTTTCGCCTATGGGCGCAA
This sequence comes from Bdellovibrionota bacterium, assembly GCA_036559405.1. Classification (GTDB taxonomy): domain Bacteria; phylum Bdellovibrionota; class UBA1018; order CAIPTA01; family CAIPTA01; genus JAKFYM01. The sequence goes on from DATBTF010000059.1 coordinate 503, forward strand.
CCTGGATTTTGCCGGCGTAGGACTTTGGGACAGGAATCCGATGCTGCTGGTAGTGGAACCGGAAGCCGGGAGCAGCGAGCTCCGCCATATCGTGATCGGTGCCGACGGTCTGCTCTTCGGCGGGATCACGGGCGCGAACGAGGCGGGAATCACTCTGGCGGTGCACCAGAACTATACGAGCGAGGCAGGTGTCGTGGGCCAGCCCCTGCCCCTGATCGGTGAGTTCGTGCTCCGCAAAGCACGCACTCTCGACGAGGCCGTGGATATCCTGCGCTCGCTTCGCCCGGCCGTGCTCTGGACTTTCGTGCTCACCGATCTCCGCGCCGAAGAGGCCATTGCCGTGGAAAGCTCGCCCTCCCACTTCCTCGTTCGCCGCCAAGAGGGAAAACTTTTCGTGCAGACGAACCATGCGATGCACGAGGAGTCGCGCCAGATCGAAAACGCCTCCTTCGGTGTGAAGACTAACTCGATTTTCCGCATGAAGCAGGCCTATGAGCTGCTGGAAAGTGGCTTGAAGTCGGGCAGGAAAAGCGATCTCCTCGCCTCCGTGCTCGCCCAGCAGGAAGATCCCGAGGGCCGTTTCACGGCCTACCACGACATCCTCAAGGGCCTCACCATTCAGACAGCGCTCTTCACCCGCGGACAGAATCGCGAGATCCGGCTCGAGCTGAGCATCGATCCCAGCCCCACGGCCTCCGGGCGCTTCGCCTCGTTCTCGCTCTCGGATCTCTGGAAAAATGCCGAGCCTTCCGTGGAGGTAACCGATCCGGTTCGCACTTCCCCTGCCAAGCGCGCCAACCAGCGCGCCATCGCCGAGGCCTTCCGTCTCTACTTCGACGAGCACCAGTACCTCAAGGCGGCCCAGCTACTGGAAAGTCACCGCACCTTCGACGCCGCCGTCCTCCGCATCGTGGCGCTCTATGAGGAGGGACGTTTTGCCGAAAGCGCCCTGGAGAGCGATTTCGCCCTCCGCGACCCCCATTTTCTCGGCGAGCCCATCTACGTTCGGCAGAGCGTCGAAACACTGCGCCTTGCCTCGCTCTACCAGCTCGGGCAAAAAAAGGAGGCTCTATCGCTGGCGCAAGACCTCGAAGAGCGCTACGGCGCTACGGGCATCTCGGCCGACCGTCTGGCCCTGCTCGTGGGCACGATCGCTCGCGGGAAGAAGCCCGCGGCCTGGATGCTGGATCTCGAATTCGATTTTTTCTCGGGAGACCTCAGTGGAAGGAAAAATTAGCAGCAGCAGCGGTAAAGAAGCAGCCATCCAGTTCTCCCTGCGCACCCTTTCCTCCCAGGAACGTAAAAAACTGGCGCTCAAAGCTCTCGGAACCTTCTGGGGACTCTCCCTGCTGACCATTCCCCTGCCCCCCATCCACTGGGTGACCGTGCCTGGCTTCTTTTTCTTCGGTATCTACTGGGCCATCCGCAAGCTGCGCGAGGACGTGCACTTCGAGGCATTCGCCTTTCCCTGCCCCGAATGCGCTCAGGAAGTCCGGGTGGTCCCGCAAGTCAGGCGAAATCCTTTGGCTTTTGTCTGCCCCCACTGCCGCTATGGGCTGAAGCTGGAGTTCCAAGAAAACTAGCCAGACCGCTATTGCCGCGGCCTCTGGCATGGTAGGACTTCGCCACCCATGAACTCCCTCGCTCTCCTCGCCGCCTTGGCCCATTTTCTCGTGATCCTCGCCTCGGGCTCGCTCCCCCTCACCTGGAAGCTCGAAGGAAAGTTCTTCGACCTCTTCCTCTGCTTCGGCGCAGGGGCGCTGCTCTCGGCGGCCTTCCTGCACATGCTTCCCTCCTCGATCCCCGCCCTCGGGCCCGCCACCGGAGCCTTCCTGCTCGGGGGCTATCTCATCATGACAACGATCGAGCGTTTCACCATGGCCCACCCCTGCGGGGAAGAGGGCTGCCCGAGCCACCGCATCGGCATCGTGGCGCTCTTTGGCCTGAGCGTGCACAGCGTGATCGCCGGAATGGCGCTCGGCGTGGGCCTTGCGGGCGCCGCGAGCTTCTCCACATCGCTCGCCCTGCTTTCGGCCATTTTAGTACACAAAGTTCCCGAAACGCTCGCGCTGATGAGCCTGCTCGCCCTATCCGGCTGGCGGGGCCGCGCCGCCTTCGGCATGCTCCTGCTCTTCGCCTCCATGGGACCGAGCGGAATCCTGATCGGCTCGCTCATGGGCAACCAGTCGCCCGCTTTCCTGAGCGGCGCCCTGGCCATTTCGGCCGGCACCTTCCTGTACATCGCCTCGAGCGATCTTCTCCCCCACCTCCACCGGAAGATGAAGGAGGAATGGGGCAACTTCCTGGCCTTTCTCGTGGGCATCGCCGCGCTCTCCTTCGAGGCCTGGCACCACCTGATGGGCTAGGGCGAACCGCCTGACCTTGCTGGCCCCGGCCTTTCTCAAAACATAAGCACATAGATCCAGTGTGGTGCCCGTGGTGTGGACGTCGTCCAGCAGCAGTACCTGTTTACCCCTCACCCAGTCCGCGGGACGAACCAGCTCGATGAAGCAGTCGGTGTCCATGCGATCGACGAGGGAGCGCCCGTGCTGGGTGCGGTTTTCTTTTTTTCGAAATGCCTTTGGTAGATATGCAGCGTTTATCCGTCGTGCGACGGATTCGCTGAGCAACGCCAAGCCGCTCGTTTCTTTCCGCGGATTCTGAGGCGCATGAACCACGAGCTCTACGCCTTGTGCACGCCAGCTCAGCAGCAGTTTCCGCCTTTCCAGCAAACGTAAGGAGAGCGCCAGTGCACGATGGGGTGCCTGAAGCCTCAGCGCCTGCACCAGCCCCTTGCCTGGACCCTCATGCTCAAAAAGCGCGTTCGTCCTGCGCGGAGACTCGAGCAAAAAACGCAGGCAGCGGTAACAAAAGGCATCGTTTTGGCGCAGAGGTGACTGACAGCCGAGGCAAAGAGGCGCGAAGAGCAGGCGTGAGAGGAGCATGGAGCTTGCACTTCAAGGAGAACGCCAGGAAAGAGAGGAGCGCTTGTGGAATGGATTGGAGAAAAAACCGGGGCGACTGAAAACCGAAAACCGCCGTGACGGATTTCAGCCTTGTAACGCAGCTGCTTAGTACCGAAGTGGTAGTAAAATTTGCTTCATTCCACGGATAGGCTGTCGCCCAGCACCTTCTCATGCAGCTTCCGGTCGATGGCGGCGATCCCGCCCTTCACTTTGCGCTTGGCCCTTTCCCACAGCCGGCTCACGGCATCCGCGATGGCCTGGCCAAAGCTCGAGTTCCGCGCGGCATGCACCTTCTGCTTGAGCTCGATGCCTCGCTCAGAGCGGCCGATCTCGTCGATCTTCCTGCGGGTGGAATGGTAGCTGTCTTTGGCCTTCTCCGAGACCTCTTCCCATTTCTCTTTCATGGAATCGGGAACGCCTACGGCATGGGAAGAATTCGTGAGAAACGTCATTCCTAAAGCAAACAGAAGAACACGCATCCTTGTCTCCTTCTTCAGGTAGCCAGAATTTTCGCCATCTCCACCAAATCTTTGCGCAACTTCGCCGAGCGCTTGACCGTCATCGGCAGAGGTACCAGCACCTCGGAGTCGCCGATCACGCCCACCATGCAATCGGTATATCCTGCGAGCAAGGCCTCCACCGAGCGCACACCCATGATGCTGCCCAGGAGACGATCGCGTGCCGTGGGCGACCCGCCTCTCTGCAGGTGACCCAGGATGCAAACTTTCGCGTCGATGCCATATTTTTTCTTAAGCTCGGACGCGAGGCGCATGGAGCCGCCGCTTTCTTTGCCTTCGGCCATCACCACGATCGAGCTCGTCTTGCCGCGCTCGATGCCGCGGGCGATACGCGAGGCGATCTCGCTTACGGGAGCGCGGTATTCGGGCATGAGAATCGCTTCCGCTCCGCCGCCGATGCCCACGTCGAGGGCGATATAGCCGGAATTGCGGCCCATCACCTCCACGATGAAGGTGCGCTCGTGAGCGCTCGCCGTATCGCGGATTTTGTCGATGGCTTCAAGAGCGTTGTTCACGGCAGTATCGAAGCCCAGGGTGGCTTCCGTGCCGGTGATGTCGTTGTCGATGGTGCCCGGGATGCCGATCACGGGAAACTTGAACTCTCCCCAGAGGGCGTGCGCGCCGCGGAAGCTGCCGTCGCCTCCGATCACGATCAGGCCGTCGATGCCCTGACCACGCAGCTGGTCCACGGCTTTTTCGCGGTAGCTTTTTTTGTGGAATTCCGGGCAGCGGTCGGTTTTGAGCACGGTGCCGCCGCGTAGGATGATGTTGGCCACGGACTTGCGGTCCATCACCTCCCAGTTGCCCTTGAGCAGCCCGGAATAGCCCTTATAGACCCCAAATACCGTGAGTCCGTTCGCGATCCCGTAGCGAACCACGCCCCGCAGGGCGGCGTTCATGCCGGGGGCGTCGCCCCCGCTGCAGAGCACGGCAATCGAGCGGATTTTCTGCTTATGTCGCGAAAGTTTCATCAATCATGATGATACTTCCCGCCCGCGAGGATGTGAAGAGCGCGGTAAAGCTGCTCGGCCAGCACCACACGGGCCAGATCGTGGGGAAACGTCAGCTTCGAGAGCGAAAGCAGGGGGAAGCGGGTTTTTACCTCATCCGGAAAGCCGTAAGCCCCGCCGATCACGAACACAAAGCGCTGCACGCCCTGGTCGCGCAGGGCCCCAAGCGAGGCGGCAAATTCCCGCGAGCCCTGAAGTTTGCCCTTCTCGTCCAGGAGAAAGACGCGCACCTTGCCATCGTCGAGAAATTTGCGCTTTTTGAGCGCATCGAGCAGATGTTCACTTTCCTTTTTGGGATCGCTGTCCTGATCTTTGAGCTCGACGAGCTCGGCCTCGGCCATATGGCCGATATTCTCGAGATAATGCGCCACTCCCTTCTCCACGAAAGGAAACTTCGAGCGCCCGAAGGCGATGAGGGTGAACTTCATGCCTGCCCGAGCAGGGTTCCGGCGAGGCTGGGGAGGGTGGCGCCCTGGGGCATGGCCCAGTCGGCGGCGAGGCGGAGGTTCTCGAGCGGAGCCTGCCATTCGCCCTTTTTCTTGGCGAGCGGGCTAACGGTGCTTTCCAGCACCAGCACACGGTCGAATTTAAGGGTCTTCTCGAGCTGGGGAAAGGCCTTCTCCACCAGGCGGCGGGCCGCGCGGATCTTCTTCATCGTCTCATGGTTATCGCCCCACTCGGCTTCGGTGAGCGGTAAAATCCAGGAGGAGAGCGAGCTCCCTTCGGGCGCGAGGCTCGCATCGCGGTTCGAGACGATCGAACCTATGAGGAAACGGCGGTCTTCCTTCTCGCCCGCCTGGAACGGCAGCACGAGGGTCTCGGTGAAGTCCCCAAGCTTCGTACTGTGCGCGAATTCGAGCACTACTCCGGGCTGGGCCGGCGATTTTACGTAGCGCTTGAGCCAGGAAACCCGCTCCGGCCCGGCCGCGGGAATTCCCTCTCCGGCCATCACCTCAAGCAGGTCTTTGTAATCCGCGCACCAGTACACCTCGGAGGGGAAAACTTCGTGCCCGGCACCCAGGCTGGCGCTTTTCACCTTGCCGCCCTCACAAGTAAGGGTCGTGACGGGGCCCTCAAAAGAAACCGAAAAGCCCGGCTGGCGGCGGCAGTAGTCGAGAAGCGCTTCCGTGATCCCATGCAGGCCGCCTGCGGGATACTCGCTGCAGGCTTCGCTCAAGAAATGTTCCCAGGTGGGCAGGGTCTCCGGGTGAGACCAGCCGCGGCTGGAATGCTGGAGCGCCTTGCCTTCCGCCACCGGCAGAGTCGGGGAAGCGAGGCCCAGGCGGTCGGCATAAGCCCGCCACCAGGCGGCGTCGCCAAAGGCAAAACCCGCGCCCAGGGTGAAGCCGGCGCGCTTTTCCGGAGACCAGCGGCCGCCGGCCTTGGCCAGCTTTTCGCTGAGGTGAACGGATCGTCCTTTTTGCAGAAGAAGAGCGGAGATAAGAAGTCCGCCGATACCGGCTCCAGCCACCAGGACGTCGATCTGCGAACCCTGGGCCGGCTTGCTATTTCTCGGATCAGTCATTCTTTACGTATAACTTAATCCGCTTTCCGGGTCTTAGTTTTTTCGCCCCGTGCACATTGTTCCAGCGGCGAACCTGCTCCATTTTGAGGCCATAGCGATGGCAAATTCCATAGAGGGTATCCCCCTTCTGCACCACATGAATCAGAGCCTTGGAGCCCTTGGGCGGCTTTACAGTGCCCTCAGAGGAGGCCGTCATCCTGCCCACGTTCACGGCCCGCTCGCGGGACGGAATCACGAGTTCGGTGCCAGGCTTCAGCGCCCGGAGGTTACGCACCTCGTTCATGGAAAGGATAGCTTCCGCAGGAACGCCCGACTTCGAGGCGATGCGCGAGATGCTGTCGCCCCGGTGAATCACATAGCGGGAAAAGTCTTTGTAGCGGCCGATCTCGCCCGCCTCGATGGCATCTGAAAGCAGCTTCGCACTCTCGCCCTTGGGCACGCGGATTTTGTAAGCGCCTCTCTGCGGGGGTGTGCAGCAGCGGAGGAGTTCGGGGTTGAGCTCGACGATGTCTTCCCGGCTCACGTTGGCCACGCGGGCGATGGTGCGGATGTTTTCCGCCTTGGGAATGTAAACTTCCTCGAACTCCGTGAGCGAGTGGTCCGCAGGATACTCCTTGAATCCAAAAAGATCGGCGTTTTTGCCGAGGATCGCGGCGGCCATCATCTTTGGAACGTAATCTTTGGTCTCGCGGCGGAGAGCCCGGCGGTTCTCGGCGATTTCAAAGAAGTCCTTCGTCTTCAATTTTGCGATCGCGCGGCGGATCTTCAGCTCACCCGAGTTGTAGGCGGCGCAGGCCAGCCACCAGTCGCCGAACTCGCCGTGCAGACGGTCGAGGTAGCTGATCGCGGCATCTGTGCTCTTGATGGTGTCGCGGCGTTCATCCACCCACCATGAGCTCTGCAGACCGAAGAGGCGTCCCGTGGAACGCATGAACTGCCAGGGACCCGAAGCCCCCGCGTGAGAGTAGGCCGAGTTGGAAAAGCCGCTCTCGATCATCGCGAGATAAATCAGGTCTTGGGGGAGACCGCTCTTTTTCAATTTGGGTTGGATGATGGGCTCCACCCGGGCTTTGCGCTCAAGGTATACCTGAAAGTGCTTGCGGCCGTTGCCGGTGAAGTAGTCGAGCCACTGTTCCACTTCGTCGTTATAGACGATCGGAATGTCGAAATTTTTATTGCGGAGTTTTACGCCGTGCACATCGCCATCGAGACTTTTGTCGGAGGTGCCGATCACGGCTTCGGCGGCCACTTCGTTGGGGCTGCGGCCTTCGGTATTGAGCAGCCCGCCTTCACCTCTGGTGTTGGCCAGCCCGCCTTCGGACCGCGGCTTCATTGCCCCGCAGCCACTCACGAGAAAGAAAAGTACACCCAGGCCGATCCACGAGCTTCTACAGGCCATCCGCCGCATTCCCCTGTCCAAATAGCGAAGTTTCATCAATATGTTACCGGCGATCTAACAACTCGGTCAAGAACGGGCTCATGCCCTTCTTAAGGACGATCCGGTTGTGTCGGTCGGGCCGATTCCTCCACGATTGGGTTGATTTGGAAATGGAACGTGCTTTCGAGAAGGTTTGTACCTTCTTGGAGCTGATGGATCAACGCCTCCGTGTACCGCACTTGGCGCATTGTGCCAGTGCGGTCCATCACAAACTGCTCCCCGAGCAGATCGCCGGTGGTGCCCTCGAGCACGAGACGGTAATCGCGTTCGTCGCTGTTCAGCTCGATGGGGTGCACGCGGATGTTCTTGGCCACCTTCATGCGTTCGGAAAAGTGGTAGCCGGAAACAAGATCCAGCTGCTCCCAGCGCTTGGCGTAGCGCCCGTGCTCGCGCTTATGCACGTGCTGGGCGAGGCGGGCGTTTTCGAGCCACTCCTGCACGTCGGAGGGCTGGAGCAGCTCTTTGAAGAGGTTCGCCTTCGGAATCTCCATTTCGAGATCGGAATCGTCCGGCGCATTCTTGGTGGCCAAACCCCTCGCCCCCACCATTTTGCTCTTCACCCGGTCGCTCACGGCCGCGAAGATCGAAGCCAAGGCACGCTCGCCCTGGAATTCGCGCCTCTCGCCAACCACTGGGCTGCGCACGCCGAGCGCCACCCAGCTCTGGTCTTCCGGCGCGAGAGTGATCTGCCAGTACTGCGAGTAGATTCCCTCCTGGGGCACGAGCCCCTGGGCCCGCAGACCGAGCAGGCGGTCGGCCTCCTCGAGAAGATAAGCACGGGTGGGCGGCGGAACCACAAAGTTGGCGTTGAGGCGATGGCTCTCGTCCACGGTCACGCGGTCGGCATTGCGCACACCGGTTGCCAGCAGGAGAAAACGCTTGGGCTGCACCTCGATCACGGAGATCTCGTAGGCGCGTCGCAATTGTTCAAGATCGCCGCTCGCCAGCTGCCCGGGCAGAGAGAGACGGGAGAGGTCGCGGGTAAAGCGGCCGTTGATGTCGTGGAAGTAGTGCTCGTATCTGACCAGACGATCGAGAGCTTCGACCAGCATCTGGCGTTCGCTCTGCTGCTCCTTCCACTCTTGCGTAAGCTGGAAATCCGTTTTGGAGAGAACGATCGGCAGCGCCCAGAGAATGCAGAGGACGGAGCCCGCCACAGAGAGCAAATGGAAGGCACCCGCGAGGGTCTTCCATCTCCGAATACGCTGCCTGGCAGAGAACACCGTTTTCCCCATAATCCCCTGAGTGTCAGTGCGAAAGACGTGCAAAGGTTATACCCAAAATCTTCACACTGTTAAGAAAACCGTGTCCTTGGTATTCAATCGATTTAACGGAAGAATTTGGCGTGTACTTGAGGGGAAAACCCTCGAAAACCGAGAAAATTCTTAAGAAATCCGGCGAACTTTTAGCCAGTGAAAAGGGCTTATACAAAAAAACGCAAAAAGGAGCGTGAAAGCAAGCCAAAGGGCGGTCAGCACCGCCCCCCAGAAAATCAGCGGATTTTCATAGCGGAGCGAGATTTTGAAGATCTTGCCCGCCCTTATCCCCTCCAAGCGCAGCGCCATCGACCAGCCGTTTGCCAGGAACACTGGCACGGAAGCCCCATTTACATAAGCCTTCCAGTTTCCATCGAAGCTCTCATTCACCATCAGATAGGCCTTCTTGAAGTCATGGGCAGGCAAATACTCGAACTCGATGCGCTTCCCATCTCGCCTTGTGATTTCAAAGTTTCCGCGTTCTTCCTGCTGCTCTCTATACCCAAAACCCACCCAAGTAAAATCGGGTGAGCCCGCGATGATCGCATCGCGATTGGCGCGAAACTCCGGATGCCGCAGATTCGTGAGAGCGGCTTCAAAATCCGCCACCGGAAAGACACGGCCGGGAATATGCAGATACGGCTGCGCGCTATCGTTCACGCGGAACAGCAGCTGCTGATCCCTGTCCCTCTGGGGAACATAGTGCGTGCCCATTAGATCGAGATAAAAACGGATATCGCTTGCACCACTGGCATCGGAGCGAACCGCTGCACTCCAGAAGCGAAGACGGTTGGCCGGAATGAAGGAGAAATATCCGGCGATATCCTCGATGCCGAAGATGCCGCCCACATTCGGCACGAGATTCTCGAACATACTGAACGAGGTGGAGGTTGTATGGTCCATCTTTCCCGCCATGAATAGGAACTTTTCCAGATTTTCAGAGCCGAAACGAAAGCTGCCACCATGGCGGATTTCCTCCTTTCGCCGGCCGAGATCGTCTTGGATCCCACGCACCAGGCCGTAGCGGTCGCCATTGGTGATATGCTTGCTCTGGTCCCATACCAGCTGCGATTGATGACGAGCCAGATCCCACACCACAGCCAGGAGAAACAGCAGGAAAACCAGAGCGCGGCTTTTCCTGAAACGCATCACCACAAGCAGGGCGCCATACAAGGCACCCAGGCCGATCACCGATTCAAGAATCGCCTTCTGCGTTGCCAGATGCAGTTCGAAAGCTCCCTTTTTTGAAAGCGCATAGGCCAGGAGGGATAAGCCTAAGAAACAAAGCAGCGCCCAGGCGGGCCGAATCTTCAGCAATGCGGGCAGCCGGACCATCCGCTGGAAAATCCAGGCCGAAAGGAGCCAGCTGGCAAGCAGCGGCCAGAAAAGCATCCGCTCGGGGTAACGGAAAAGGCCGAAGCCGGGCACAAACTTGGCTGCCCATTCGTAAATGGGCACGGGCGAGAACACTCCAAGAGTAAGAAAGAAGCCGGCCGCAGCCCCGCCAAGCAGCAGAAGCGGCGCGCGGGCCTTTTGCTTCCACCAGCGGCGGGCAAAAAGCGGAAGAAAGAAGAGCGAAAACAAAGAGAGCGCGCCCGGATAGATCGAGAAGATGAAGGGGGTTTTGTAGAAAAAATTCACATACTCCTCGCCCCAATACTCCCCCGCCCCATAGCGATTTCCGAAAAAGAGCGGATAAAAAATCTCGAAGAAGCGGAGCGGGTGAAAGGAAAAGAGCGTGAGCTCCGACGAGTCAATCTCCAGGCGCTGTGACCTGGCGATATCCACAGCCGTGGGCAACAGTTGCGCCGCCGCGGCCATCAGGGCCAGCACGCCGAGCAGGCACCAGTGCCGCAGGCGCTTCTCCTTCCAAAAGAAAAAGAATGAGATCAGAGCAAGCATATACGTAAATTGGGGGTCGCCCGCATAGATCGGCCAAGCGATGGCCGCCCCAGCCAACGACAGAAAAAGCAGCAAGCGCTCCTTGAAAAACCTCCCCTGAAAATAGAAAAACCAGGGAACGGCCGCGCTGGCTGCTAACAGGTGCCCCAGGCTGTGCACGCTCAGCATGAATCCGGAAAGCGCCAGGCTAGCAGCCATCAAAGATGAAACTGGCCGATCAAAGCGCAGCGAACGCAGCCAAAGGTAGGCGCCTCCGAAAAAAAACAGATAGTGGCACCAGAGATAAATGCTGAGCGCCCGCGCGGCTTCCTGCTGCGGAACGAGGAGAAACAAAAAATTCAACGGGTGCAGGGGCGAGCCCACGATCATCGAATAGAAAGAGGTGCCGCCCAAGGCGAAGTGGTTCCAGAGCGGAAAACCCGACCCGCTGCGCATGGATTCCGCCCAGATCGCCTTTTGCGCGAGCAGATCGCGGGCCAGGTCGCGGAACAGGAGAACGCGGTCATTATAAAGAAGGATGCGGTAGAAAGGAATTGCGAGCAGACTCAGCCCGAGCAGGGGGAAAACGCAGCGCCTGTACCAGCTCATGGCTGCCGGAGATAGAGCCTTACTTTGTTGCTACCGGCTATTGGGATAACCCGCGAAAGGTAAGTGGCATCAGGATTCGGACCGGACGACAGGCCGCTCCGGAATGTATGTTTCACGAGCGGAGTGGACGTGCAGGCGGTTTCGGAAAATGCCTCGATCTCAAACGGAAGCGGCATGCCGTTGCCACCGGGAAAGCGAACGAACTGCGAGACCGCTGTGCCGCCGCTTGAGCTCGGAAGGCTGTGGCTACAGGGGCTGCGATATGCCTC
>DATBTF010000060.1:0-17515 GCA_036559405.1 Bdellovibrionota bacterium
GTGGAGGGCCCGGTTGGGCTCGCGCCGATTGGAATGCACGGAGAAGCGGTCGCCGATAGGAAGGAAGAGCGACCACACCACCATCAAGCGCAGCAGCTCGTCGGAGGCGCTCAGGATGAGATTGTTGCGCGACTGCTGGGAGCAGAGAAGAACCAGCACCACGACATTGGCCAGCCGCGCATGCCAGCCGACAAGCAATGCCAGCGATGCCAGAAGTAGCGAGCCGATCAGCAGAAGTTGAAACCAGGTGTCGCCGGACGCCAGGTGTATGGAGAATTTCATGGGAACCATGAAGTTCTCGATCCAATGGGCTCGCGGCATTACTCCCCAGTCGGAGTAGAGAGCGCGCGCGAGGAAGAGCCGGTGGAAGGAATCGATGGAAAGCAGCAGGCCCAGCGCAATACGAAAGAGACCAAGCGAACGGCGGTCTACCGTGAACATGCGCTTCATCCATGAGTCGGCTGGTTTCATAAAAGGCGTAGCTTCATGATAAACCGGGACTGTCATTTGCGACGGAAAAAGTAGGGACCCGCCCTACCTGTTAGCCGATGGCCACGAAAAACCTGGTATCCCGACGGGTTCTCCAGTAGGTTGGCCACGGAAATTCCCATGGCTTCCAATAACGAAAAAAAATCCATGATCTCCCTCGTGGGCCGTCCGAACGTGGGCAAGAGCTCGCTCTTCAACGCGCTTGCGGGGAAACGCCGCGCCCTGGTGCTCGACTTCGAAGGTGTTACCCGCGACCGACGGATCGAAACGGTGAAGGTGGAGGCGCTCGACGGACGCCGCGTGAAGGTTTGCGATACTGGCGGCTGGATGCCGGAAAGCTGGAGAAAAAACCGGGAAGACCGCGAGACTCTGCAGAATATCGAGGGGCAGATTCTTCTGGCGCTAGAGGAAAGCGCCGCGATCGTACTGGTGATGGACATCCGCGAGGGTGTGACCGCGCTCGACAGAGAGATCGTCACCTATATCCGCAAGCTCGGCGTTCCCTTCGTGATCGCCGCCAACAAGGCCGACGAACCCAACCAGACCTACGAGTTGGCCGATTTCTATGAGCTCGGCGCTGATGATGTGATTCCCCTAAGCTGTGAGCACAAGCGCGGCCTCGTGGACTTCTGGGAGCGGATGGTGAAGTTCCTGCCGGAAGACCCGGGCCCCGCCCTTTCCGACGACGATCTTGTGCGCGTTTGCATCGTAGGCCGCCCCAACGTGGGAAAAAGCTCGCTGCTCAACCGCATCGTGGGCGAGGAACGCTCGGTGGCTAGCAGCATTCCCGGAACCACCACCGATCCTGTGGATGTGGAGATCGAAAGAAACGGACGCCGCTTCCTGCTCGTCGACACGGCCGGTATCCGCCGCCACGCCAAGCGGGAGAACGATGTCGAAGATCTCGGCGTGATGTACGCGACCCGCAACCTCGACAGCTCCGACGTGGCCCTCCTTATAATCGACGCCGAACAGGGCGTGACCACGCAGGATTCGCGCATCGCCCGCCTCGTGGAAGAGAGCGGCTGTGCCTGCATTGTGCTCGCCAATAAATGGGACAACGCCCCCCATACGGTAAAAAGCGATTCGGCCGAAGGCGTGAAGAAGTTCCGTGAAATCGTGGATGCGGAATGGCCCTTTCTCGACTTCGCCCCCCTCGTTGCTATCTCGGCGGAAAAAGGCAAGGTGTACGGCTCTTCTCCCGGGAACGACGCACTCGAGCCGGAAGGCCCCTGGAATCTTCCCCACAGGATCGAAGAAATTTGGTCGCTTGCTCTCGATCTCATCACCGCCCGCGAAAAAAAGGTGAGCCCGGCGGAGCTGAAAGAGGTGGTCGAAGAGGCATTCGCCGTGGGGCCAAACTGGGTCGAGGACTTGGGCGATTTCCGCAACCTCCATCAGGTTGGCCATCGTCCGCCTCAGTTTCTGGCTCAAGTTCGCGACGCCAATAAGGTGCCCGAAGCGCTCCGCCGTTACCTGAAACGGGCCGTGCGGGAACGTTTTGGCTTTCGCGGCAACCCCATCCGCTGGGTCTTCCGCCATAAACGCTAATACGTGGCGTTATTCCGGGATCGTTTTTAATGCATTCCCGAGCGCACAGCACGTGCGTCTTCTCCTGGAATTTCAGTGGTTTCCACCCCTCCCTGGCTTGAGCAAAGAAGGCAGCAGAGCTACCATAAAAACAACCAAAGGGAGATTTGCATGAAGAGCCTGATCGCCATTACGTCCGTTCTAACCGCCCTTATGCTGATGCAGGGCTGTGGTCCCAAAGCCTTTACCAAGGGCACCTACGATGATCCGAACCGCGTGGAACTGCTAGACGACAAGTTCAATGAAGCGGATATGCAGCAGATGTCGGAAAAGATCGTCGGCGCCATGATTGACTGCCCCGAAATCAAGGAAGCCAAAACTCGCCCCGTGGTGGCCGTTTCGAAGGTGGCGAACCGCACGGAGGAACTGCAGATCGACATCGAATCGCTCAATGAAAAGATCCGCACGGCTCTTTCCAAGAGCCGGAAGGTGAAATTCTCCGACCGCGCTTCGCGGGCTGAAATCGACGCCGAAACCGAATACGGCGCCTCCGGCAAGCAGTCGCGCGAAACCGCGATCAAGGCCGGCAAGCAGTTTGGCGTGAACTACCTGATGAACGGGGCGCTGGCCACCAACATCCAGCAGGTAGGCAATGACAAGCTGATCTACTACAAGCTGACGATGAATCTCGTGAATACCGAGACCGGCGTGATCGACTGCACCGAAGAACACGAGATCCGCAAGAAATACCGCAAGCAGTCTCTGGGGATTTTCTAAGCAGGCCTTAGGCCGGAGCGCTCATGCCTGCCTTTCCTATCCAGCGCCGCTTTTCTGTTCCGGCGGCGCTGGTTTGTTTTTTTCTCCAGGGCTGCGCGAGCTATACCAGCGCTACAAGGGCCGGGCTCGATGCCTTCGAGCATCGCGACTATGCCGCCGCCGACGAGATCTACAAAAAAGCCGATGAAGACGGCGTAGACCAACTGGTCTATCTCTTCGACCGGGCCACGGTGCGCTACGAGGCCGGCCGTTACAAGGACAGCATCAAGGACCTCATCCTCGCCGACCAGCTCTCTGAGATCAAAGACTACACCTCCCTCGCCACCGAGGTGGCCACCGTGATCACCAACGAACGGATCACCTCCTATAAGGGCGAGGAGTTCGAGCACGTGCTCGTCTCCCTCTATCTGGCCCTGAACTTCGCTGCTCTCCGCGACGACGAAAAGGCCGCCATCGCCTCCCGCCAGGTGAACCGAAAACTCGAGCGCCTGCGCGACGATAGCAAGCGGCACTACGGCCTGAATGCCTTTGCCCAGTATCTCGCGGCCCTGATTTTCGAGAGGGAAGGTAACTGGAACAACGCCTACATAGGCTACAAAAAGACCCTCGAGATAGCGCCCTCCTTCACCCGCCTCAAGCGTGATCTTGTGAAAGGAGCGATCTACCAGGACTGGGATTCCGACCTGAGCAAATGGAAAAAGAACCTGGGCGTGGACGAGGCCGAGATCAAGGCGGCGCGGAAGGATCTCAAGAAAAAGGGCTCGGTGGTACTGCTGTTCCAGAACGGCTTTGCCCCCGAGAAGATCGTTTCCCCTTCCTGGCACGAGCTGCCCGAGTACCGTGCCCGCTACAACAAACATAAATCAGCGCGCCTCTACCTGGACGGCGAAGAGGTGGCCCGCACCGAGGTGCTCTACGATGTGGAGAAGGTGGCGATCGAGAATTTAAAGGAAAAATACGCGCTTCTGATCGCGAAACGCCTTGCCGGCGTGGTGGCGCGGGAAGTGATCGGCAACCAGCTCGATAAAAAGGCCGAGGGCCTGGGCTCCATCTTGAAGATCGCGATGTTCGCGGCCAGCCAGCCCGATCTGCGCTCGTGGCTGACGCTGCCCAAGGAGTTTCAAGTGGCTAGGGCGGATGTGGAGCCCGGCAAATACAGGGCTTCGTTACGGATGGAGAGATCTTCGGGTGAACTCGATGCGGAGAAGGACTTAGGCGAGGTCGTGGTCAAGCGGGTCGGTGATATCGCTTTCTTAAGCTACCGCTCGCTAAACGACTGACCCCTTACTTGCACTCCGCTCTGGCGGAATCGGAATCAGCCTTGGCCAGACAGCCCGTCACGCGTTGGAAGTCTTCCTTCATCTTCTCGTTTTCTTTTTTCAGCTCCTTAAACTCTTTTTTGGCCTCCTCGAGCATCTGGCGGCTTTCTTTGTCTTTCTTCCCGCAGCCCGAGCCCACGAAGAAGAGCAGGGCCAGAATGGCCAGCCCGTGCAGGGACCTCTTTCCAATCACTTTCATCTTTCCGTGCTTCACTTTACCTCCCGAATTCGTTCCGTAAGCGCACGATAGCGCCGGGAAATCTGTTTGAAAATGGTTTCTTCCCTCTGCTCGTTAAGCGCGGTCTGGATCACGCCGCCCATGCCGTCCGTGCCCCAGTTTTCTTTGTCCACGCCGCGATAGCCGCTGTCGCGGGCGTGCAGAGAGGCGGTGTTTCTGGGCAGGGCGCTGTCTTCCGGAGCACCATTGCTTATTGGGCGAACAGGAGTTCCACCTTGGTTGATGGCCACGCTGCTTGACGGAGTTTCCAGCTTCACCGACTTTGCTTTGGCCGCGAAAGAAGGCGCGTCCCCTCCCACACTTGCCCCGGAAAAGAGAGCGGCGAACTTGCCCACTGCTTTCGCCACCAGGCCCGTGCGGAAGGTCTGGGGAACTCCCTTGATCTCGTTTTCCACGTTCGCGCGGAACTTCGCATTGGGGATTTCCTTCACGAAGCCTTCGAAGCGCGAAAGCACCTTATCCATCAGCCGGGGGTCGTCGGGATAGATCTGGTTGTCGCTTGCCAGGCTCAGCTGCTTCAAGAAGATTTCCCGTCCCATGCCGGTTTTGCGTTCGAATTCGTCCGCCACTTTTCCCGCATCGCCCTGCCGCAGAAAGGCGGGGTTGATGCGCTGGTAGGACGTTTCAAAATCCGAAATTGGCGCCACCTGGATGGGGGGTGTTTTTCGAGCCAGGGTCGACTGTCCAGCCGAATCCAGCTTCAAGGTCGAGATCGCATTTTTCAGCCGAAGGGTATCTAGGTCTTCCGAGTTCCGGTACTGGCCGTAAGACTTATAGCCGTTGCTCATGGCCCCAGTGCGGTTGTGTTCACCGAGATCCATGAGGGCCTTCATGGCGCTGGTGGTGGAATTCTGGAGGCTCTGGTCGGAGGCCTGTTTATTGAGGTTGATCGCCTCAATCATCGAATCGACCTGGCTCGTGGCGAGGGCGGGCAGGGAGGCTAAGAGGAAGCCGACAATCAGCAGGAACAAAAGTTGGAAAGATAAACGAGATTTCAATGGCACTCCCGTCGGTTTTTATCGGCGAAATCGACGGAAAACTTGCTTGGGGAAGTATGGATTCCTGAGGGGGAGTATCCGGTTGGATACGGGCCTATGCTGTATGCCTCAAGGCATCCGCGATGACCATTCCGGCCGCCCGGCGGGATACCAGCCAGGCCGTGCAAAAGGTGATGAGGCTCAAACCGGCTGCGGTGCCGAACCAGATCCTAAACGCGAAGGAAAAATTCAGCGGCAGCGGAGTGCTCAGCACCCCAGCATTGAAGGTGAGGCCCAGGTTCCGGAGCACGAAGGCCAGCAGGGCTGAGACAAGAATCCCCCCGAGGCAGGAAAAGAGACCGAGAAATAGGCCTTCAAGGGAGAACAGCCAGATGATGTCTCCCTTTCGGAAGCCAAAACTTCGGAGCGTGCCGATCTCTCGGATGCGCTCGTTGATGCTTTTCATCATCGAGTTGGCCACCGACATCGCGGCGATCACGGCCACCACGGTGAGGAAGAGGCCGCGGAAGACCTTCAAGATCTCCCCCCCTCCTTTCGACATCGCCGCTAACGGATGGTCGATCCAGGCCAGGGTCTCAAGATCAAGGCCCGCAGCCTGGGCTTTTTCCGAAAAATCCTGCTTGAAGGCGGAAATCTGGCTCTCGTGTTCGAGAAGCACGGAATATCGGGAGATGCGATCCGTATCCAGCAACCGCTGGGCGGTGGCGAGCGGCATGGCGAGCACCTTGTCGTTAAACTCGCGGATCTGAAAGTCCGCCACTCCGAGCGGAGGGATGCTCACCGCATTCACCTGGGAATGCTCGGTGGTCACGGAAAGCTGGAACTCCTTGGCAGGGCACTGGAGGGGGCTTTCTCCTGGCACATAGGAGCCGTCTTTATTCTGGCGGATCTGCGCGGAAAATTGGCAGCCAAGCCGCTGGGCGAGCCCAATCCCGAGCATCAGGCCGTCTTCCGATTCCTTGAGCGGCCGACCGGCGATCGTGTTCCAGGCCCATTTTTCGCCACGGATTTTTAGGCCTTCGTCTTCGTCGATGCCCGAGCCCATGAAGAGGGCACTGGTGCGGCCGTTGGAAACGAGCCCGCTCATCACGAGGTGGCGCATGAACACCTTCACCCGCTTGTCTGCGTGGAGGAGGACGGAGATTTTTTCCTGCTCGGCCTTACTCAGGGAATAAAGCCATGGGTCCTCGAATTGGTGCTCAGCGGTGCCCTTCTTGGAGATCAGGACGTGGCCGACCATGCCCTTATTGATGTAGTGCTCTTCCTGGTACTCGCGGAGCGCAAGAATGAAACCGTCGAAGAGCGAGACGGCCGAAAAGCCGCCGAGGATGGCGAGCATGGTGGCCAGGCTGTGCCGCCAGTTCTGGCGAAGGCTCGCGAAAGCGAGGCGGGCTAGGAGGGACTTCCGCATCTTACCTCATCAGCCGGTTCACGTTGAAGATCGCGGAGGAATGGGTCTCCTCGCGCGGGTCTTTATAGTTGATGGTCGTGACATTGCTGGCGTTCACGGCGTCCCGGATCGTCATTTTGCTCACGAAGGGATAGGTGCCGCCGCCGATCTTGATCGAGTTGTTGTATTGAAACTCGGCCGATTTGAAGGGCTCGCCGGACAGGGTGAGGAACTCGGCCTTCACGGCGACCTGGTCTTTCTTGCTCACCCAGTACCGGATGCGGTCGTAGGTCACGTTCTTCGCTTTTGCTTTCAATTCCAGCTTCCAGCAGTCCTTGCCCTGCACCTTATCTTCGCCGGCGGAGGTGGCCTCGTAGTCGCGGGCGTATTGGGTGGAGGCGATGTCGCCGTTTGCCGCCTGGCCGATGAGCTTCTGGCGAGGCGAGATGTTCACCGGCTTTTTGAGGCCGGGCTTGAAGAACCAGAGGGTGCGGTCATTGAAGAGCACCACCTCCCCTTTTTGGCGGGGCGGGTCTTTCACCTCGGCGAGGGCGTCGGTGCGCAAGATTTTCACTCCGTAAATGATCTTGGTATGGTTGCCGCCTTCTTCGGACTCCACCTCGGATGTCCAGCTGAGGCCTTCGAGCTTCTGGGCGGCGCCGCGTGCGCGGTCGCTGGTTGTAAGCAGCTCGGCGGGGGCGGGGGCCGGAGTTTTGGCGGGCATGGCGGCAAAGGACGGAATGGAAAAAAGCAGGGCAAGCATGGTGATCATCGTAGAGTTCCTCCCAAAAGATCCGCCGGACTGGGGCGCAGCCGGCTGGAAACGGCAAAATAGGTGGCAAGCGAGACGAGTAGCAAAATCAAGGCCGCGGAGGCAATGGCCGGTGCCCAGGGGAGCACCAGGAAAAGATACAATCCGCCGGCCACACCAGGAGGATGGTAGAGGATCTTCAGCGCATTCACGCCCTGAATTGCCAGTAGTCCAAGAATCGCGCCGGTGAATAAGGAAAGCAAAGAGAGCCAGAGGCTCTCTTGAACGTAAAGGTGGCGCAAGTGAGCGCGGCGGAACCCCATGGAGCGGTACATCCCGATCTCCTGGGAGCGCTCGAGAATCGTCATCGTCGAGGAGTTCAATACAGAGAGCGTTACGATGGTCGCGAGCACGAGCGAGCCCGCGATCAGAAGTGTGCGCAGGAACCCGGCCGTGCCGGAGTAGTAGGGCGAGAGCTTGGCATCGTCCCAGCGTAGGACATCGAAAGTTTTTCCCTGCGAAGATAAGTTCGCCTCTATGCGCGCGCTCACCTCCGTGATCTTCTCCGGGTTTTTGAGCCACACCGCAAATTGGGTCACCCGGTCGGTTCCAAAGAGCTTCTGGAGGTGGGACACGCTCGTGACGATCCCCGAATTGTCGCTTTCCTGGAAGCCGGTGGTGAAGAGGCCCACCACCTCGCCGTCGACCGCGGAGACATTCCCGGCCCAGGCCCCGGCCATCAGCTGCACATTGGCATCGAGGGCAGCCTGGGCCTTCCCCTGGGTGCAGTCCGGGAGACGTATTTCCGAATCGGGAGCAACCTCATCGTGCAGTTTTGTTTTTCCGAGCGTAAGTGCCAGACCCTGGCTGAGCAGTATCGCTCCCATGTTTTCCTCGAACTCCCAAATTCCGCGTCCGCGCAGGAGGTAACTGAAGTGGGGCATCCATTGACGAACCTGAGGGTGCTCTCGCAAAGCTTTGTCCGCGGCCGGATCATATCCCTGGGCGATGAAGGGAAAAGAGGCGCAGCCGTTGCCTATGAGGCCCTGGCCGCGGATCTGCGGTTCGAATCGCTCCACCTCAGGTTCTTCCTTCAGCACTCGAACAAGCGCGGCCTGGTCGTCGGCGCTCAGGCTATGCTGGAGGGGCTCATAGGCGAATTTTTCAAGCCCGCCGGGGGCGAAGATCGCCAGATGCCCGGTATGCACCACATAGACCGTATAGACGCGCGCATAATTGACGGCGCGGTATTGGTAGGCCGCGAGCATCAGGATGCCGGCAAATCCGAGAGCGATGGCGGAGCCGGTGGCGAAGTTACGCTTGCGGTTGCGGCCGAGGTTCCGGAGCGACAGCAGCCAGAAGCTCTTCATGCACGGATCGTCCCGTCTTTGATGTGCACGATCCGCGAGACGCGGTTCATCACCCGCTCGTCGTGCGTCGAGAAGAGAAAGGTGATCCCGCGTTTGGTATTCAGGCTGAGCATCAGCTCGATGATTTTGAGCGACGTTTCGGAATCGAGGTTGGCGGTGGGCTCGTCGGCGAGCACGAGCGAAGGATGTCCTGCGAGGGCGCGGGCGATCGCCACCCGCTGGCGTTGCCCGCCGGAGAGCTGGTCGGGGCGGTTGTTGGAGAATTTCTCAAGGCCCACATCGGCGATGGCTTCACTCACCCGCGATTTCCGTTCCGATGCGGAAATTTGTGGATTGATGAGCAGGGGCAGCTCCACGTTCTCGAATACGCTGAGCACGGGAACTAGGTTGAAGCTCTGGAAGATGAAACCGATCCTCTGGTTGCGCAGATCGCTCATTTTGTCGTCGGAGAGCGCGAGCACGTCCACGTCACCCAGCCAAACCTTGCCGGAGCTGGGGTGGTCGATGCAGCCGATCATGTTCAAAAGCGTGCTTTTCCCCGAGCCGGAGGCGCCGATTACGGCCGTGAACTCGCCGGCGTGGATGTCGAGGTCCACGCTTTTGAGCGCCGGTACCTCCACTTCGCCGAGGCGGTAGTTCTTGGAAACTTTTTCGAGGCGTACGATCGTCTTTGCCATGTTACCAGGCGTGACGGTACGCCAGGAGTGCGGCCAAGTCCACCGCGCCTTTGAGCTCGTCGGTAAGTTGTCCTTGGGTGAGACCCAAGCTGCCGATCAACGTGCCGTGCTCGCCGATGGCGTTTTCCGAGCTGGCAAAAAAGGAGGTGGACGCGTCCTGAAGCGAATGCAGCACGCGGGCGTAGAGATTCCAGTTCCTTATACCAAAGGAATCCGGAAAACGGGCGGAAGAAAAGAGGTAGTGAGTCGCGGGAAAATCGAGGCCTGGCTGCAAGGCTCCTGCCAGGTGGGGCGCAAGCGCCGCCAGCTGAAGCGGGTTCGTGGAGCTGAAAGCGGCTTTGGCCTGTTCGAGCTGGAACTTGCTGTAGCCGGCATCCTGGTGGATCCATTCCAGCCGGATGTCGTTGCCGTTTTCAAATGCATAGCGAAGGCCAATGACGGAGAAGGTATCCAGGATGCCGTCGTGGCGGCGGTTTTGGCTGAAAATGGTGAAGCGCCCACTGGGGTCATAGGTCGGGTAGTAGGCCAGGCTTCCTTTTTGATGGCTGAGGTCGCCATAGGCGAAGAGACCATCCACCAGCTCGAGGTTTACATATTCACCGATCCAGCCGCCCGCATGGTCCCGCCACCCGGCCACCAGGCCCGCGAAGTGGCGGCCTCCCGACCAGGAAATTTCCGACTTCAGGGCGACCTTCACCCGATGAGGCTCGTTCGGTTCGGGCTCTCCTTCGCCGTTGCCCGTGGGTTCCACCAGAAGGATCTCGCTCCACTCCGGGCTGGGCACCCAGCTGAGGCGCACCAGATGTTTGCCGCGTACCAGATAGAGCGCGTCTTTTACTTGAATGGTGTCGCGTACGATCCGGTTGCTGGGGCTGGCGCTTTCCGCTGGGCCCCACTGAAAGTTTTGCAGGCCGTAGTCGAGCGATACAGAGTCAGTGGCGTTCCAGGTGCCAAAGGCCTCGCTCCAGCGTTGCTTGGCGATCACTCGCGACGAGCTGCCGAGCGAAGTCTTTACCCGCTCTCTGCTCACAACACCTCTGGGCCTGGCGGTAAGGGACCAGCGGGGCGCCACGATCCGCCAGTCCGGCCGCGCTTCCAGGCTCTCCACCTCTTGAGGTAGCTGGAGCACCCGGTTTCCAGGATTGAAGGGGCCTTCCGTGAGGGAGCGCAGGCTGAGCGCGCCCCAAAGGGCATTCGTATGTACGAACTCAATTTCCTCAGCTTGCGAAAGATCCGGCCTCAGGAAACCGAGGAAGAGAGCGAGAAAAAGCGGGGGAGCGCGCATCGCACTCTCCTAAAACTCCGTGGCCAGCTGGAAAGTCACCCAGTTCTGCCGGTTGAAATACAGCTGGTTGCGGTAGTCGGATCCGCGGAACCAAACCACGCCCATGCGAAAGGGGCGGTGGCTGGTTTCGGGGCGGTTGAGGTAGCCCAGTCCGAGAAAGAATGTATAGCTCACGGGCTGGTTCACCACGCCGGCGCGGAGTACATCGCCGCTGGCTAGAATGGCCAAGGTGTCGGGGCCGCTGAGCGTATGGCCGAAATCCATCCCGAAGCTGCCTCTCGGCTGCTGGGCTGCGGGTGCGCTGGTATTGTTGAAGCCAACGGTGCCCTGGAAGTGCAGGTCCCACGAGCTTGGGTTCCGCCACTCGGGAAAGCTTTTCCCAATCGTGACCTCGTTCCAGAACTGGCTGTAGCCGATCGGGGTGAGGAAGCGGGGAGAGTTGTCTACCAAATGGGCGGAAAGGTGGGCCGTTCGGAACATTCCGAGCCAGCCGTCGCCATTGGTGAAGCCCACAAAGGCGCCGAATGTGCCGTCGAAGGTATTTGTCGCGAAGGTGAGCCTTCCATTGTTGCTGTAGCGAACGAGGGAGGCCAGCATTCCGCCGTCCACACCGATTGCCCAGCCTTCATAGAGGCCCTCTTCTCCCCAAGCCAGCAGAGGCACCCGCTTGCCGAGGCTAACGTCGAAGCGTTTGGCGTCCGTGATGATCTTGGTGTTCACCTCATTGGGCACGCTCATGCGGATGGAACGGGAGGAAAGAAACTCACCCGGATTGCGGAACCAGGGATCGCTTTCCAGGCGCGGCTGCGCAAAGGGGGGAGAGAGCGTCGGGTCTTTCGACATCGGCAGTGGGTCGTCGCCCTCGTCGGCCAGAACAGTGAACGGAAGCAAAGCCATGCCCACAAGGAGCCACAACAAACGGAAAGATTGCATAGCTTAGAAGCGTACTCCGCCTCTTAGGAAGAAACCAGTCCAGCGGCCGGAAATCTCCACCCGTCTACCCGACGGAGTGGTGGCCGTTCCGGCGAAGAGAGAATGAATATCGAATTCCAATCCTACGAAAACTATTTCGGATACATCGAGTTCGGCGCCGAGACCGAGGTGAAAGCCGAAGACAGCTTTTTCCGCCGTTTCGGGAACGGGCGGGGGCGCGACATTTTTTTTCACGAAGTAGAGGCCCGCGCCCACGAGCACATAAGGGGCGAGCTTGTCGTAATAAACGAGATGGGCTTTCATCCCGAGATTGGTGGAGGTGACTTTCAGCGCCCCTTCGTTATGAGAGCTGTGCACCCCCTGGGCATAGAGAGAAAAAACTTCGCTGGCCGCGAATTCGTAGGAAAGGCCGCCGCCCACGGTGCCATCGAGGTCGCGGCCGATCTCGCCGGCGGGCCACACCTGGCCCACCATCAGGCCCACGCTATGATCGCCGCTCTCGGCGCTGGCGGGGCAGGCGAGCAACAGCCCTAAAAATAAAAAACCGAGCGATCTAATCATGTATCCTGCGGGGGTTTTCACCCTCTTAGGATAGCACAAGATCGCTCGGCTTTGATTGCGCGAGTGTCTAGCTTACTGCGTAATGGCTTCGGCCATTTCGTTGTTCAGCACGCGAGCGCTGGAGCTCTCGTTTTCGAAACGGCTTACATCGCCTTTCATGTTGGTGCGGATGAAGCCGGAGAAAGAGCCATCGCCTTTGCGGATGATTTCTTTCAGGAGTTCCACCGGAACCGGGTTCGAGGCCTTGCGCTCGGTTTCATAGAGCAGCTGGGTCAAGGTGGCCTGCGTGATGTCGTTCTTCGTCTTGTTATCGATTACACGAAGATCGTCGCCGTTTTTGATCATTTGGGAGATCTCTTCCAGCGTCACGTAGCAGCTCTGGTGCGTGTCGTACAGTTTGCGGTTCTGGTAGCGCTTGATCACTTTTACTTCGTTCATTTGTTAAGGTCCCCAGCTCGTGTTTGGCAACTCTCGCGCAGCGTCCACTTCCGCTTCGACCAGGTCCGTTGGAACTCTGGTCTAGCTCGGGTGGCCGTTGCTAACCCGTTGCGGTGATTTTTGCAGTTCGTAAGAAGCAGTACTAGCCACTACCAACTGCGTCGAAATTCTGTCAAGTGAAAGTTCTCCGATCGCGTCATCCTCAACTACTCTCGGAAGCGTGTTGATAATGCGGTTGGCGAACGCTGACAAGAGCGAAAGGTGCGCAACAGAATTTTTTTGTCGACGGTGAAGGCTGAGAGGGAGATGCGGAGTAAAGTGTTCGGAGATTCCCTCGGGCAACTAAATCAGTCACCCAAATCTGACACGGTTTTGTCGGAAAATGGGAGGCGCTTTCGGCCCATTTTGACCCCTTCCAGAACTCTATTTCTGTAAAGAGAGTCGACAGTCCGCCCGATGAGTCTTCATGGACAGACTCCTTGGGGCAAGACGCTTCCTTCTTTTCGCCTGCATGCTCTCCGCCTGCGCGTCCAGCAAGCCGCGCGGCCATGAGCTTTCGCTCCAGGAAGGTCCTTTGTCTGTCGTGGCCCAGGAAACAGCCGAGGAACCTTCGGCGCCCGCCGGCTACGCGATCAGCAGCAAGGGCAGCGTGCTCAACGTTCCGGCCTCCCACGAAGATGCGGCAATTTTCCACTTCAGTCTCGGCCAGGCTTACTCGCTCGACAACGACCCTCAACGCGCGATCGAAAGCTATCGGGCGACCCTCGTGCACGACCCGAAATCGGCTCTGGTGCGTGCCCGGCTGGCGGCGGAGCTGGTGAAGATCGGAAACTTCGCGGAAGCCAAGCAACTCTGCGAAGAGGCCGTAAAACTCGAACCCAAGTACATCGACAGCTACCTCCTCCTGGCGGGCATCCAAGTGGCCGCCAAGGAGTACAGCAAGGCGGTCGCTACCTACCAGCAAGCCCTGAAGGTGGAGAAGGACAATCGCGATGCCCTGCTTTACCTCGGCGTGACCTTGGCGGAAGTGGGCAAGGTGAAGGAAGGCGTGGCCCAGCTCGAGCGGCTGGTGAAGCTGAAGGACTCGGCCGATAGCAACATCGACCAGAGCGTCGCCTATTACTACCTCGCGAAGATTTACGATCAGGCCAATAAGCGCGATCAGGCCATTACGGCCTACCAGATGGCGATCAAAAAACGCCCGGGCTTCGCCAAAGCCGCAGTGGCGCTTTCGGACATCTATATTTCCCGTAAAGACGTGCCCAAGGCCTATGCCGTGCTCGAAGAGGCTTTTGCGGAAGGCCGGAGCTCTGATCTGGCTGAGCGCCTGGCTGAGCGTCACCTCGAGCAGGGCGACTATAAGGGGGCGGTGGTTTATCTCGAAACCCTGGTGGAGGAAGACCCAACCAACGAGAACATGAAGCTGCGGCTGGCCCTCGTATACTGGCAGGTGAAATGGCTGGAGAAGGCGCGCGCCGCCCTTCTCGACCTCCACACCCGCTACCCCACCGCCAGCGAGATTTCCTATTATCTGGGTGAACTCGAGCTCGAGCGCGATCAGTTCGATGATGCCCTTTTCTTTTACAAGCAGGTGAGCACCGATTACGCCAAGTACGATCAGCTGGTGAGCCGTGTGGCTTATGCATATAGACAACAGAACCAGCCAAGGGCCGCGGAAAACTTCCTGCTCCAGGCGATCAAACAGCGTCCGGACCTCGTGGCATTCTATCCGCTTCTGGCCGCGGTCTACGAGGACCAGAAAAAACTCGAAGAAGCCCGGCTCGTGCTGGAGCGCGGGGAAAAAAGCTTCCCCAACGACGAAAATATTCTCTACTACCTCGGCTTCACCTTTGACCGCCTCGGCCAGAAAGACAAAGCGCTCGGAAAAATGGAGAAGCTCCTCACCCTGAATCCGAATAACCCCAATGCGCTCAATTTTGTCGGGTATACTTTGGTGGAGCAGGGGAAAGACTTCGAGCGTGCGAAATCTGTGCTCGAAAGAGCGCTCGGCCTCAAGCCGCAAGACCCCTTTATTCTCGACAGTTATGGGTGGCTGCTCTATCGTACGGGCAAGCGCCAGATGGCCATGAAGGCGCTCGAAAGAGCCTTCGCCGGCAAACCCGAAGAAGGGGTGATCGCCGAGCACTTGGCTGACGTCTATGTATCCTTGAACCTGCCGCGCAAGGCACTCGCGGTCTACGAGCAGGCCCTCAAGGCCGGCGGGGACGAGGAGTTCAAACAGCGTGTGGAAGCGAAACTGGCGAACGTTAAGGATGTGCTGGCGGCCGGCTCGGCTGACCAGGCCCGCGAGCCTGCTTCTCAGCGTTAGTTTTCTTCTTTCTTCCTGCGCATCGACCCCTACCAAGAGTTCTGTTTCTCCGGAAGATCTGGCAACCGTTAAGCGGAAGCTGGAAATTCGAAAAGCCGTTTCGGGAAACGCCCTTCTTACTACGCATCTGAATGGAAAGTTGGTGACGGTGCCGGTGATTCTCATGGCGGAGTGGCCCGACAAATTCCGCTTCGAGCTGCAGGATCCGCTTGGAGGAACTTTGGCGCTGCTGGTCCTGAACGGGGAGCAGTTCTGGCTGTACCAGCGGGAGCGACCGGAGGTGCTCACTGGCCACATTCTGAAATTGCAGTTCAGTCCTTTTCCTTTTTCGGCGGCAAAGGATGCGGCCGGCATTGTTTTGGCCCACCCGCCTTTTGAAATAGATCGATCCATTTCACCGGTGCATCCAGAAGTTGAGCTGACCGAGGGGAGGGCGGTGGCCCATCTCAATACGATCCGGCAAACGGCCACGTGGGACGGGGACTTTCAGCTCACAGGCTATGCACTGACGATTGAGGGAACTTCTTTAGACGGCCGCGTTATCAATGAGGCGAAATACGAAGACTACGAGTTCAAGTCGGGAAGCCATTTCCCGACGAAAATGCGGGTGAGCGGCGGCAGCGCTGTCGTCGGAAAAAAGCAGGAGGCAACCATTGTCTGGAAAGACTGGGAGCTAAGCGTTCCAAACGAGAAAAAGCTGTTTCAAATTCCGCAACAACAGACCTTCGGCCGCAAGATAAAAGCCTTGCCTTGACCTCTTTCCTTGGGTAAGTTTTTGGCGCGTCCTGACATGCTTCGTCAGAACGCATGCCCCCGCTGTTTTTCCGTTCGAGCAAATGCTCGAACCTTTAGATGGAGTAGATCTACTGTGCGAAATCTCCTGCTTGCTTTGACCCTGGTCTCCCTTAGTTTCACCGCCGCTTGTACGAAGAAGCGCGAAAGCAATCCCAATACGCTCAGCCTGGTCACCATCGCCAAGATCAAAGGCATGGACCCCGCGGGCTCGGAAGACCTCTATTCCAACACCGAGATCATCCGCGTCTACGAACCGCTCTTCCAATACCATCCCTACAAACGCCCCTATGTGCTGGAGCCTTTGATCGCGGAATCCATGCCCACCATCTCCAAAGACGGGCTCACCTATACGATCAAGATCCGCAAAGGCGTTTCCTTCACCGACGATGCCGCCTTCCCCGGAGGCAAAGGCCGGGAAGTGACCGCGAAAGACGTGGTGTACAGCCTGAAGCGTCTGGCCGACCCGCGCGTGCAAAGCACGGGCTTCTGGATTCTCGAGGGCCGCCTCAAAGGCCTCGATGAATGGCATAACAAATACGTAAAAGAGAAAGATACGCCGACGAACTACGACGAGGAGATCGAGGGCCTCAAGGCGCTCGACGACTCCACCGTTCAGCTCAAATTGAAGCTGCCTTATCCGCAGCTCCAATATGCTCTCGCCATGCCTTATGCCGCCGTGGTGGCCAAAGAAGTGGTGGAAAAGTACGGCAAGGAGTTCATGAACCATCCGGTGGGCACGGGGGCGTTCATTCTTACGGATTACAATCCTGCCGATCACCTGACCTATGTGAAGAACCCCAAGTACTGGGGGAAATTCCCTTCCGACGGTCCGAATACAGAAGATGCTGGCAAGCAGCTACCGCTGGTGGATGGCGTGAACGTGCGCGTGATCGTGGAAGACCAGCCGCGTTGGCTGCATTTCATCAAGGGCGAGTTCGACAGCGTGGCCATCCCGAAAGACAACTTCAAGTCGGCTGTTTCCGTGGTCGATAAAAATGCGCCGTCTTCGGTGGAGAACCTCAAGCTCAGCGACGAGCTCAAGGCCAAGGGCATCGAGCTCTTCGGGGCCGTGATGATGGACTTCACCTATACGGCCTTTAATCTCGAGTCGAGCGACCTGCCGCAGTTCAAGAACAAGAAAGTGCGCCAGGCGATCTCGCTCGCGGTCGACGAGAAGGATGCAATCCAGCTGTTCTACAACGGCATGGCGACGTCTTCGCAAACGCCCATCCCTCCCGGCATCAACGGCTATGATCCTGAGTTCAAGAATCCGTACCGTACAGGGGATGTGGAGAAGGCCAAAAAGCTGTTGGCGGAGGCGGGTTATCCAGAGGGCAAAGGTTTCCCGATCATTCCCTTCGACACTCTTCCCGACACCACCGCCAAGCAGCAGGCGGAGTATCTGCAGAAGCAGCTCGATAAAGTCGGGCTCAAGATTCGCGTAGAGTCGAACACCTGGCCGGCTCTGCTCAAGCGGATCCAGAACCGCCAAGCGCAGCTTTGGGGCATCGCCTGGGGCGCGGACTATCCGGACGGAGAAAACTTCCTGCAGCTTTTCTACGGACCCAACGCCAACCCGGGCGGGATGAACGCTTCGTACTACAAGAATAAAGAGTTCGATAAGCTGTTCGAGAA
>DATBTF010000061.1:0-4615 GCA_036559405.1 Bdellovibrionota bacterium
CCTCGCGGATGCGCTGAAGGTTGAAGCCGAAGTTCTTGCGTCCCTGCTCCACTCCAAAGAATGCATAGCTCTGGGCATTCAGCAGGCCGGCCACGCGGTATTCGGTTTTGCCGTCAGCCGTGGGCTTCAGGGTAATAACGGTGATGAAGGAAGTGGAGATCGTTTCCCCCGTGGGAGCGAGGAAGCTGCCGATCAGGGTATAGCCATCTTTGGCGCTGCCGCGTGACAGCAGCACGAAGCTATCGGCCATATCGCCGGCGATGCCGCCGTTCTTTTTCACGGTAGTCGTTTTGTACGAGCCCGGGCCGAACTCCGGTTTCAGGCTCTCTTCGCGAAAGCCATACACCGTGTCGATCGGATGCGTGATTCCACTGGTCTTGCCCACGGGCTTGCCCCAGCGGAACAGGATGGTCTCGAGCACCGTGTCTACGGGCGCGTTGATCAATGCATAGGTCTCTAGGCCATAGCTCGTGGCCTCTTCCACTTCACCAGCCGATTCGGCCCTCACGGCCTCGGCGAGGGGGGCTTCCACGGTTACGTAGAGCTTCTCCGGGTCAGCATTCACCTGGTTGGGCAGGCCCTTGCCCTTCTGGGCGTCGATCCAGCGAAAGGCATAGTCGGTGTAGGGGCTCGCCGGGGCGCCGATCTGGCTGAGCCATTGGTCGTAGCTCTGGCGCTCGATTTGGGCAGGAGGCGTGGCCGCCTGGGCCGCGACGGCGAAGAGAATCGTGAACAGGGGCAGGATCATGGTTTTCATATTCAGTCTCCGTTCCATTTCTAAGGCTTGGACGCCAAGAATTTTCACATTCATACCAGAAACACAAGGGACATGGTCTTTCAAAACTTGACGCTTGCGGCCCCACCGAAAATCAATATGTTACCGCCCGCCTCATAGCCCGGCGCCCCCACATTGCGGGAGGAGTTTTTGGCGATCGAGCGCTTATTGAGCAGGTTGTACTGGAAAAAAAGGTCAAGATCGAGAGTGTCTTTCTCTTCCCATGGGCTCACGAATCCAAGCCCAAGGCCCGCGGAAAACATATGCCGGGTGCTATCCACGAAGTTTGAGTCCGAATTCTGGTCGGGCACCGGCGTCGGGTGGAATTGGTAGCCCTCGCGGTAAGAAATCTTGCGCACCAGCTTTCCCTCGACAGGGAACTGCTGCTGCATCCCGAACCGGAACACCGTGATGTCGTGGAAGTTCGCCGGAGAATTGGTGATCACGTAGGAGTTGATATTCCCGCTGCCGTAAGGCGACGTGAACTTACTCCACTCCACCCGCGCAACCTCACCCGACAGTTTCCACCATTCGAGCGGCTGCAAGCTGCCCATCAGCACCCACTCCGCCGGCGTATAGGCGGGCAGGCTCACGAGCACACCCTGCACCGGTACGAAGGCGGTTACGTCGGCGGAGAGCTTCGTCTCCATGCCCGCATGGCCGCGGTACATGAAGCCAGCCGTCCAGGGACTGCCATCCTTATGCCTGCGGGCGTTGTCGTAGAGAATCGAATACGACAGGCGGCTCTCGCTCCGCGCTTCCACTGCCGTGGCTGAGTAGTTGACCGTGCTGTCGGTACGCAGAAGATAACTTGCTTTGCTTTTGGTAGTGGACCGCACGTTCAAGCCGAGCGCCCAGCCGTCCACAAATTCGTAGCCCGCCCCCACCACGAAGGAAAAGTTGCGGCTAAGATCTGTATAGAGCGGATAAAAGGGATAATCGACAGGACTGCCCGACACGCGCACCAAACTGGAGAAGGGAATGTAGAATGCTCCTCCCAAGGTGAGCGGCCTCACTTTTCCCAAAGGCAGAGCGAAGCCTAGGGTGTTGCCGCCTCCCGGAAGCACGCCCGACTCGCGGAACTCCGCCAGGGTGCCATTGGAGCTGATTACGAGAGTGCCGAACGGTTTGAGGTGAGGATCGAGGTAAAGCGCGCCCAGCGAAAGCTCCACCCTCCTGAGATACCCCAGTGCCGCTGGAGCGCTGTAAGCCTGGTAGGGGTTGGCCTGCCCCTGCACCACGGCCACACCCCCCATCGCCTGGCTTACCGGGCCGGTTCCGAAAAGAGATGCCAGCTCCGCACTAGCGGGCACGGCGTGCAGCAGGCCGAGAAGAATCGCCAGCAGGATCATCAGCCTCTTTTCTCGAATCCCAGGATCCGCCGGATGAATAATAGCGCTTTCGGGAGCGAACCGTCGTCGATCTTTTTTGCCAGGAAGTCGAGCGCGGGCTGGACGGCCTGGTCCTGGAAAAGGCCCGAAAGGTGCCGGATCAGATCGGGGAAATTGCGGTTCTGCAGAGTTTCCGAGATCGACTTATAAGTCTCGCGTCTCGTGACCGCCCCTCCGGGAAGATCGGTGTCGTTCAGATCGCGGAAGAAGTCATTGATCTTCTCATCGGAAAGATTGTAGACCTCGCGTGCAGAAGTGAGCAGGAAACGCTCCGTTTCCGGCCGGCGGGGCTCATCCACGATGGAAGAAAACGGTACCATCAGCCGTCTCAGCGTGGTGGTTTCGTAGTCGTTTTTCCGATCCGGCTCCACGAGGCTGCGCAAAATTTCTATCAGCGCCCCTACGCCCTTCTGGCGCTCACGCCAGCCATCGATATCCTGGGCGACAATCCGTGCCTTGGCG
This sequence comes from Bdellovibrionota bacterium, assembly GCA_036559405.1. Taxonomy (GTDB): domain Bacteria; phylum Bdellovibrionota; class UBA1018; order CAIPTA01; family CAIPTA01; genus JAKFYM01. Next base: position 2,629 of record DATBTF010000061.1, read on the forward strand.
CGTTTCACTCCGCCCGGACGCTGGTTATAGGCCTCGATCAGCCGCACTGCTTTGCGCAGCCAGCCCGTTTCCGAAACCTTCACCACGAGTTTCACATACGTTTTGATAAGATAACCGTCGGTTCCTCTGGCCAAAGCGCGGGTAAGATCTCCCCCCGACCTGTTCATTCCGCTGCGAACATACAGCACGATATTGGGCACCTGCTCGATCAGCATCCGGAATGCTCGCTTATCGTCGGCATTGTCACCGAACACTTCATCGGCGAAGCCGTTCATCAGCCAATCTTTGTTCTTGTAGTATTTGTCGAGCAACCCGAGCTCGTTGATTGCATAACCGAGGATCGACTCCATGGAACTCGGATTGCCGTAAGGCGAGGTATAAAACCATTCGGAAAATGGCTTCCCTTGGTTCTTGAAATCGTTCGCCAGATCCATCGCCAGCGACTGTGTGGCCTGAACCAGATACTTCAGGGCGAGGTCTTCTCCGATATTCGCCTGGGCTCCTTCCGTCCAGATATCCGAAAGGTGTTTCTCCACGTTCTGGGTTTCGCCGTGGAAAGGCACCTGGAGTTCATCCCGGCGGTGGCGGTTGGCGAAACGGTTAATGGATTCACCTAAGGGGCGCGAGCCGTTGTCCGGCAGCACCTGCTGCGCAAAGGCGGCGATCTCCGGCAGATTGTAGAGCACGGCCACATCCGACGCGATGGGCGCTCCCCGAAGCAGCTCGGCGTTCTTTTCACCGAAAGAATTGCGGTTGATTCGGGGTACCACTTCCCCCAGCCAGGTTGTGAAATCACTGCTGCTGAATGCTGTTTTCAGGAAGTCGGCGAGTTGGCCGGCGTTCACGGGGGTCGTGAGGTTCAGCTGGTGGCGCGAAGCATACTCCTTGAGATACGTTCCCACGTTGAGCCCGGTAGCCAGGCTGATGCTCTTGGAAACAAGGCCGCGCATCGCATAGCCGGTAAGGCCCTTGGACACGCGGGGACCGTTTGAGGCATACCAGCTGGCCAGCGACGTAAGGAGCTCCGGATGGTCCTTCTGCAGCTCGGCGATCATACCGGCGAGCTGCACGTAGGGTGCGTCTCCCTGCCCGCCATTGGTGCGCTGGAACAGTCTATCGTAGGCGCATTCCTGGCGTTGTTCGGGTGTCTCATTCAAACCGGGGCAGGCTACGTTGGCCGGATCCGGGGTTTGGTTCAGTTTGGGATCCACCACCTCGCCCCGCAGGGCGGAAGTGTCCGTAAGAAAGGAAGAGAGACCGCCGCGCTCGTTGAACTCATCCAGAAACTGGTAGAAAGAAGTGCCCTGAGGCGTGATGTCTTTGACGGCGTCCGCAAGCTCCAGCGCACGCAAGGCCGCCTTTTTCCCATCCACATCAGAATCCAAAAAGTGCATGAATTCCTTCACGCCCTTGGCGTAATCCTTTTCCTTGCTTCCCGCTTTACCGTCTTCGCTCTCATTTCCCGAAAACGAGCGAAACAGCGTAAAGACATGCTGGATATTGTCCGGATGGCTTTCGGTATAAACCACTTCGGCCAGGCCGGGGAGCAGGTCGGGCCAGATCTTATCTCCCGCTTTGAGGATGTTGCTGAATACGGGGAGGAAGGCTTGGAAAGACTCGTTCTTGATCACGTTGGCCAGTACCGGAAGCAAGCGATCCGCGCGGCTTCGGCCCTCAGGACCTTCTTCCAGCCATTCGGAGAGAACTTCTTTGATGCCTTTGGTGTCCTCGGCCTTAAGCACAAGGTTCACGGAGCGCAGGAATTCCGGAAACTCGGCGCTATGAAAGAGCGGCTCGAGCGAGTTCATTTTCTCGTCGTAGTTCGCGCAGCGGAACATCGCCCAGAAGTTTTCCTGGGTCAGGAAGTTGTCGCGGAAGTCGACCTTGGAGGGATCGCAAAGAACCAACCGGCGCCCATCTAGATCCGTTCCATCGGGACCATAAATGTGCGGAAGAAAGATCGAGGGATCCTGATCGGATTTCGAGC
>DATBTF010000062.1:0-18452 GCA_036559405.1 Bdellovibrionota bacterium
AAAGTATCCCGACAGCCATATGCGCGCGCCCGATGGCTTGCGAACCAAGCTTTACGACTACCATTCCGAAGATTTGCTCCGGCATACACAGCTCTGGTTTGCTGAGCTTTACAAGCAGGTACTGAAAGACCGTATCGGGCCTGGCAAACCGATCTCCTTTGTCCAGGTCGACAATGAAACCAATTTCATGTGGCAGTCGCTGTATAATCACGACTATGGCCCTCGCGCGCTGGCGCGCTACCGGGAGTTCCTCAAAAAGCGCTATGGAACTCTCGAAGCTTTAAACAAAGCCCAAGGCAGCCGCTGGGGCTCCTGGGAAGAGGCGCAGCCTCCCATTCGCGCCCGCGAGAATATTCCTGCCGACCGTGATTGGTATGAGTTCCAGGACGAAAGCATCCGCGCGTACCTGAAAAAAATCCGTGGCATGTGGGAAGAGCTGGGAGTGAAAGAGCCTCAGGTGCTCTTTACTCTGGCGGAAAGTTACAACGCCACCGAGCACGGACTGCTGCCGAGCTATCAGTTCCGCAATGAGCCCGGGATCGGGATGATGACGGTGAACCTCTATCCCAAAACCTATGAGCTCGCGTCTTCGCCTCTTTTGAACCTGCCATTCAAGGCAGACCACGACGTAAAATCCGCGGAGACCGCTTCGGATCTTTATCTGGGAAGAAAAGAAGAGTGGGTGATGGGCCCGGAGATCCAGGGTGGATGGTGGCGCGGGACCAAGGTGAGCCCCGAAGCTAGGCGGCAAACCTATCTCACCACTCTAGGTCATGGGTTGAAGGCGCTTTTCGTCTATTACTTCAATGAGGGCGATAACTGGGATGGGCTCTGGCAGAAAGAAGCCGTTCGTCCCTTCTACACTGCTCTGCGCACCAGCGACGCTTACAAAAATTATCCCGAACGCGCGCTCCCAGGTGAGTTCTGGACGGAGCTCCAGGGCATTGTGGATAGAAAGCTGCTCAAGGGAATCCCCGTGCATCATGTTTGGCACCAAAGTCCGGCGGACGCCAACGACCTCTTTTTCGATGCACCTCTCGATAAGAATGCGGAGCCGCGCGCGCACTTTTATGATCTGAAAAATCTGGGCGAGAAGATCGCGCCTTATGGAGCCTTTTTGGGCAAGGCCGTCGCGGTAGAGGATCGTGTATGTATCTTGCGTGATGCCGCCCAGCACCTACCGAGCCTCTTGCCGGGCCTCGATTCGGTATGGATGAATGGCGAGTGGGCGGGTGGTTTGCTGGCCTATGTGATGCAAACGGGCGTGAACCCGCGCATCCTCCACTGGGGTATTCAACCGGAGGCGGACATTGAGAGCTGCGCGCTTCTCTTTTACCAGGACAACGGCAGCTCGGACCCGGCGCTGGCGGAAGCCTTGGCTCGACAGCTGAACCGCGGCGCCATGGTAGTGAATTTCGTGGGCGATTCCCTGGCAAAGAATTTGGGATTCCTAGTCTCGGGCGCGAGAGCTGCGCCCCAGGGCGAAAACTGGGTGCGGTTTGGCGGGCGTAGAATTCGTGCACTACCGAATGTTCTTTACTCCTATGACTTAAGCGGGGCGGCTCGCTGCCAAGGCCTACTTTATTCCGACAGCCTGGCCACCGTGGGTTATGAGTGCCCCTGGGGCGTAAGGGGCGGAAGCTTCGTACAGATCGGCGCCGTGCTTTACCACGAATATAATTCCAATGCCTATGGGCAGATGCAGGATTCGGCGGATCGCCTGGTGTTGATGCAGAGTTTACTGGAAGAGGCAAAGGCTTGGCCGCGCTTCGCCTTGGCCGATCCTGGCCAAAAAATTACGGTCTTCGCCCGCACTGTGGATGATCAGTCGTTCTGGATCACCACCAAAACGGGCTCCACTTCGCCCGTGGAATTTACTGTGCGGTTGAGGTTGCTCGATCCAGAGGCACATTTTTCGGTACGTGACCTCTGGACGGGCGAGACCCAATTCTTGACCGGGATGGATCTGGCCGGTAAGGGCTTCCAGGGGAAACTCGAGGGGAATGGGAGCAAGGTGTATTTCTTGGAGAAGATGGGCCGTTTGTAGTAGTGTGGACTTCCATGAGCAAAGTCGCCCTGGTGATCCCAGCGCGCTTAGGGTCCACGCGATTGGCCCGCAAAGCGCTGGCGGATATAGAGGGGCAGCCCATGGTTGTGCGGGTTGCCGAGCGAGCCGCCAAAGCGCGGAATGTCAGCCGCATCCTCGTCGCCACAGACTCCGAAGAAATCGTCAATTTAGTGAAAAAAGCGGGCTTTGAAGCGCGCATGACGCCCGAATCTCTGAACTCGGGCACGGAGCGCGTGGCCTATGTGGCGAAAGAACTTTCCGAAGAAGTGATCGTGAACCTGCAAGGCGACGAACCCGTGATGCATCCGCTTTGCATCGAAGCCGCCCTCGAGCCTGTATTGAAGCGCAACTGCCGCATGGGCTCGGCCTACACCCCCTTCAAGAGCTGGAGGGAGGTACAGAGCCCCGCCTGCGTGAAGGTGATCGTGGACAAAGAGGGCGACGCCATCTTCTTTTCCCGCTACGCCATCCCTTACCGCCAGAATCCGCTTTCTGACGATGAGATCGTCAAGGATCCACATTTCGGAAAGCATCTCGGGATCTACGTATACCGGCGCGATTTTCTGCTGACGTACCCCAGCCTCGAGGTGCCGATGATCGAGCGCTCCGAGAGTCTCGAGCAGCTGCGTGCCCTTCATCATGGCGTGAAGATCGGCATGGGGCGCACGAACTACGGCTCACAAAGCGTCGATACGGCTGAAGATTTAGAGCTCGCGCGTAGCATTTTCCGCGAGCAAAAGGGCAAGATTTAGAACTTAGGCTGAGGGTGGAATGGCGAAGCAGAAGAAATTTATTTTTGTAACAGGTGGGGTGGTGAGTTCTCTCGGCAAGGGCTTAGCCGCAGCCTCGATCGGCGCTTTGCTCGAATCGCGGGGCATGAAGGTTACGCTGATCAAGATGGATCCCTATATCAACGTGGATCCCGGCACGATGAACCCCACCCAGCACGGCGAGGTGTTCGTACTGGAAGACGGCACGGAATGCGATCTCGATCTTGGCCACTACGAGCGTTTCACGACCGTGCAGCTTACGAAGAAAAACAACTTCACCACCGGCCAGGTGTACGACACCGTGATCCAGAACGAGCGCAAGGGGAAATACCTCGGCCAGACCGTGCAGGTGATCCCGCATATCACCGACGAGATCAAGCGCCGGATCATCGATGCAGCGAATGGAGCGGACGTCACCCTAGTGGAAGTGGGCGGCACAGTGGGCGATATCGAGAGCCTGCCCTTCATCGAGGCGATCCGGCAGATGAAGTTCGAAGTGGGGCGCGAGAACGTGCTCTATGTGCATTTGACTTTGGTGCCTTATATCGCCGCCGCGGGCGAGCTGAAGACCAAACCGACGCAACATTCCGTAGCGCAACTCCGCCACGAAGGGATCGAGGCGGATATCCTGCTCTGCCGCACCGACCGCCCGCTTTCCAAAGAGATCAAGAACAAGATCGGCCTTTTCTGCAACCTCGAGCAGGGCCGGGTGTTCACGGCTCAAGACGCACCCTCAATCTACGAAGTGCCGATCAACTTCCACAAAGAGGGCGTGGACGAGAAGCTCGTCGAGCTCCTCAATATGTGGACAGCCGCGGCCAACGTGGGCGCCTGGGAGAAAATGGTGGAGAAGATCCACCATCCCAAGCACGAAGTGACGATCGGGATGGTCGGTAAGTATATGGAGCTCAAAGAGAGCTACAAAAGCCTCAACGAAGCCATCTTTCATGGTGGCATCGCCAACAATGCCAAGGTGAATGTGGAGTTTCTTGACGCGGAAGAGATGACGAAAGAGGGCACGCTCGAGAAGGCTTTGAGCGCCGTCGACGGTATCCTGGTTCCCGGCGGCTTCGGCGTGCGCGGAATCGAAGGCAAGATCGCGGCGGCGAGATATGCGCGCGAGAAGAAGAAGCCCTATTTCGGAATTTGCTTGGGAATGCAGGTGGCGGTGATCGAATTCGCCCGCAATGTGGTGGGCTGGAAAGATGCCTCTAGCGCGGAATTTCATCCCGACTCCGCCCATCTCGTGATTGACATCATGGAAGAGCAGAAGAAAGTCGACAAAATGGGCGGCACCATGCGCCTCGGGAATTGGGAGTGCGAGCTCGTGACCGGCACCAAGGCCTTCGATGCGTACAGAAAAGGCACGATCTCGGAGCGCCACCGCCACAGATTTGAAGTTTCGAACGAGTTCCGCGACGAGATCGCCACCCACGGCATGATCTTCTCCGGCTACTGCCGCGATCCGCGTTTGAGCGGGAAGGGCGGCCTGGTGGAGATGATCGAGCTGAAAGACCATCCCTATTTCGTGGGCTGCCAGTTCCACCCGGAATTCAAATCGAAACCTTTGGCGCCGCACCCGCTCTTCAGCGCTTTCGTGACCGCAAGCATGAAGAAAAAGGGCTAGGGACTTTTGAGCAGCGAATTCAACAAACCGGTTTTCTTCGGCTTGATGGGGGTTGGTTTTCTCGCCATGCTGGGCGGGATCGCGATGTTCGTCTACGTGGTGCCAAGGGATATGGACACCGGCGGCATCCCCCGCGATGTGGGACTCCTCTTCACGAACGTCTTCAGCCAGCAGATCCTGCTCAAGAATGAACGCAACCGCTATGCGGCCGCACTGACGGAAGTGGGCGTGGACCGCGAGACCTGCGACCGCTTCCAATGCCGCCTCACGGTGCAGCCCGATGGCAAAGACTATATTTTCCGGCTTTCGAAAGAGGGCCACACCTGGGCGATCGTATCCAAAAGCCCGGTGCCCAAGGAGGTTCCATGAAGCTCGAGCTCAAAAAATGGAAATGGCAGATCGGCGGAGGCGCGCCTTTGGCCTATATGCTCGGCTTGAACGTGCTGGAAGACGAAAAGCTCACTCTCGAAACAGCGACAGAGCTGAAGAAAGTTTTGTCGGGCCTGGGCAAAAGCTTCGTCTTCAAGGCGAGCTTCGATAAGGCCAACCGCTCATCGATCAAAAGCTTCCGCGGCTCGGGCCTTGAGCAGGGAATGAAAATTCTCGAAGTGGTAAAGGGCAAGCTGAATCTACCGATCGTCACGGATGTGCATGAGCCAGAGCAATGTTCTGCTGTTGCCGAAATCGCCGACATCGTGCAGATCCCTGCCTTTTTATGCCGTCAGACGGACCTCGTGGTCGCTGCCGCTCGAGCCGTAGAAAAAAGCGGAGGCCTTCTGCATGTGAAGAAGGGTCAGTTTCTCGCGCCCTGGGACTGCAGAAATATTTTGTCCAAGATCAAGGAAGCCGCGCCCTCGCGGGACTTCACCATCCTCTGCGAACGGGGAGTTAGTTTTGGTTATAACAATCTTGTAGTGGATATGCTGGGGATCCCCGAAATGCAGGCGCTCGGCGCGCCGGTCTCGATCGATGCTACTCATGCCGTGCAGCTGCCGGGGGCAGGAAAAGGCAATGGGGGCGAAAACACCGCCACGGGTGGACGTCGTGCCGGGGTAGAGACGATTGCTCTATCGGCGGTGGCGGCGGGCGTGGATGGGGTGTTTCTCGAGTTCCATCCGAACCCGGACAAAGCCAAGTGTGACGGCCCCTCGGCTTGGCCGCTCGCGGATGCCGGTAAGCTGCTGAAAAAGCTCGAAGCGGTGAGGGCTGCTATCTGCCAATAATGCCCCGCATTATGGCCTTTCTTCTTCTGTCCTGACCATTCCCTGTTTGAAGGGGCAAAGCAGCTCTGGTACCTGTCTAAACATCTACAGAGGGACCTTATGAAACTACTTTCGATTTTCTTTTTCAGCTTGCTCGTTTCCGGATCCGCTTTCGCCAACAGCTGGATGCTGCTCGCCAACGATCCCAAACTCGCCGGCCCCCCGCCTCCCGGCTACGCGCTCCAGAAGATGCTCACCCTAAGCAACGATCGCGATGCTTACCTCTACCATATGCATCTCATGGTCCCGCAGAATGGGATGCCCGCCGGTCTTTTCGTCGCTGAACAAGCGCCCAACAATGCCGATGATCTGAACGGCAAGCCCTTCTGGCTGAACGAAATTGAAAGCCGGGACGGTGTGGTGCTGCTCGAAGGCGAGGGCCGCAAGGTGCTGCTCATGCAGGGCCTGCTCAACCGCACGACGAAGGAAGGCCGTTTTCACTTGAAGTATCTCGCCAATGGCCTTTCGATGAAATATGAGAGCTGCGACTTCATCCTGCGCAACAATGCCGGCAAATACTGGGTGCAGAACGCCTATACAGGGGAAAAGGTGGAGAAGATCCACGTGGTCACCTACTTCCTCGGCATCTCCACCCTCCAAGGCGTATGCCCCAAGCAGAAAGAGTTTCAGGAGTAAGCAGCCTCCGGCCATGGTAAACTGACACCATGGCCAAAACCTCCGCCAAGAAGCGCAAACGTCTTTCCGGTAAAGCGCTGCTGGCCGCGCTCAAAAAAGTCAAAGTAGTGATCTTCGACATCGACGGCGTGATGACCGACGGCAGCGTTTTCTACGTGGAAGGCACGGGCTGGGGCGCCTTCTACAATGTGTGGGACGGCTTTGGCATCCGCCAGCTGCAAAAAGACGGGCTGGAGGTCTGCTTCATCTCGGGAGGCGACTTCGAAAGCCACCGCAAGCGCGCGGAGCGGCTCAACATCCGCCATGCTTACTTCGGCAATGAAGACAAGCTCGGCGCCTACGAGGCGATCCGCAAGGACCTCGGCGTGAGGGAGGAGGACTGCGCCTATATGGGCGACGAGCTCTTCGACATTCCCGTGCTCAAGACCGCGGGCTTTGCGGCCGCCCCCCCGCACTCGCCAGCCGCCGTAAAAAATGCCGTGCACTATGTGACGAAGAATAAGGGTGGGCACGGAGCCGTGCGTGAGCTCTGTGACCTTCTGCTCGAGGCACGAAAGAAATGAGAGCATTCCGCGGCCTGCTGCGCTTTCTCAGCTACGGGTTGCTTTTCCTGACGATCTGGTTCCTCTGGCCGCGCGAGCTCGACGGTTATTCCGTGGGCCGTGACGGGAGGACCGCGGTGCCCGACTACAGCATGGTGAACGCGCACTATATTTCCGTGAAGGCGGGGCGGGTGGAGGCGGAAACTTTTGCCCACGACGCAGCCTTCAATATGACCACGCATCGCATGGACGCCAAAACTGTGGTGGCCCTCATTTACAACGAGGCCGAGCAGCGCACGGTAGTGCGCGCCGACCACGCGAATTTTCTGATGGATGATCGCATCCTCCACCTGACGGACAATGTGCACACCCTTTCTCCCGACGGCTTTCTGATGAAAGGCCCGGAGGCCACCTACAATATGGGCAAACGCCTGCTCACGGCTTCACAGCCGATTGAAGGCGAGACCTTTATGAAGGAAGTGCAGATCTGGGGCGACAGTGCCGAGGCGCCGATGAATGAGAACAAGGTTTATCTCAAAGGCAATGCCCGTGCGCTCTACCAGGAGCGGCGCCATGGAGCCACGCGGATCAAGGGGGAAACCGCTGTCATGGACCGGGCCCAGCAGAAGGTGACCTTCGAGAAGAACGTGAAGGTGGAGCAGGAAAAAACCGTGGGAACCTCGCAGGCCGCCGATCTCTTCTACTCCAAGGAAGACAAAGGGGTGCGTTATATGTCGTTGAACACCGACGTGAAGATCGCGGAGGCTGACGGCAAATACACCCGATCGCAAGTGGCGGAGTTCTTCGCGCCCACCGACACCATCGTGCTCTCGGGCTTTCCCGCCGTTTATGATGGAGATGACGCGGTGACTGGTGATAAAATTACCGTGTATCGCGCCACGGGCGTGGTGGAAGTGATGGCCACGAATGCCGCTGGGGCCCAGGAAAGGGCGAAAGGCGGAAAGAAGGGCAGCGAGACACCCACGCTCACCAAGGAAGACGAAGAGCTGATTCCGGAATGAAAAGGAGCGCCGAAGGCGTGACTGACTAAGAGATGAAATACTTACGGGCAGAAAATCTCAAAAAGAGCTTCAAGACCCATCTAGCTGTGCGTGGCGTAAGCTTCGAAGTTCCCCAGGGCAAGGTCGTAGGCCTGCTGGGGCCCAATGGAGCCGGGAAGACCACGAGCTTCTATATGGTGGTCGGCCTTCTTCATCCCGACGAAGGCACGGTCAAGATCGACGAAGAGGAGATTACCCATCTTTCGATGCACGAACGCGCCCGTAACGGCCTGGGCTATTTGCCTCAGGAAGCTTCCGTCTTCCGGCGCCTTACCGTTTACCAGAATATTTATGCAGTGCTGGAAGCGCAGGAACATCCGGATTCCTACTGTGAATCGCGCACTCGCGAATTAATCGAGGAATTTAACCTCCAGCGTGTATCTGAAACCCATGGATCGCTCCTTTCCGGGGGGGAACGGAGGCGTGTGGAGATCGCCCGGGCCCTGGCCTTGAAGCCGCACTTCCTGCTTCTCGATGAGCCCTTCGCCGGAATCGACCCGATAGCGGTAGGCGACATCCAGAAGCTGATTGGCGGATTACGCGACCGTGGGGTGGGGGTATTGATTACCGACCATAACGTGCGTGAGACCCTCAAAATCTGCGATTCCGCCTATATCTTGATCTCCGGATTGATCGAGGAGAGCGGCCTTCCTGCCGATATAGCTAAGAGTGAGAAGGCCCGGGCAAGTTACCTCGGGCAGGACTTCAGGTTATAAGGAGCGCATCTAAGCGCGACGTAGTAAAAGGTTCTGAATGGCTTTCGAAATAAAACAGAGCCTCAGGCTTGGGCAGCATCTGGTGATGACGCCCCAGCTGCAGCAGGCGATCAAGCTGTTGCAGCTGAACCGGCTGGAGATGCAGGAGCTCATCAACCAGGAGCTCGTGGAAAACCCTTGCCTTGAGGAGCTCGGCGAACTCGACCAGTACGAGGAAGAGCAGGAGAGCGGCGACGCAAACAATCTCGAAAACATGGAAAAGGGCGAGGCCGAGGGCCAGAGCGCCGAAGAGATGATGACCCCCCAGGGGGAAGAGAAGATCGTCGATGGTAAGGGCGAGATCGACTGGGAAGAATACATGGAGAACTTCGCCTCCGGCCCGTCCCTCCCCAGCACCCGCGAAATTCCCGACGAGCTTCCGAACTACGAAAACATGGTCGCGAGCGTTACCGACCTCGTGGGCCACCTCGAGTGGCAGATCTCGATGAGCGATCTGGCGCCCGATGAGCGCGTGCTCGCAAAAATGGTCGTGGGCAACCTCAATGAAGACGGCTTTTTCATCGGCTCGCTCGAAGACATTGCGAAGGAATTGGAATTCAACTTCGAAGACGCGGAAGAAGTTTTGAAGGTGATCCAGCGCTTCGATCCGATCGGCGTGGCCGCGCGCGATGTGCGCGAGTGCCTGCTGGTGCAAGCGGCGCTGCTGTTCGACAAGGAATCTCTCGTGGTGAAGATCATCGAGAACCACCTCGAGGATCTCGAAAAGCGCAATATTGCCGCTGTGACAAAAGCGACGGGCGCTCCCGAAGAAGACGTAAAAGAGGCCGCCCGCCAGATCAAGGAAGAGTTCGATCCCAAGCCGGGCCGTTCTTTCGGCGGCGGGTCCGACACCCACTACATCGTACCCGATGTTTACGTTTATAAAATCGCCGACGATTTCGCGATCCAACTCAACGAAGACGGGCTGCCAAAACTCCGCGTGAGCGCCTACTATAAGAAAATCCTCACGCAGGCCAAGGCTGAGGCAAAAGCCCACGGTAAGGGTGACCCCAAACTGACGAAAGATTATCTACAGGACAAACTGCGCGCTGCGGTATGGCTCATTAAGTCGATCCATAACCGTCAAAAAACCATCTATCGCGTGATGGAAAGTATCGTGAAACACCAGCGCGATTTCTTTGACAAGGGTGTGCATTTCTTAAAACCCATGGTGCTTCGCGAGGTTGCCAGCGATATCGGAGTGCACGAGAGCACTATCTCGCGCGTTACGACGAATAAATATGTGCATACACCGGTAGGCACTTTTGAGTTAAAATATTTCTTCAACAGCGGCATCTCCACGGGCGACGGCTCCGGAGATGTGGCCAGCGAGAGCGTGAAGGAAAAGATCCGCTCCCTGATTTCGAAAGAGGACTCCAAGCGGCCTCTTTCCGACCAGAAGCTCGTGGAGCTTCTGCAGGAAGACGGGATCGAGATCGCACGCCGCACGGTGGCCAAATACCGGGAGAGCATGAACATCCTCAGCTCCGCCCGGCGCAAAAAGCTTTTTTAGCCCGGCCATTTCGTCGGGCCAGGAGGTCCGGTCATGCAGATGGAATTCGTGCTCAAGAACACCCGCACCAAAGGCAATGAGATCAAGGGATTTCTGGAGGACAAAACCTCCAAGATCGAGAAATTCGTCCGCGGACACCTCCATGCCCGCTGGACCATCAGCTACGAGGCTGATGAACACGAGGCGCATCTCCACATCACCGCCAACAATGTGGACTACATGGGCAAGGCTCGTAACCATAATTTATTTACCGCCGTCGAAGAGGCCGTGGACAAGGTGGAGCGCCAGCTCGCCAAGCGCAAAGAGATCATCAAGGACCACAAAGGCCGCGGCGCCGAAGCCGAAGCTGCCGCCTTGGCGATGGCCGCGAACGAGGAAGAAGAAGAGTAGCCGCGCCGCATAATTTTTCGCGGATACCGCGTAAAGCGCGCTAGTTTCTCTCTGATTTCGCCTTTTCCCTGTCCTCCCTTATCCTATTGTCTGCATGCGCATTTTGATTCTTTCCCGTTCGCGGAATTTGCACAGCACGCGCCGCCTGCTGATCGAGGCCACTCGTCAAAGGGTCGAATGCCTCGTGGTCAATCCGCTGCGCTGCCAGCTCACGATTGGTCCCGAAGGCCCGGAGATTTATCTCTTCGGGAAAAAGCTCGAGGGTGTCGACGTCGTGGTCCCGCGCATCGGCACCTCGATCACGGAGTATGGCCTGCTCGTGGTGCGCCACTTCGAGTGCATGGGTGTTCCCATAGTCAACAGCTCGGATTCCATTCTCAACTCGCGCAATAAATTCCGCGCGCTGCAGGTTTGCTCCTCGAAGGGCGTGCCCGCGCCACTCTCGGTGATGAGCCGCGCGCTCACCGACATCCACCTCGCCTACCGCCGCATCGGCAAGTTCCCGATGGTGATGAAGCTTCTCCAGGGCGCGCAGGGAATCGGCGTGATGCTCGGGCACGACCGCTCGTCGGTGGAGAGCGTGATGGCCACGCTTCTCGAATTTGACAAAGATCTGATTCTCCAGGAGTTCGTGAAGGAAGCCTCCGGCTCCGACGTGCGTATTCTCGTCGTGGGCGGCAAGGCGGTCGCGGCGATGCGGCGCACGGCCCGAAAGGGCGAATTCCGCGCGAACGTGCACCGCGGAGGCCTGGGCGAGAAGATCATGCGCCTGCCGAAAAGCTACGAACGTCTCGCGCTTCTGGCCGCCAAGTCCGTGGGACTCGACATCGCGGGCGTGGATCTGCTGGAGACGAACAATGGCCCTGTGCTTCTCGAGGTGAACTCCTCGCCGGGATTCCAGGAGCTCGAAAAGGCCACGAAGGTCAATGTGGCGGAGAAAATGATCCGCATGGCGATCCGCAAAGGACGCAGCCGCCGGAGGAAACGCAAATGAGCTCACTGGGAATTCTCGGCGTCGGCACCATGGGCGAGGCCCTGATCAAGGGCATCCAAGGTTCCAGCATCGCCAAGCAGTTCACCATCGCCGGCAGCACCAAGAGCGAAGCCTCGGCCGCTGTGGTCGCGGAGAAATATAAGATCGACTGCGGTACCGACAACGCCAGGGTTGTCAAAAAGTCCGATGTGTTACTGCTCGCCGTGAAGCCGCACCAGGCGGAGGCGGTACTGGCGGAAGCCGCGGGGAGCTTCCGCAAGGGACAGCTGCTGATCTCGATCTGTGCCGCGCTTACGTTGGATAAATTGCGCAAATGGAGCGGGGGAAAGTGTGCGCTCGTTCGCGCCATGCCCAATACGCCGGCCATCGTGGGCGAGGGGATGACGGTCTTCTGCGCCGAGAAGGGGCTGGCGGAGGCCGAGGTGCAGAAGGCGGAGGCGATTTTTTCCACCATGGGCTCGGTGGCCCGCCTGGAAGAGAGCCTGATGGACGCCGCCACCGGCCTGAGCGGCTGCGGCCCTGCTTATGTGTTTTTGATGATCGAGGCCCTGAGCGAAGCCGGGGTGAAGCTTGGAATTCCGAGGAAAACCTCCACCTTGCTCGCCGCGCAGACGCTGATGGGCTCCGCCAAGATGGTGCTCGAGCGGGGCGAGCATCCCGCGGCCATGAAGGATGAGGTAACCACCCCTGCCGGCTGCACCATCGACGGTCTGATGGCCCTCGAAGAGGGCAAGCTGCGTGTGACTCTCATCAAGGGTGTGCTCGCCGCTGCGAAGCGCTCTTCCACCTTGGTGTAAATTTTCCCTAGCCATTGCATGCGACGCAGCGCGTCTCGCACCTAATGCGCCGCTTTGATACTCCTTCCGGATGTCTTTTGGCGCGCGCCTTTTCACTCTCATTTTGAGTCTCCTGTCCCTTTCTCTTTCGGCGGAAGCGAAACCGAAATGGATCGTTCAGTCCGATGCTTTCGCCCGCCAATATGCGATTGCCGACGGCGCGAATCTGCCCGAGCGCGCCTCGGCCATGGGCTTTCGCGAGTTCGACGGAAAAGCGCTGCATATGGAGAAGGAAGCGAACGCGCGCGAGCTTGTTTTTCTCAAGGAGTGGGAAGGGAAGATCAGTAGCGAGCTCGAGAAGCCGCGCGACCCGGATTTTCAGCTCGACCTGCGGATCCTGCGTGAGCAGCTGCGTCTGCGCAAAAGCGAAATCTATATCGAGGAAAAGACCGGACTGATTTTTTTCCAGCCGGGAACCCGTTTTTTTCTGGAGTCGCTGCTGGAGCTGGTGAACGAGCAGTCTCCCCCTGAGCGCAAAGCCGCGGCCGCCGATCGCTTCAAGATTTATGTGAACGGGGAGGGGGAACATCCTCCCTTGCTTGCGTCCTTCCGCAACCGCACCCTGGCCGACGAGCTGCGCTTCACGAAGAATCGCGTGTTTCCCCTCCGGGCGGAGATCACGCAGTATCTATCGGAGTCCAAGGCCTATGTGCAAGGCGTGCGTGATCTGCTGGTGAAGTCGGGGCGCAGCGACTGGCAGGAAGATTT
Source organism: Bdellovibrionota bacterium (assembly GCA_036559405.1). Classification (GTDB taxonomy): domain Bacteria; phylum Bdellovibrionota; class UBA1018; order CAIPTA01; family CAIPTA01; genus JAKFYM01. Next base: position 13,163 of record DATBTF010000062.1, read on the forward strand.
CGCCTCTTTCCAGACCCAGGCCGAAGAGTATGACGGTTTTCTCCGCTCCCATCTTCTGCCGCTCGCACGCAAGGATTTCCGCCTGCCCAAAGAGCTCTATGAGCATACGCTGCGCAAGCGCGGGATCGAAACTTCACCCGAGAGCCTGATCCGCAGCGCGCGCCAGGAATACAAAGAGCTCTACAAAGAGTTCCGCCTGATGGCGAAAGAGGTGGCCAAGGACGAGCACTGGAAGAATGCCTCTCCCCATGCCGTGATCCAGCGATTGAAGAAACGCCAGGTGGTGCAGCCGGAGGCGGTGAAGCAGCTGTTTGAGGGGGCGAACCGTCAGCTGGAAGACATCCTCCGCCGCGAGCATCTCGTGACCCTGCCGGCGACACCCTTGCGTATCCGGGTGGCGGGCGAGGTGGAAAGCCTCGCTGATCCCATTCCGCACCTCACCCAACCGCCGCTCGTCGGCAATACGGGAGAGCGCCCGGAATTCGTGGTGCCGTCCTTCGGATCCGGCAAGGCCGTGATCGACGATTTTTCCTACGAGGCGGCCGCCCTGATCTTGGCCGCGCATGAAGGCCGGCCCGGGCACGATCTTCAGTTCAGCGCCATGCTCGACCAAGGCACGTCGCTCATCCGCGCCCGCTACGCTTTCAACAACAGCAATGTCGAAGGCTGGGGCCTCTACGCCGAGGAGATGGTGTATCCTTACCTTCCGGCCCAGGCCAAGCTCGTGGCGCTGCAGATGCGGCTGGTGCGCGTGGCGCGCGCCTTTCTCGACCCGGAGGTGCAGCTCGGGAAAATCGCACCCCGCGAGGTGGTGCGCTTCCTGAAGTCGGAGCTGGGGTTATCAGACCGTCTCGCAAGCCTAGAGCTGCGCCGGTACCAGTACGAAAATCCCGGCCAGGCGCCGAGCTACTTTTACGGCCTGATGCGGATGGAGGGCGCAAAGCGGCGCGTGGCCTCCGCGCTCGGGCGGAAATTCAACGATCAGTGCTTTCACGACGGCGTGCTTTCGCTGGGCATGCTGCCGGTGCGGATGATCGCGCCGGAACTCGAAAAAAATCTGAAATGCAGCAGCAAGAAACATTGGGGGAAATCGGATGCAGAATCTCAAACTCGTAAGCTTTGAGCCCGGGGAAAACAAATCGGAATACAAGAAGTTCATTGAGCTCGCCTGGACCCTCAATAAATCCGATCCCAACTGGGTTTCTCCTCTGCGTCTCTCGGTGCAAGACAATCTCGACACCAAGAAAAACCCGTTCTACCAGCACGCCAAGATCCGCCTGTGGAATGCCTACAAAGACGGCAAACATGTGGGACGGATCGCCGCCATCGTGGACAAAGCCCACAACGATTTCCACCAGGAGAAAACCGGCTTCTGGGGATTCTACGAGGCGATTGACGATGCTTCAGTTTCGGAAGCCCTTTTCCGCGAAGCCGAAGCCTGGCTGAAGTCGCAGTCGATGGAAATTTCGCGCGGACCGGCCAACCCGAGCCTCAATCATGAGTGCGGGATGCTGATCTCCGGCTTCGATACACCGCCCTACCTGATGATGACCCACAACCCGCAGTCGTACCCCGCGGCCGTGGAAAAGCAGGGTTATAAGAAAGCGAAAGACCTCCTCGCCTTCAATCTGCGCGCCCCCGAGAAGTTCGAAGCGAAGATGCAGGCGATGGCGGAAATGGCGATCGCCAAGGGCGCCTTCACCTTCCGCCCGATCAACATGAAGGACTTCGATAACGAGATCATGCTGATCAAGGAAATTTACAACGCTGCTTGGGAGAAGAACTGGGGCTTCGTTCCGATGAACGACGAAGAGTTCCTGCACATGGCGAGGTCGATGAAAGACATCGTGTGGCCGGACTTCTGCCTGATTGCGATGGCCGGAGGCAAGCCGATCGGCTTCTCACTAGCGCTCCCCGACATCAACCAGGTGCTGAAGAACATTCCCAACGGCAAGCTTCTGCCCTTCGGTATCTTCAAGCTGCTGAGAGGTATCAAGCCCTCCTCCAAAAAAATCAACCGGCTGCGCGTGATCACCCTCGGTGTGCGCCGCGAGTGGCGCTCCTCCGGAGTGGGCAGCGTGCTCTACTTCGAAACCTACAAAAAGGCGCGGGAGTTCGGCCTTTGGGGCGGCGAGGCCTCGTGGATCCTCGAGGACAACAAAGACATGCTGACGCCCATCATGCTGTTCGGCAAGGTTCCGCCTTATAAGACCTACCGGATTTACGACAAGAATTTGCAATAAGAATTTCTAAGAGAGGAGAAACAGAGATGAAAACCGCTTACGGAACGATGTACTACGTGGACGACATGGACAAGGCCGTGGCCTACTACAAAAAGCTCGGCTTCGAGCCCAGCCATCAGAGCCCGGACTGGACGGAGTTCCCGGCGGGCGGGCACAACATCTGCCTGCATGCCAAGGACAAAGGAAAGAAGCATAGCCCGAATGGCGTGCTGATCCTCAGCGCGAAGGGCACGAAGAAGCTTTTCGAGAAAATGAAAGGCGACGGCCTCAACGTTTCCGATCTCAAAGAAGTGCATCCCGGGGCCTGGTGCTTCACCCTGATGGACAACAGCAGTAACGAGCTGAGCGTATACGGGGAGCCCTGATCAGCTGAACAGGTAGCGCTTCATCTCCTCGTTGTCGGAGCGCCAGAGCACGTTGTCGATGAAGTAGTGGTGCACGTTGATGAAGATGGTGGCGGAGAACATCACCGCCGTCGGGATCATGGCGTTCGGCCACTTACCGTCGATCCAATGCGGCAGGAACCACATGAAGGCGGCGCCCGTGACCGCCATGAATCCCAGCTGCCCATAGAACTCGAATAGGAAGCGCCTGCGCTGGGCCGGGGTCTCCACCCCGCCCGCCGCCGCTTTGTTCTTGCGGAACGCCACTACGAAGAGCAGGTACTGCAGCGAGTGGAAGAAGGGCACCATCTGGAAGAAGGTCGGGTGGTAGAGCGAGGGCAGGTACCAGGCATAGAGCGAGGCCCAGCAGGCGAAGGCCGGGGCCGTGATCACGTTACCGCCTTTATCCAAGTATTTCTTCACATGCGTGCCAATCGCCCATAGGGCGGTCACGCCCACGATCGCGAGGGCCACGGTATTGAGCCATACCGGAACATTCATCACGAAATATTCCACGCCTTCGTAGTCGTATTTTTCACCCGAGAGGTTGGAGGAGACCCAGCTCAGGAACCAGAGCGAAAACAAGTTGGCTTTGATCGCCCAGCGCTCGGTCTTGCTGTAATAAATCTTATTGATGGCGTTCGACACTACCATTCCGCCGAAGGTCTGTTTTACGTAGTGCCAGCCGACGAAGAAGAACATGCTGTTGATCAGCCCGGAGAGAATCGTCTTGTTGGCGAAGTAGAAGCCATACACGATCGTGGCCACGATCAGCGCAGGCGCCACGACGCCCGCCCAGAAGTAACGGGCCTTGGTGAAGATGTGCCGGCGGAAGTCGCCGTAGAGCATGTGGTAGCTTGAGAGGAAGTGCGGGAAGTTGGCGAAGAAAGAAAGGTTGAAGATGAACCAGCCCACTTCGGAGCTTGGCGCCTGATGGCTGACGAACATATTTGCTACAAAGAAGAAGATGAGCGAGCCGCCTCCGACCATGAAGATGTCGGCGAGGGGGGAGAGGAGAGCTCGTGGGGCGTGGCCTCCAGAGACCGTCGGTACGGCATGGAGGGGATGGTTTTCTTGCGGTAGTTTTAAGGCGGTATTTCCCATGGAGTCCTATCGGTTTAGTGCTTGGAATTCTTGATCTTTTCAGCCTTTAGCCATGGTTTATCGGCAGGCAACAGCCGTTTCCGTGATTTTCCTCTTGGAAATTGACTCGTTGCATATAAAATCTTGGGCAGGCGAGAGGGAATTCACCCTCCCCACTTCCAGGAGGGAAGATGAAGAAGAATCAATCCAAAACCAATTCCGGCAACAACACTAATACCAATAGCAACAGCACTGGGAACAGCGTTTCCGGTGGCATCAGTGCCCAGATTCTTACGCAGCAGACGCAGATCCTGGAGTGCCTGGAAAAACTAGATAGCATTCTGGCCAACCAGATCCGTTTCGAAAAGCTGATCCTGAGCCGCGTAGCCGTGCTGGCCGCGGGCGAAAATTCCGCGGAAAGCGTGGCGGATCAGAGCTCCCTGAACGCCTAGCCGCCAGAGTGTAGCCGCGCGGAGACAGTCTAAACGGACCGGGTTAGCCTTTCTAAACTAGTTTAGTTGTTTCCGCGGCTTGGCTCTGTTTGTAGCGCCTCCTCCGGCGGGGTATAATAAAGGGAGGGGGGATCCGTACTTTCTTTTGTACGTATGCCGGGCCCGGCGTTTTTCTAAGATATGCCGGCCAGGACGGATCTTTTGTCATGAACACGGGCTTCAGGGTACTCCTTAAATTTTATTTAGTCGCGGGCGCGGCTGCGCTGGCGGCCTTGCTGTGGTCGCCTTCGGCTTTGGCCACGGCGACCTTGTCCTGTACGGCAAACGGGCTTTCATGTACGGCAACCGGCGACTCGTCGGCCTGTTATAAGGCAAAGATCACCTGTCCCGACTCTCAGACGCCCTCCTGTTCTGCGGGTAACGGCTGCGGCTTTGCTAGCTCTCCGACCAAGATAAGTGGCAACCAATGGTACTGCAACGGCAGCCAGAATGGCCCGATGACTGGCGACTACTCTTTCAAAATCACCTGTAAGGCGCCGGTGGCGACTCCTACACCTACGCCGACACCTACGCCGACTCCTACACTTCCGCCCTCGAACTGCCAATACACAATCGGCGCCTGCAACTCCAGCTGCAAAAAGACCGTGGATGTAACTGTGCCCCAGGCGAACGGGGGTACTTGCCAGTACTACGACGGGCAGCAGCTAACTTGCTCGCCCACGGAAAGCTCGACCGACGCTTGTCTGCCGCCTTCGAACTGCCAATATACGATCGGCGCCTGCAACTCGAGCTGCAAAAAAATCGTGGATGTAACTGTGCCACAGGCGAACGGGGGTACCTGCCAGTACACCGATGGGCAGCAGCTCACCTGTTCGGCCACCGAAAGCGCGACCGACGCTTGTCTGCCGCCTTCGAACTGCCAATATACGATCGGCGCCTGCAACTCGAGCTGCAAAAAAACAGTGGATGTCACTGTGCCTCAGGCGAACGGAGGTACTTGCTCTTATTCCGACGGCCAGCAGCTAACTTGCTCGCCCACGGAAAGCTCGACCGACGCCTGTTTGCCTCCGACGAACTGCACCTATACGACCAGCCCCTGCGATGCCAGCTGCAAAAAAACAGTGAATGT
>DATBTF010000063.1:0-10071 GCA_036559405.1 Bdellovibrionota bacterium
CGTCATTTTCACAACGCACCCGCGCGGACGCTGAGCGGAAATCGCATTGGGTCATGCTCTATTTTTTTACTACTATTAAGTATGGCCTCTAGCACGACCACAAAAAAACCCGCGGCATCGTCTCATCTCCTGCAAGATCTCCTTGGACTCGTCTTTCTCTTCTTGGCGATCTTCACTCTTCTATCTCTCTGCTCATATTCGAGCCAGGATCCGTCGTTTTTCACGTCGGCAAAAACGCCGGCACGAAACCTCGCGGGACTCGTGGGCAGCCACTGGGCGTCGATCCTGTGGCAAACAATGGGCGCCGCCGCGTTCATGCAAGCTTTCATCTTCTTACTTGCGGGAGTCGCACTGTTCCGGCGCATTTCCCGCCAAACCTGGGCGCTTGCCTCGGCAAACTATCTATTGCTCCTTGTTAGTACGGCGGCCTGTTTCGGCCTGGTACGCAAGCCGTTGCATGTGGGCGGCTCACATTTCGCGATGGGCGGATTGATGGGCGATCTGCTGAGTGGCTTCTTCCGTTCTTACTTGAACACCACGGGAGCAGCCCTGCTTTGCGGCTTCCTGTTCGCTTTCGCGGTGAGCCTCTCCACCAAGATCAGCGTGCGCGATCTCGCCCTTTACACCTGGCTGCTGTTCTCGCGCGTTGCCGTGCGCTTGGTGGGCGCCGTATTTTACGTTGGCCTACAGATCTGGAGTGTGGCTTCCGCCGCATATAATGAAGCACGGCCGGCCATGGGCGAGGGCCTGCGCAACAGCCGCGACCAGGTGCTGGAGCTGTTCCGCAAAACGAGAGAGGAAAAATCCGCGGAGGCTCCCGAGCCGACGATCGAAACGCCGGCAATGCGCGAGCCGGTGATCTCCGCGCCTCCGCCGAACGTGATCCCATTGAAGCGCCCCGCGCCCGCCCAAGGCGCCCAGCTCCTGCCTGTATCCGAGGAATCCCTGGAGAACATCACGGGCGACATGGAAGCTTTCGAATCCGCTGAAGCGCCGGAGATCATCACCGATTCGGCGGGCGACGCCTCGGAGATTTTTGACTCCCCGGGAGAAATGGAAAACCAGGCTGGTGAGCGTTCCGCGTTTTCTCCCCTGATGAATTTCATGAAGAAGGCCGTGCAGGGGAATGAAAAAGCGGTGAAGGCTGCGCTCGGAAAGCGAATCAAGTACGAGATGCCGCCCCTGACCTTCCTGAACACTCCCATCCAGCAGGATCGCGGCCTCGACAAAGACGAGTTGCTGAAAAATTCGCGCCTGCTGGCCGAGAAGCTGGCCGACTTCAACGTGAACGGGCAGGTCACGGCGGTGAAACCTGGCCCCGTGGTCACGATGTACGAATTCAAGCCTGCTGCGGGGATCAAGGTGGCATCGATCTCCAACCTCGCCGACGACCTCGCCCTATCGTTGTCTGCGAAGAGCATCCGTATCGTGGCGCCGATCCCCGGGCGCGACGTCGTGGGCATCGAGGTGCCGAACAGGAACCGCGAGCAGGTGCTTTTGAAAGAGGTAGTCGGAGCCGACACCTTCGAATCGCGCAATCATTCCATTCCGATCGCCGTGGGCAAAGACATCCTGGGAGCCCCCGTTGTGGCCGATCTCAAAAAAATGCCCCATCTTCTGGTCGCCGGAACCACGGGCTCGGGGAAATCCGTTTTCGTCAACACCCTGATCTGCTCTCTGCTTTACAAGTTCAGCCCGAACGACCTTAGCTTGATTCTGGTCGACCCCAAGCAGCTCGAGCTTGCTCCCTATAACGACATCCCGCATCTTCTGCTGCCCGTGGTGACGGAACCCAAGAAGGCTTCGCTCGCGCTGAACTGGGCCGTGCAGGAGATGGAACGGCGCTATAAGGTGATCGCGGCTTCGGTGACCCGCGACCAGGAAGGTTACAATAAAAAACTTGAGGAAGTAGGCGCGGAAAAAATGTACGCGCTTCTCAACCGCGGAAAAACTGAGCTGGACGAGAAGTTCTCCGCTGAGCGCATGCCCAAGCTGGTCGTGGTGATCGACGAGCTCGCCGATCTCATGATGACCGCCAAGAGCGACGTGGAGAACAACATCTGCCGCCTCGCCCAGAAAGCGCGGGCGGCCGGCATCCATCTCGTGCTCGCCACCCAGCGGCCCAGTACCGACGTGATCACCGGCCTCATCAAAGCGAACCTGCCTTCGCGCATCTGCTTCAAGGTAAGCTCGAAGGTCGATTCACGGGTGATGTTCGACGCAATGGGCGCCGAGAAGCTGATCGGGATGGGTGATATGCTCTTCATGCCTCCAGGCGAATCGAGCCTCGTGCGCATGCACGGCGCCTACATCTCCGTCGAAGAGGTGGACCAGATTACCGGCTTCTGGCGCGCCCAGGGCAAACCCACCTACCGCGAAGACATCCTGGTGGACCCGGAAGAGGAGTTCGACGGCGAGGGCCTGTCTGCCGAAGACACCGCCGACCCGCTCTACCAGCAAGCTCTCGAAATCGCTTATTCGGCCGGTGCGATCAGCGCCTCATACCTGCAGAGGCGGCTGCGCATCGGTTACAACAAGGCCGCGCGCTTCGTCGAGATGATGGAAGCGCAAGGCATCGTAGGACCGGCGGACGGAGCGAAGCCGCGGCCGGTGATAGGACCAAGACCATGAGCAGTAAAGTAGTAGGTTTGGGTATTTTGTTTTTTGCCTTTTCTCCGCTCTCCCATGCGGGCGATGCCTCCGTGGCCTCCGGTCCGCCGCCCTTCGTTCAGGCCAGGCAGGCTTTCACTTCCAGCATGTGGGCGTTCGGAAAAGCGAAAAACGATGCCAAAAAATCCAGCGACGCACTTCTGGCAGCGGCCTCCTGCTCCGCCAACCGCGATCGGGAAAAAGACACCAAAGCATTGAAGGACGGCGCTATTGCGATCGAAGGACCGAGCTCCGAAATCCTGGCGGGCGCAAAAAAACTCGCCATTCCTCCTTCCGCACCAGCGCCGGCTGGCGGCCCCGCGGACGCCGGCCAGGCCGCGCTGATCACGGAGCTGAACGATAAATTTTTCAACGACTACCTGGCGGAGGCGCAAGCTTTCCAACAAAAGACTTTTCCCGCTGACAGCGCCGCCAAGACCAAGTTCGAGGCAGCGATCGAATCCGCGCAAACGCACCTGAACGAAAACTACCAAAAGGCAAACCAGTCGGGATCGTCGGGAATCCCTTTCGTGAGCAAGGTGGCCGGCGCCAAGCTGAGCTGCGGCGTGCCCGACCTGAATGCACTTTATAAAAATGCGTTCCGCGATCTAAAGGCTTATAAAGCATCCTTCCGTTCTGCAGACGCCGCCGCCACTACCATGGAAAGCAAGCTTGCGGCGCTCATTGCCGCCACCAAGAGCGCTCAAGCCGAATTGGCTTCGCGGGCCAAGGGTTTAGGCTCCAACAAGTAATCGCCCCATCAAAACCATTGCCCCGGGCGTCCGCCTGGTTTATCTCTGCCCCATGCAAATTCAGGGAAAAGTCGCACTCGTCACCGGCTCCACCAGCGGCATCGGCTGGGGGGTCGCCAGAATGCTGGCCAAACTGGGCGCGAACGTAATGCTGAACGGAATCTGTGAGCCTTCGGAAGCGGAGCGCCTGCGGAAAATCCTCGAGACTGAGTATCGGGTGAAGGCGGGATTCCATCCTGCAGATCTGAGCAAGGCCGAAGAAATCGAGCAGCTGATCGGCGAAGCCGGGAAGCAGCTTGGCTCCCTCGACGTGCTGGTCAACAACGCGGGGATCCAGCATGTCTCGCCCGTGGAATCCTTCCCCCCCGAAAAATGGGATGCGATCCTTGGCCTCAACCTCACCGCCGCTTTCCACACCATTCGATTCGCTCTTCCCAAGATGAAAAAGAAAAACTGGGGCCGAATCATCAACATCGCCTCTACCCATGGCCTCGTGGCGTCTTCAGGCAAGGCCGCTTATGTGGCCGCCAAACACGGCCTGATCGGCCTCACCAAGGTGGTCGCCCTTGAGACCGCTGCGTCGGGGATCACCTGCAATGCCATCTGCCCGGGCTGGGTGCTTACGCCCCTTGTGGAAAAGCAGATCAACGACATGGCGGCGCGGGAAAAGATTTCCCTTGAGGAAGCCAAGCAGCGCCTGCTAGCGGAGAAACAACCTTCTCGCGAATTCGTGACTCCCGAACAGATCGGCGAGGCTGCGGCTTTCCTCTGTTCCCCCGCGGCCACGCAAATGCGCGGCGCGGCCCTCAATATCGACGGCGGCTGGCTCGCACAATAACTCTCGATTGGATCAATCTTTGACGACGCGGGTATCGCTGATCACGTCGTGCAGGAAGCGGCCGTCCCTCTGACGGAGCCCCACCAGGCAGAGAATGCCTCCGCTCGCATAGGAGAGAACGCAGCCGACCATGCGCAGGCAAAGCTGGCGTAGCGTAAGCGGCTGTCCGCCGTCGCTCACGATCCGCAGGCCCATCAGGCCCTGGCCCAGGGTGCGTCCCATCAGCAGCGGCAGGCCGATGAAGTACAATACGGAAAGCGCGGCACAGCTCGCCGCCAGCAGCTGGGCGCTCGAATAGGAAAAAGCGTCGCGGAAAACAGCACCGGCGCCCCGACCCGTGCCGCTGATCTCGCCCGCATAGAGGGAAAGAATGGCCACTGAAAAAAACTTCGCCCCGTAAACGCTGAAACCTTGCACCACGCAGACGTCCACGAAATGAGCCACGGCCCGCGGATAAAGAAGCATCGCCGATGAAGCCGGAGCCGCAGCCGGGCTCTCGCCCACTACCCTAAGGGAAGTGCGGGCTCCCTGCTGAACTTCCGACTGCAACTCGGGGATCGGCATCTGTCCTTCCTAAAATTCGTCGTCGTCGCTGGCGGGCTCGCGAGCGCCAGGCTGGTTTTCGGGATCAAGCGCGGGCACGTCGTGCTTGCTGGCCATCCGGGCTGCCACCTCGCGCAGGTCGCTCAGCTGCTCTTTCGTCAGCTGGCGGGTATGGCGGCACTCCGCCAGGCCCGCGTAGATGTCCACCGCGGGCGCCGGACGGAACAGCTCCCGCTGCACCTTCGTGTTTCCCACTTCCTTGAGCCAGTCATCCGGCACGTACGTTTTGAACTGCTTTTGCAGCCGATCCAGCTGGTCGATCTGGCGAACCTGGTCTTTCCGGCAGTGTGCGAGCGCTTTAGCTTCTTTGAGCTGCTTCAGATAGCGATCGAGAAACGCCGCGAGCGCGCTGTCATCTAGAACACAGGATCCATTCTTGAGCACACCTTTCCAGCCATCCGCGTTGTCGCCGAGCGGCGCTTCATGAGTGGGCAGCGCCCAGCCCTTGGGCTCTTCGGCGAATCCGCCCTTTTTCAGACGGGTAGGCACCTTTTCGTGCACGACAAGCTGCGCCCGGAAGGAGAGGATCATCCGCAGCGATCCGCCACGTTCGTGAGCCTCCACGTTGGCCGAGCAGCGGAGATAGTCTGGTTTAAGCTTTTGGGTTACCGAGCGCTGGATGGCCTCGTCCGCCTCTTCTTTAAATAGCTGCTTGCAGAGCTTCAGCACCTGCTTCTTCTTCACCGCTTCGGCAAGGTCCTGCTCCGCCTGCGAGAGGCAGACGTTTCCGCTCTGCAGCTCAGCCAGTGCCAGATCGCGGGCGATTGCGCGGGGATCCCGGGTGGTGCGGAACTTCAGGCTGTTTTCTGCGCTTTCCGTTTCCGCCGCCGCCACCTTCTCGCCATCGCTGGTGAAGTAGTACAGTCCGCTGGTCACATCGATATCGACGGCCAAGGCGGAAACCGGAGCCAGCAGTAGAGCCAGTAGGAAATAGACGGTGAGCTTCATGGATGCCTATCGGTAGAACTGGCGCGGGTCTTTATGGAAAAATACGTTTAAACTTCATTAATATCAATGAGTTGTAATGAAATCGGGCTTGCCTCTGCCTGGAAGGGAAAAACGGCTCGGCCTGGAGCGTCCACCTGCGCAAAACCACAAGCCTTTTCGCCTTTGCCCGTGACCCACCCCATGCTAATACCTTCACAACTCTCACGGCTTCCTGAGCCTCTGCCCCCGCAGCGGCCTGCAGTTTAAGTGCTTCTTTCTTAACTAAGAGAGAGGTTTTGAAGCCGGCGGAAGGAGCGCTGAAAAGCGCGACCTAATAACAACCAACTTAAACGTATGAAAGAGGGGAACAAATGCCTAATGTCGTCATGAAAGACCTGCTCGAAGCAGGCGTCCACTTCGGCCACCAAACCAAGCGCTGGAATCCCAAGATGAAGCCGTACGTTTACGGCGCTCGCAACGGGATCTACATCATCGACCTGCAAAAAACTCTCGGCCTCGCCCGCGACGCTGTGGAGTTCGCGAAGAAGGTAACTTCCGAAGGAAAGAAAGTTCTCTTCGTGGGCACCAAGAAACAGGCCCGCGACATCGTGATGCAAGAAGCGAAGCGCGCCGACCAATACGCTGTAACCAACCGCTGGCTCGGCGGCACGCTCACCAACTATTCAACGATCAAAGCCTCGATCGACCAGCTGAAAAAATACAATGCCATGGAAGAGAGCGGAGAGCTCCAAGCCATGAACAAGAAACACTTGGCCCGCATCTCCAAACACCGCGAGAAACTCGATAAAAACCTCGGCGGCATCAAGGATATGCGCAAGCTTCCGGGCGCGCTCTTCATCATCGATCCCTCCAAAGAGCACACCGCTGTTCTCGAGGCCAACCGTCTCGGCATCCCGGTGATCTCCGTGGTCGACACCAACTGCGACCCCACGGGCATTGATTTCGTGGTTCCCGGCAACGACGACGCGATCAAGTCGATCCGACTCTTCTGTTCCCTGGTGGCCGAGGCCTGCATCGAAGGCCAGACCAAGTTCCAGGAAAAACTGCGCGCCAATGAAGTGCAGGAAGAAAAAGAATCGGAAAGCGCTACGCCGGTATCTCGTTTCGAAGGCCACGTGGACCTCGCGAGTCCCGACGAAGCGGAACTGGCCATGAAAGCAGCGGCCGAAGCGGCCGAAGGCGAAACCGCACCCGAAGGAGAGAAGGCTTAAGCCTTCCCTCCTCCTTCTTTTAATTTTCGAACTTCTTAACGAAAGAGGAAGACCATGGAAATCAACGCCAATGTGGTGAAAGAGCTCCGCGAGCGCACCGGCGCCGGGATGATGGACTGCAAGAAGGCCCTGCTGGAAACCAAGGGCAACGTGGATCTGGCGATCGAGTACCTGCGCAAGAAGGGACTCTCGGCTGCTGCAAAAAAGGCCGGCCGAGCCACCTCCGAGGGCACGATCGGCACCTACGTGCACTCCAACGGCAAGATTGCCGTAATGGTGGAAGTGAACTGCGAAACGGACTTCGTGGCCAGGAACGACAACTTCCAAACCTTCGTGAAAGACATTGCCATGCACATCGCTGCCGCTGCGCCCGTATGCGTGAGCGCGGAAGATATGCCCGCCGAATACATTGCGAAGGAAAAAGAGATCGCTCTCGCCCAAATGAAGGAAGATCCCAAAATGGCCAATAAACCGGCCGCGGTGCTCGACAAGATCATCGAAGGGAAAGTGCAGAAGCTCTATGACGAGCAATGCCTGATGGGCCAGAAGTTCGTAAAGAACCCTGACCAGAGCATCAAAGACCTCGTGAGCGCAACTGTAGCCACGATCGGTGAGAATATCAGCATCGCGCGCTTCACGCGCTACGTGCTCGGCGAAAACGCGAAGAAGGGCGACGCCCAGGAAGCCAACTGATGGGCAGCTCCAAGCCCGGCAAGCCGGCCTACGCTAGGGTGCTTCTGAAGCTCTCGGGCGAGGCTTTGGCCGGCAAAAAAGGCCATGGGATCGATCTCGATATCCTTCAGGGCCTGGCCAAAGACATCAAAGAAATCTATGAGCTCGGCGTGCAGATCGCCGTGGTGATCGGCGGCGGCAATATTTTCCGCGGCATGAACGCCTCGGAAGCCGGCATGGACCGTGCGAGTGCCGACTACATGGGAATGTTGGCCACGGTGATGAACGCCCTTGCAATGCAGGACGCGCTCGAGAAGCAGAGCGTGTTTACGCGAGTGCAGAGCGCGATTGAGATGCAGGAAATCGCCGAACCCTATATCCGCCGCCGGGCTGAGCGGCATTTGGAGAAAAACCGCGTCGTAATCTTTGCCGCGGGTACCGGCAACCCCTTCTTCACCACCGATACCGCGGCCGCATTGCGTGCCTGCGAGATCGGAGCAAGCGTCCTGCTCAAGGCCACCAAGGTCGACGGAGTATACGACAGCGACCCGGTGAAAAACCCCAAAGCAAAGCTCTTCCACGAGCTTTCTTACATCGACGTGCTGAACAAGGGCCTCGAGGTAATGGATTCTGCCGCGATCTCCCTTTGCATGGACAACGCCATGCCGATCGTCGTCTTCAATATGAATGAACGTGGCGCCATGAAGAATGTAATCATGGGTAAAAAGATTGGAACTCTGATTCTACCGAACCAATAAGTGAGGAACGTATGAAGGAAATCGTACAGAAATTTGAGCAAACCAATGGCACTTCCCTCAAAAGCCTGAAGGAACACCTCGGAAAGGTGCGCACGGGACGGGCCAACGTGAGCCTTTTGGATGGGGTGATGGTGGACTATTACGGCACCCCGACCCCCATCAAACAGGTGGCGAACCTCTCCACGCCCGACGCCCGCACGGTGCAGGTGCAGGCTTGGGAGGCCGGCATTCTGCCAGCAATCGAAAAAGCGATCATCGCCGCCAACCTCGGCCTGACACCCATGAACGACGGCAAGCTTATCCGCGTTCCCGTGCCGGCCCTCACCGAAGAGCGCCGCAAGGAGCTGGTAAAGCAGTGCAAGAAGATGGCGGAAGAAAGCAAAGTGGCCATCCGTAACCACCGCCGGGACGCCAACGAAATGCTCAAAAAGCAGGAAAAAGAGAAACAGATTTCCGAAGACGAAGCCAAGCGGGGCGAAACGGAAATTCAGAAGAAAACCGACTCGGCCGTAGCCGAGGTGGACAAAATCCTGGGCGATAAAGAAAAAGAGATCCTCACGATCTGAGGGCTGGCTTGTCGAAGCTTCCTAGACATATCGCGATCATCATGGACGGCAACGGCCGCTGGGCCGAGAAGCGCGGACATAACCGCGTGTTCGGGCACACCAAAGGAGCCGAACGTGCCCGGGAAGTCACGCGTGAATGTGCCCGGCTCGGCGTGGAGGCACTTACCCTTTATACGTTCTCGACGGAAAACTGGCAGCGCCCCGTGACCGAAGTGAACTTCCTGATGAAACTTCTTTCGCGCTACCTCAAGCACGAGATTCAGCAGATCGTGAATAATAATTTTCGCTTCCGCCCCATCGGCTTCATCGAGATGCTTCCGCAGGAAATCTACAGTCAGCTCGTTAAGCTCCGCGAAGCAACCGCTAAAAACGACGGAATGTATCTCAATATTGCTCTGTCGTACGGCTCGCGCCAGGAACTGGCTGCGGTTTCCCGCGCAATCGCAGCAGACGTTTCGAACGGAAAAATCCGGCTGGACGACGTGACCGAGGCCGAAATCTCCCGCCGCCTTTTCACCTCCGAAAGTCCCGAGCCGGATCTCGTGATCCGCACAGGAGGCGACCAAAGGATTTCCAACTTTCTTCTTTGGCAAAGCGCCTATTCGGAACTTTACTTCACGGATAAATGCTGGCCGGACTTCGGCGTCAACGATCTCCAGGAAGCTATCGCCTCCTACGCTTCACGCGAGCGCCGCTTCGGAAAGGTGCTGAGCCTCAATGAGTCCAGAGCATAAAAAGCGCGTGATCTCGGCTTTCGTGGGGCTGTTCGTGCTCCTGGGGGTCTACTTCGGACTCGGCCACTACGGGGTAGTTCTGGCTACGGTGGTGATTTCCACTGCCGCCTACTACGAGTTCGTCACTTTTTCCGGCACCGCCGATCGCGCGCGCTGGCCTTCAGTCGTCGCGGGACTACTGCTGTCCACCTGGCTTTGCCTGGAGCTTCCGGGATCCTTCGCGGCCTTTTATGTTATGGCGCTGGCCGTGCTTCTCCGCGGTCTGTGGCGGGTGCAGTCCCGCCCGCCGGAAAATCTCGCAGAGGAGTTTCTTGTCGCACAGGCCCGCGTGTTCGGCCTG
>DATBTF010000064.1:0-11268 GCA_036559405.1 Bdellovibrionota bacterium
CAAAAAGTACCTGGGGCGCCGCGGGTCACGCCGCGTCAGCCCCGCTCTCCTCTCCACCGCCAAATTTGGGAGCGCGACCAATCTCGCTGCACCAACTGCGGTTCCACCTATGCCCTGGAAGTCGACCACATTCTTCCCAAAGCCAAGGGCGGCTCCGACGATGCCACTAATCTCCGTCTCCTCTGTCGCTCCTGCAATCAGCGCGCAGCAATCCGCGAGTTCGGCCAGGCGAAAATGCAAAACTATCTAGGGTAAATTTACTTCGGCACCGACGCCGGGCCGGGCGGCTTGATCTTCTTGCCGTTCTCTTTCGCGCCGTCTTCGCGTTTTGCCGCGGCGTCGTCACTCGACTTCACCGCCTGGCGCACGAAGAACTTCAGCACGTTGTTGCGGTTGGCGCCGCCGATCAGGTTTTTCAAATCTTCATACAAAGAAGCATCGGTCATCAGCGCACCGATCGTACCCTCACCGTTTTTCACCTTCTCGGAAACGATGCGGAAGTTCTTCATCGTATTGCCCAGCTCCGACATGGCATTGGACGAACGGAACTGGTGGGTGATCTCCTTGAGGTTCGCGGAGGTCTCCGTGAGATCGTGCATAATACTTTCCATCTGGTTCTGTTTGGCCATCGCCGAGGTGAGCACCTTCAGGTTGGCTAGGTTCTCTTTCAGGAGCTGGAGAGCACTAGAGCCCTCGGCGAATACGGCGCCAAGGTCTTTGCCGGCTTCCACTCCGAGAGTTCCTCCGTCAGCGAGGGCTGGTTTGTTTGCTGAGCCGTTGAGCACTTCGATGTATTTGTCGCCGAGCACGCCTTGGGTCTGGAAGCGCACCATGCTGTCTTCGCGGATGCGCTGGCGGGCGCCTTCGTTGATCTTGAGCGCGATGCGCACGTTTTCGTAGTTTTCGGAGAACTTGATCTCGTCGATGACCCCGATCTTCACGCCGCCCGAGCGCACCAGGGAGCCCTTGGCCAGCCCGGCGGTGTCACTCACCTCGATATAGACCTTGTAAGTTTTCTCGAAAAGACTCTCGCCGCCCATCATCAGAACGGTGAACATGGCGACAAGCAGGCCCAGGAACAGGAAGATACCAGCCTGCATTTCGATTTCGAGTTTCCGTCGCATTCTTCGTCTTCCGTGCCCGAACCAGGTAGAGGCTCAGTCCACAGATCCTTCGATAAATGCCTTAACGACAGGATCCTCGGATTTCTTAATGTTATCGACGGTATCAATTACATGTATTTTACGATTGTATAAGATCGCGATTCGGTCGGAGACTTCCAGGGCAGCAGGTATGTCGTGGGTAACGAAAATGGCGCTGCGGCCGTGTGAGCGCAGCTTGTCCATGATCTCGATCAGGTTCTTGGTGTTTAAGGGATCCAGGCCTGCCGTGGGCTCGTCATAGAGGATTACCTCGGGCTCCAGGATGATCGCTCTTGCCAGCCCCACACGCTTTTGCATGCCCCCCGAGAGGCTAGCCGGAAGCAGGTTTTCGCTTCCTTGCATCTTGATCAGCTCTAGCATCGCGCTGATTTTCTCTTCCATCTGGGCGTCGGATAAGTCGGTGTGCTCGACTAAGGGGTAGGCGAGATTTTCTTTCACGGTCATGGAATCGAAGAGAGCCCCGTTCTGGAAGACATAGGCGATGCGTTTGCGCACGTCGGTGAGATTGGTTTCGGACAGACGGGAGATATCGCGGCCGCCGAAGAGGATCTCACCGCTGTCAATACGTTCCAGGCCGATGACACAGCGGAGGGCCACGCTCTTTCCTGTTCCGGATCCACCGAAGAGCGAGAGAATCTCACCCCGGCGAAGGGAGATCGAGAGCCCGTCATGCACGATTTTCTCCTTGAAGCGCTTTTTCGCGTTCCGGATTTCAAGGATGTTTTCAGTTTCGCCCATGATCCTACCGGCTGATGTGGATGAAAAATTTCGTGAGAAAGAAGTCACCGACCATCACGGCGATGCTGCTGGCCACCACCACCCAGGTAGTGGAATTGCCCACGCCCTTCGTTCCGCCCTCGGTATTCAGGCCGCGGTAGCAGGCGATCATTGCGATGAAGAAACCGAAAAAAATCGTCTTGGCCGTCCCAGTCCAGTAGTCATTGAACACAAGCCCGTCGAAGACTTTTTCCCAGAAGAAGTTTGCGCCGAGACCGATTTCCATACCGACGAGCATGCCGGCCAGCATTCCGCAAAGATCGGCGAAGAGCGTGAGCAGGGGCAGGCAAATGAGCATGGCGAGGAGACGGGGGATCACGATCCGCTTGATCGGACTGGTGCCCAGGGCCCGGATGGCGTCGATCTGCTGGGTGACCCTCATCGAGCCGATTTCAGCGGCCATGCCCGAACCCATCCGGCCGGCGACCATAAGGCTGGTGAATACGGGGCCCATCTCGCGCACGAGGGAAATTCCCATCACCTTCGGGATATAGAGTTTGCCGCCGAACTTTTCCAGGCCGTATCCGAATTGCAGCGTCATCACGGCGCCGCTGGTGATGCCGGTGATCGCCACTAGGAGGAGCGATTGCAGTCCGATCACCATGATCTGCTCGGCCGTGAGATTGAGGTAGAAGGGTTTGGTGAACAGCTCCTTGAAGGTCTGCTTGGTCAGCAGCCCGATCCCGCCCAGGGTGCGGATCGTTTGAATCACAGCGTCGCCTAAGTAGTGAAAGAGTTTCATGCGGTCATCCGGTATGAAAGGAGGCCAGGAAATCGTCGAAGGACCGGGCGCTGGACGGTTCGCGTTTTGGGATCGATACGTGAATGAAGTCGTAGGTGCAGTCGCTCTTGGTCATCACTACGGTGCGCAGGTGGAGGAACACTCCGTCGACTACGCCCTCAAAAATGGTATCAAGTGCTTTCGCGCCGTCGAGCTCGATCTCCTTGCGCTTCACGATCTTACGTTCGCCCACTCCGCGCACGAGGTTGTCGGTGAGCGTCTCGAGGGATGCCTTCCCGTATTTGCGGCAAAGGCTGTTGAGGGAGATGATCGCGCCCGTGTCGGGATTTTCAAAGGCCAGATCGGCCTTCATCGCGTCGGTGGAGTTGGGATCGTCGCCGACGGACAGCTTCTGCCAGGGGGGGCCCGGGGGGTTCACATTATAGCTCTGGCTTTTGGGGGCGGTGCGGTCGGGAAAGAGGAGAGCGCAGGATTCACCTAAGGCAAGGCAAAGAAATATGCCGAGCAACTGCACCATCCATGAACGCATCCATTCATCATCCGGAAAAGGAGTCTGGAAGTCAACGGAGGGAGCGTCAGGGTTTTGACTGAATTTCCGGGGATCGTCGCATTCCCGACGTAAAGGGCACGCTCCAGAGGGGGCGGATCGGCATTAGGGCGTGGCATGGTAGTTGCGAACCATTGGTGGGGGTTTGTAGGATGCGAACTCACACGCTGGGAATGTTGTTGGCAGTATCTGCCGTCGGTTTTCTGTCTTTTTCTCTCGTAGTCGCGGGCCAGGAAGGCCCCAAGCTCGAAACATTGGACCAGTATACACGGCTTCAGATTCCCATTACCTCCGGCAGCTCCTTTCGAATGCTGAGTGGTAAGAGCGGGGAAGTCACCCTCGTTGTGGACCGTGTAGCCACCGGGGCGCTCGAAGCTCTGGCCGGGCTGAGCGACAGCCGCATCAGCGGGGTAAAGGTTCATCCCGTGGGACTGGACAAGGCAGAAGTCACAGTCCGTTTCCAGTCCGCCCAAACCGAGAGCTTCGCGTACCAGCAGGGCAATATTTTGGTTCTCGATCTATGGAAGGGTGCCGCAAGACCGGATACTCCGGCGGCTCTTCCGAAGCAGGTTAAAAAAGTGGCGAAGGCCCCGCATCCTGCCGCTTCCGCGCGGGCGCCTGCGAGCAAGGTTCACGAGCAGGTACCCCACGTGCCGCAGGTGGAACCCTTGCGGATCAGCCACGATCTGTTTCTGAAGTTCCTTCTGCCAATGCCGGAGCTGGCGATCAAATCGAAAGACGGGGGCTACGATCTTCCTCTGGAGTTCGAACTCGATAAACGCTGGAAATTCTCCAAAGGGGATAAATCCACGGACGACGGGCGCGGCTTCGAATTCGCCAAGAAACTGTTCGCGGCCCAGAAATACGGGCTATGCCTGAAATCGATCGAGATCCTGCTGCGGGATCATCCTGAATCGGAAGACCTGGAAGAGCTGAAGTTTCTGCGTGCCCTCGCTTACAAAAAGCTGGGCGAGAGCACTAAGGCAGATTATCTGGTGGCGAAGGCGGCCACGATGCTCGAAGAGCTGGCCGCGCAGCGCGATGAAGACGGCAAACCGTTGGCCTTTCAGAAGCTGATCGTTCTCCATTTCGCGAAAGTAGAGCTCGAGCAGCAGCACTGGCTGAAGGCGATTCAGCATCTAGAGCAGGTGAGCAGCGGAACCAAACCGTCGAGCCCGGAATTTCCCTACGTGCAGATGCTGCTCGCCGAGAGCTATAGCAAGGTGAGCCAGCCGCGGAGGGCCGAGCGCCTGTACCGCTACCTCGTGGAAAAGTATCCTAAGCATCCGCTGGCGAAGGAGGCGTACTACCGGATCGGAGATCTCCTGGCCCAGGAAAAAAACTACGGGCGGGTCACCGACGAGGGCTTGGCCGCCCTGCGCGCTTATCCGGAGTATGAAAAGACCCGTTCCGAGCTGCGGTTCCACATCGGCGAGGCATATTTCTGGCTGGGCGACTACGCTAAAGCAGAGCGTAACTTCCGCCGCTTTACGGAGATCGCTTCTGCGAGTACGACGGCGAGTCTGGCATGGGTGCGCCTTGGTGAAATCGAGGAGGTCAGCCGCGGGAATATCAATAGTGCCCATGCGCATTATTTAAAGGCCAAGAACGGGTATCCCTTCTCAAAAGGAGATGTGGTAGCCACCGTGCGCC
The DNA here is from genome assembly GCA_036559405.1 of Bdellovibrionota bacterium. Lineage (GTDB taxonomy): Bacteria > Bdellovibrionota > UBA1018 > CAIPTA01 > CAIPTA01 > JAKFYM01. Next base: position 4,883 of record DATBTF010000064.1, read on the forward strand.
TGGCCCGCATTGATTTGCCTGCGGAGAAGGAACCCACCTATGTGGTGCGGAACCTCCGGGAGCTGCTGAGCGACAAGACAGTGGACTGGGAGCTCAAACGGATCGCCGAGCTCACTCTCGCCGACTATATGCTGCTCACCGGTGAAATCGAGAAGGCGATTTCGTTATCGAGCGCGGGCATGGCTCAGACCGATGGCATGGTTTACAGCCTTTATAAACGCGCTTACGAAAAAAGCCTCTTCGCCCAGCTGAACGAATTCAATCGGAAAAAGAAATACGCCGAAGCCCTTGGGCTGTACGAGCGGGAGCGCAAGTGGCTGGAGAACTACGGCCCGGCCACGTTCCGAGTGATGGCCGAGGTGTACCGAGGAATCGGCCTCTATGCATCGGCCAACAAGCTCGTAGAACGCTACGGGGCCGAAGTGGCCCGGAACGCGCGTTCTCCCGCGGCGGCGCAAGAGAGCGCCCGGCTTCGCCGGGCCAAGGCCTATAACAGCTTCGCCCAGGGCGCCTATTCGCAGGCGGTGGAAGAGCTTTCCGGAATGCAGGATGGCCAAAGCTCCTATCTGAGGGCGGTCGCGCTCTTTCGTCTGGGTCGTAAACAAGAAAGCTATGCCTCCGCCGACAGAGCGCTTCCGCAGCTCAAAGAAAACGGCGCCTCGAAAGAGGATCTTGTCACGACGGAGATGGCAGAGAACCTCGCTGAGGTGCTCATCGACAGAGACACCGTGGACCGCGACTTCGCGCGCATGGAGCGCGACGTCGCTGCCTGCCGTGCCTTGAACCAGGCGGAGAGCGAGCGCCTGACCTATGCCTCCGCCGATGCGCTCTGGTATCAGAAGCGCCATAAAGAAGCAGAGAAGGCCTATAAAGATGCGCTCGAGAAGTATCCCAAATCGAACCGCGCCGACCGCGCACGCTACAACCTCGGCATCAGCATGGTGTCGCAGGGAAAACGGGCGGATGCCGTCAAGCTTCTGACGGATCTGAAGAATTCCGGACAGAACGTCTGGGCCGAGAGCGCCAAGCAGGAGCTCGAGCTGATTGAGTGGGAGAGGAAATACTCGTCTGTTTTGAGGACATTGCCGCCAAGCGGCTTAGGGATCGCACAGTAACCGTGTAGCACCAACGGGTGGCATGGGCATTGCTCGTTAGTGGATAGAAAGGAGGGATTGTGGGCATCAAGGTATTCGACCAGACATATGAAGCGCTTTCACGGGCGCTCGATCTGCGCACCGAAAACCAGACGGTGATCGCCTCGAACATCGCCAATGCCGACACTCCCGGATACCAGGCCAAGGAGCTGAGCTTCGAAAAGGCCATGGAGCGCGCGCTCAATAGCGACGACGATCCTGCCCAGGTAAGGGCCGAGATTCACAACCAGATAAACGATGTGGTGCGCGAAGATGGCAATACCGTGGACCGCGACAGCGAGATGGTTTCCCTCGCGCAGAACCAGCTGCTCTACGATGCGGCGGCCGATCTGGTGAAAAAGAAGCTGGCGCTGTTGAAATACTCAATCACCGACGGAGGTAACCATTAATGGACCTTTTATCGTCGATGCGCATTAGCGCGACCGGCCTCACCGCTCAAAGCACGCGGCTCGAGACAATCGCTTCGAACATGGCCAACGCCGAGAGCGTGGGCTACAAGCGCAAGGACCCGGTGATGGTGCCCAGCACCGACCGTGAGGCTTTCGGCGAAATTCTCAAGGACAAGATGGACGAACATGCGCAGGGAGTACTGGTTTCCGAGATCCACGAGGACGTCACTCCTCCGCGCCTCGAATACCGCCCCACCCACCCGCAGGCGCGCCCTGACGGCTACGTGGAAATGCCTAACGTGAACCCGATCGTGGAGACGGCCAATATGGTGGCTGCCCAGCGGGCCTACGAAGCGAACATCACGGCGATCAACGCCGCCAAAGCCATGGCCATGAAGGCCCTGGACATCGGGAAGTAGGGGGGTTTAAGAGATGGCAAACCTCGGTGGCATCGACTTCGGAAATAAGAGCATGATCGGGAGCCAGTACGATTCCGGCCTCGGCCGCATCCGTGAATCTTCGGAGAATGCGATTGGTGTAAATGAATCGTCCGAGAGCGGCGAGGCCAAGACCTTCGGCCAGTTCATGAAGGAGCTGGCCCAGGACGCGAACACCGCCAGCTTGAACGCCGACCAGAAATTGCAGGAAGTGGCCGCTGGCCGCAACAAAGACCTCCATGGGGCTGTGCTCGCGATGGAAAAGGCAGACGTGCAGTTCCGCCTGCTGACACAAGTGCGCAACAAGGTGATCGAAGCTTACCGCGAGATCATGCGGATGCAGGTTTGAGGGGGATTTAGGTGGAATTTCTCACTAAAAGCTTCAGTACGATTTCCAACTTCTTCCAAACCCTTTCAGCGGGCAGGAAGCTGGCCTTCGTCACTTTGCTCACGGGCCTCGTGATCGGCATCGCCGCCATCTTCTACTGGGCCAGCCGCACGAGCTATTCGACTCTTCTCACGGCCACCTCGCCGGCTGATGCCACCTCCGTGATCCGCTACCTGCGCGAAAAACGCATTCCTTTCATTGTGGACGAGACCGGAAAGCAGATTTCCGTGCCGCCGGAGAAGGTTTATGATGTGCGCCTTGAGCTCGCAAGTTCGGGTCTCGCGCAGACCGACGTGGTGGGTTACGAGATCTGGGACAAGCAGACCTTCGGCGCCACCAGCACGCAACAGGAAGTGACGAAGCAACGCTCCACAGAGGGCGAACTCGTGCGCACGATCAACCATATCCGCGGCATCGAGCGTTCGCGAGTGCATCTGGCCATTCCCAAGAAGAGCGCTTTTCTCGAGGAGAGTCGCAGGCCCACGGCCTCCGTGATTCTCGACCTCGCTCCCGGCTTCAATCCGAGCGAGGATCAGGTAAAAGGCATTCAGCGTCTGGTGTCTTCGGCCGTGGAAGGGCTGGAAACCAATTCCGTGACCATCGTTTCGAATAGCGGCAAGCAGTTGTCCCAGAACAACGACGATCCCGCCGCCGCCTTCGCTGCGGCGACTCTCGATTACCAGCGCAAATACGAACGCAAGCTCGAGGAAAAAGTCATCACTCTCCTGAGCACCGTGGCTGGTGAAGGAAAGGTGAAGGCGCAGATCGCAGCCGACTTCGATTTCAGCCGCGAAGCAAGAACCGAAACGCTTTTCGACGACGAGCTCAAGGCTGTCAAGAGCACTTCGCGTGACCGGGACATGATGGAGGGCAACCGTCCGTTGCCTGGCGGCCAGGCGGGCGTGAAGAGCCAGACTCCCGGTGTGGAAAACCAGCTGGCGAACAATCCGTCCGCCACCAATAAAACAGACCGCAACAACGAAGTGACCACCTACGAAGTTCCGAAGACGGTGAAGAGCTCGGAGAAGCCGATGGCCACGCTGAAGCGGATCTCCGTGAGCGTGATGGTCGATGCGGAGCAGGTAGCCGACGACAAGGCCCCGGGCGGCTTCCGCGCTGCTGAAGTTCCGCCGGCCATGCTCGACAAATACAAGGCGTTGGTAGCCAATGCCGTGGGCTGGGAGCAGGGCCGCGACCCTGCCATCGAGATCAAGAGCATTCCCTTTTTCAGAGAAGACCTCGAAGGCGCCACCAAAGCCGCCCTGGCTGTGGAGCGTAACCGCCTGCTGATGAATCTCGGGCAGTGGGCCGCGGTGGGCCTCATCTTCACTCTCTTCTTCCTCTTCGTGGTGCGGCCGTTCATCAAGTGGGTGACGGAGAACACCGTGGAAAGCGTGGAAGACTTCCTCCCGCAGACCCTCGAGGAGCTCGAGAAGGTACAGAGCCGCCAGGTGGCGCAGTCGCTGGAGGACATTCTCCCGGAAATTGAGGAGAAGGTGGACCCCGAGAAGGTCCAGAGCGAGATGCTCAAAGAGAAGGTTGTGTCACTTGTGAACGACAACCCGAACAAAGCTTCCCAGATTCTGCACGAATGGATCGCCGAGAAACCGGCCGACAACAAGGACAAGGACAAAACCGCCTGACCCACGGAGAACTGAGCCATGCCTGCCTTTCCTGAAACTTATGAAGAGATGACCGGCTTGCAGCGGGCTGCGCTGCTGATGAACGTGCTGGGCGCCACCTGCTCGAAGAAGATCTTCGGGCATCTCAAAGATAACGATATCAAGCGCCTGCTGGGCCAGATGTCGAGCGTGGAAAAGGCGCCTGTGACCATGGTGAAAAGAGTTTTAGAGGACTTCTTCTTCGAGCTGAGCGAGGAAGAGGCGCTCATCTTCGGCACCGCCAAAGGCAAGAGCTTTATTCTCGAAACCCTGGGCGAGGAGCGCGCCAAAAACATCCTCGGAAACGTGGGCCTGCAGGACGGCGCCAAGACGCTCGAAGCGCTTGAGCTCGTGGATACGCGTACCCTTTCCAACTTCCTTGTGAACGAGCATCCGCAGACGATCGCGCTGATCGTGGCGCACCTCGATCCGATCCGCAAATCCGACACCATCCGCCGCCTGCCCGATGCGCTGCAAGCCGAAGTGGTGATGCGTTTGGCGAACATCGACTTTATTTCTCCCGAGCTAATTGCCCAGCTCGACGACGTGCTCAAGGCCGAACTGGCCACGGTGGGTACGATCGACTCCACCTCCCTCGGCGGCGTGGAACCGGTGGCCGAAATGCTCAACTCGATGGACAAGACCACCGAGACGAACATCATGGCCCGCGTGGAAGAAAAAGACCCCGAGCTGGCCGAAGAGATCAAGAAACTCATGTTCGTGTTCGACGACCTCATTCTCCTCGACGACCGCGGCATGCAGACACTCCTCAAGGAAGTGCCGAACGACAAGCTGCTCATCGCGCTCAAGACGGCTGCCGAAGAGATCAAGCAGAAGATCTTCAAGAACATGTCGAGCCGCGCAGGTCAGCTGCTTCAGGAAGACCTGGCGAACATGGGCCCGCAAAAGCTCTCCGACGTGGAAGCGGCGCAGAGCGAGATCGTCAACATCGCCAAGCGGCTTGAGACCGAAGGCAAACTCAACATCAACCGTGGCGGAGCTGATACCTTCGTATGACGATTCGCAACTACGACTGTCCGGACTTCTCGAGAAAGGCGCCTGCAGCGAACGCGCCGGCGGTCCAGCCTTACGAGGAAACCCATTTTCAGTCGCACAAAGTCTCGCCCGAGGTGGTGGACTCCGTGCACAAGAAGGATTCGAGCTTCAAGCTCGACACTATCGTGGTCGAGCAGCTCGGGCTGGAGCAGCGCGAGCGCGCCGCCGTGGAAGAGCGCGTGCGCAAGGAGATCGAAAGGCGTTGGGAGCAAGCCTCCGAAAAAGCCGAAGTGAACGGCTACGCCAAGGGGCTGAACGAGGGGAAGGCCGAAGCCTATAAGGCGGAACTTCCCCGCATCCAGGAGCGCGTGGCCAAGCTCGATGCCCTTCTGCAGGACTTCGATAAATATCGCGAGAAGATCTTCACGGCGAACGAGGCTTTCTTGATGGAGCTGATCGCCGAGATCGCCGGCATGGTCGTGCTCAAGGAAGTGGAGATCGACAAGGACTACGTGCGCCGCCTTGTGATCACCTTGCTGCAGCAGCTCGGCACCAAGGATGACATCAAGATCCATCTCTCCGAAACCGATTTTGCCAATGTGGAAGTGTTGAAGCAGGCTCTCGATAAGGAGTTCGGCAAACTCAATAACACCACGATCGAAGTGAGCGGCGAAGTGCCCGTGGGTGGCTGCAAGATCGAAACCCGCTTCGGCGTGGTTGATGCCAGCATCGCCGCCCAGATCGAGAACGTGAAGAAGACGCTGAAGGCTTAGCTACGGCTGCTCTTCCTTGAAGAACGGGTTCTCTACATTCAAGATCACTTCCTGCACTTCGAATTTTGCGTGCTTGATCAGCTCGTTCTTGGGCTCGAAGGCTCCCAGATGCATCTCCGCGATCGGGCCTTCCAAAATGTCCCCAGCCTTCACGGCTGGTAGATCCACACCCTGGGCCAGCATCACGAAGTAGGACTCTTTGTTCTTGTCGTCTCTCTGCCGCTGCACCAGATAGTTCAGCTCGTCGTTCGTGCTATCGAACAAAAGGCGTCCCTGCACCTCCGTCTGCCGGCTGTGGTGGCCGTCCGCGACCAAATGGCTGGCGGCTTTGCCGTCCCTGTGAAGAATGAATCCATGCCGCATGGGATGGGGTTCATGTGCCGTGTGCGCGCTGGCGTATAGACTGCCGACAATCAAGCTCAACATAAGGGTTTTCATCTCTGTCTCCTGTGGTTGATCCCCTCGAAGGCAAATTACGACTCATGGGCGTCGGATAAAATTAATATGAGCGGAACGCTTGTTCCTACTTGGGAAACAGTCGCCAAAGAATTGTCGTTTCACGCTCCCGTGATCCGCTTTCGGATCTGC
>DATBTF010000065.1:0-3528 GCA_036559405.1 Bdellovibrionota bacterium
AAGGCGCTTCCGAGGAGTTTCCACGATTGAGCGCCGAAGTGCTCCGGATGCTGGAATGGGCATCGGATTACTACCACTATCCCATAGGCGAGGTGCTCCGCACCTTCCTGCCGCCAGTTACAGCTCCCCCCTCCACATTGCGTTTCCGCCTCACTCCGGAAGGGAAAAGAAAAATTACCGCAGGAGAACTGCCTAAGGGGAAAATCCAGCGCGCACTTTGCGAAAAATTGCGCGATCACGACTCTCTCGAGGCCTCGGGATCGGAGCGGGCCGCCCTTCGCCGCCTCATGAAGCCGGGATGGGTGGAGGAGTTCCGAACTCCAGAAGAAGCGCCGCCCGAAATCGCAATGGCCCCCGGCAAGTCCGTGGCTCTCACGGAAAAGCAGGGCGAGGCAGTGGCAAAGATCACCCACTCCCTTGACCAAAAGGTGTTCAGCCCGTTTCTTCTTCAAGGAGTCACCGGAAGCGGGAAAACCGAGGTTTATTTGCGGGCCGCGGAATACGCGTTGAACCTGGGACGTTCCGTGCTTGTAGTGGTGCCCGAAATTGCGCTTACCCCCCAGTTGGTTTCCCGCTTTCGATCCCGATTCAAGGAGAGCGTGGCATTGCTTCACTCGGGGATCTCCGACGGAGAACGCAGCCGCCAATGGCACCTGTTGAACCGGGGCGCGCTCAAGATCTGCATTGGTGCACGTTCGGCTGCGCTGGCCCCCGTAAGCAACCTGGGACTTGTCGTAATCGACGAGGAACACGACTCCGCCCTGAAGCAAGAAGACCATCTGAAATACAATGCGCGCGACTTGGCCATCGTGCGTGCAAAACAGTCCGCGGCCACCGTGGTACTGGGCAGCGCCACGCCTTCGCTGGAAAGCTTTCACAACGCGGGGACGGGCCGCTATCAGCATCTTCTGCTGCCCGAGCGCCCCGGAGGTCGCCCTCTGCCCGAGGTGCATGTGGTAGACCGCTCCAAATCAAAAGACGAAGGCTCCCTATCGCCCTACCTTCGCCTCTCCATTCAGGATGCGCTTGCCAAGGGAGGGCAGGTAATGTTGCTGCTCAATCGGCGCGGATTCTCCTCCTTTCTTCTCTGCGAAGGCTGCGGGTTCGTTCCGGAGTGCCCCAATTGCAGCGTTTCGCTGACGAACTACAAGGGGGCCCGGCTCCTGAAGTGTCACTACTGCGGCCATTCGAGTCGCGCCCCGGAAACTTGTCCGCGCTGTGCTCACACGGAACTCAGACCGGGTACGCTTGGAACGGAATCGCTCGAAGAAGAGGTAAAGGAGATATTTCCCAAGGCGAGAGTACTGCGAATTGATCGGGAAAGTGTTGAGCGAAAAGGCAGCCTAGAGGCGGCGCTCGCTTCCATCGCTGCCGGTAAAGTGGACATCGTGATCGGAACGCAGATCATCGCCAAGGGACACGACTTTCCCAACATATCTCTCGTGGGCGTGGTCAATGCCGACTCGGGGTTTCACCTGCCCGACTTTCGCGCGGCGGAGAAAAGCTTTCAGTTGTTCACACAGATGGCGGGAAGGGCTGGCCGTGGCGATATGCCGGGCCAAGTTGTGGTACAGACCTACAATCCTCGGCACCCCAGCATCGTACACGCCACCAGCCACAGCTTCCGCGGCTTCGCGGAGGAAGAACTCCGCTTCCGCCACGAGTTCCAGTATCCGCCCTTCGCGCGCATGGCCCGCCTGCTGATCACGGGCGCCAGTTCGGAAGAGGCGGAGAAGGGCGCGCTCCAACTTCTGAAAATGCTGGCTAAGCTCGATCTGAGTCCGCGCGTGGAAATCATGGGGCCTGCTCCAGCCGTGATTTCCAAAGTGCAGAACCGCTACCGCTGGAACCTTCTGCTCAAATGCACTCAGGCAAAGCCTCTTCACACGCTCATCGACGCCGCACTTGCCCATGCGGAGCGCGTCCTGCCGAATCGGGTCACCCTTCAAGTTGACGTTGATCCCGTTTCCCTGATGTAATAAGTCGGATGAACGATAAGCCGAGATCCACATCTGACAAGCAGAGGGCGCGCTCCGACAAGCTCGAGGCACAGATCCGCGAGGCCGAGAAACGCAAGCAAGAGCGCCAATTCCTGGACGAGCTGGCCAAGCGCATATCGATCGCACGCGAAGGCCGAACGCTGATCGAAAGAAAGAATTTCGCAGGCGCCATGTCGGCCTACCGCCGCTTCCTTTCCATCACCGCTCGAAGTTTCCAGGTGGAAGTGGAGGATCTGTCCCCCACCCTTTTCGAAGAAAAAAGCCGCATCGCGGAGAGTTTGATCATCTCTTCCATCTTTTTTGACCTGCTGAAGATGCTCGACAAGCTTGATACCGATTCCGCAAAGGAGGAGCGCGTCCTCTACCACCGCCTGTTCCTGCGCTTCACCAAAGGAATGCCCTTTCAGCACTTCGCAGCGGAAAACATCCGCAAACATCTGGTCTACTCCAACTCGATCGCTCATAAAGGCGAATTCTGGGGGACTTACCGCGCGATCGTGGGGCGGTCGTTTTGCATCGTGGCCACCTGGGCGTTCGATTCCGACTCCGACGATAATGTCGTACGCCTGCGACGTTTCCGCGACGAGGTATTATGGCCGAACCGCTGGGGGCGGGCGTTCACGCGAAAGTACTATCGAAATGGACCGAAGATTGTCGGCTGGCTTGCTGGGATTCCGGGGGCGCAAAGTCTGACGAAAAAAATGCTCACTCGTTTCGTTTCGTTACTGGGAAGCAAACACTAGTTGTACTTCACCGAGCAGCCGTAGCTCTTGGTGGTGGCCTTCGATACAGGCTTGCCCGCCAGCACGGCGTCGAGGGCATCGCTAACGTAGTTGTGGGCGCCCTTCAGTGTGTCCGGCTCCGCCGACGGTTTATCGTCGATCGCGCCCTGATAAGCCAGCTTGCCTTTGGGGTCGATCACGAACATATGCGGGGTGGTCTGGGCTCCATAGAGCCTGCCGACCTCACCCTTGGGATCCAGGATTACGGCCGTGGCACGGGATTCATGCTCCTTGCGGTCTTTTTCCGCCTGCTCCGGGCCCGCATACCCCTGCTTTCCCTCCGCCGAGGAAATCACGGACAGCCATACCACGCCCTTCTTCGTGTAATCAGCCTGAACCTGCTGCATATTCTTCCCGCGATAATGCTTCTTTACGAATGGGCAGCCGTAGTTCAGCCACTCGAGCACCACCGTCTTGCCCTTGTAGTCGGATAGCTTTACTTCTTTTTTCTGGCTGGTGGCCGCCTTGAAGTCGGGGGCCGGCGAGCCGGATTCGAGGGCAAATGCGGGTGCGGCCGTCAGTGCTAATGCGCTGACGAACATCCAACTCTTCATAATTTCTCCTAGTGAATCACTGTGCCGATGCGGCCCACGCGGAAATCCACCCCGAAGTGGTCTTCCATGGTCAGAGCGAAGTTGAGCCATACGAACATGGCCTTGCCCTTGATATTCTCCACCGGCACGAATCCCCAGAACCGGCTGTCGGAACTCTTGTCGCGATTATCGCCCAGACAGAGCAGTTTCCCG
>DATBTF010000066.1:0-3677 GCA_036559405.1 Bdellovibrionota bacterium
ACTTCATTTGAATTCAGCCAGCGGGTGAATTCACGAGGCCCCCGTGGATCCAACTTTGCCAATTCGCGCTCAGCCTCCCGCGTGGTTTTTCCTTCTACGGAAGCGAGAATTTTTCCTTTGTCCTCTCCTGGAGATTTTCCAGATGCCGTTTGGACTTTTGCAGCCGTACAAATCGTTAGCGTACCTTCTTCGATTTTTTGTGCAGCCTCTGGAACGTCTCTGAGAAGTCGCATTGCTTGGATTCTTCTATAGGCGCCGCCTTCTGAGTACTTCAACTCCTTGATTACATAGTCGTACATGCTGCTATGGCCTAGGGTAAGGTGTAGCTGTCTGCGTTCCACCTCACGCATATGTCTAAGAAGTTCCACCGTTGCCTGGCGTGTTTTAGCGGCAAGTTCTAAAGTACGGAGGAGAAGTTCCTTGTCTCCCAATGTTTTTAGGCTATCCATGCGCCGGCTTCTGCATCCAGCAGGCCGGTTCGCGCTTTTTTTATTGGTGGATTAACCGAACTAATCCTCCCCGCCGCCTCACTCCCGCCCACCCGCCGCCCGAATTCTGCCCAAATCCCTCCCATCGACCCCCCGAACCTCCCATGCTACCCTTTCCCCATGTCCTCCATCGTCTCCACCGTGGCGCGCCGCTTTCTCACCGGCAAGAAGCATAATGCCTTCCTCAGCTTCATCGCCCTGGTATCGCTCCTCGGGGTCTGCCTGGGCGTGGCCGCTCTCACCGTGGTGATGGGCGTGATGGAAGGCTTTGAAACCCAGCTAAGATCCATCATCACCGGCACTCACTCCCATATCGTGCTCTATTCCGCACGCCAGATGATTCCCAACGAGCTGGAGATCGAAGACCGGCTCCGCGCCCTCGCTCCAAATGAAATCCAGGCCCTCGGTCCCTACATCTTCAGCGAAGTCATGCTCGCCAAGGGGCCAAGAGTCGTAGGTTCCGTCGTGGAAGGCATCGAAAAAGAATCCGCCCAAAAAACGACGGAAATCGAAAAACACCTCACGCAAGGCGGATTCCCCACCAAAGGCACCAAAGAAAACCTCCCCACCATCGTTCTCGGAGGCAACCTCGCCGAATCGCTCGGGGCCAAGCTCGACGACGAAGTGAACGTAATCTCGCCCTTCTTCGACAAAGAAAGCCTTCAGCCCCGTTCCCGCAAGTTCAAAGTCGGCGGGATCGTAAGCACCGGTATGTACGAATACGATTCCAAGTACAGCCATATGGACGCCGACGAGGCGCGGGATTTTTTCCGCATCCCGCCCGCCACCGTGAGCGCGATCAAGATCAAAACAAACGATCCGCAAAAATCTTACGAACTCGCCCAACGCATCCAGAAGGAGCTGCAGTATCCCTACCGCGCCCGCGACTGGACAGAGCTGAACCGGAATCTGCTCTATGCCGTGAGACTTCAGAAAGCCGTGATTTTCATCATCCTCACCGCCATCATCCTCGTGGCCGCTTTCAACATCATGAGCACCCTGATGATGATGATGAGCGAGAAGAAAAAAGAGATGAGTATCCTCAAGGCGATGGGGCTTTCGGCCCGCAAGAGCTCCGGCATCTTCATGCGCGTGGGCCTGCTGATCGGCGTCAGTGGGGCCGTGGCCGGGATCACGACCGGCCTCGCCATCTGTCTACTGCTCGGCAAAACCCGCTTTGTAAAACTTCCCGCCGACGTCTATTTCATCTCCTACCTTCCGGTGGACGTTCGGCCCGCCACGCTTTTCGTGATCGCGGCCTGCGCCCTGGTTGTGGCCCTGCTCGCCACGCTGTATCCTGCTTATCGCATCGCCGTCGAGTCGCCGGTGGAAGGCTTAAGGTATGAATAACGAAACGCTGCTCCGCGCGCGCGGAGTCACAAAAACCTATACGAAAGACGGAGCCCCCGTGGAGGTGCTCCGTGGGGTGGACTTCGAGCTGAGAGAAGGGGAGACCCTCGCGATCCTCGGCTCCTCAGGGGCCGGAAAGTCCACTCTCCTGCACGTGCTCGGCACCTTGGAGCCTCCGACGGAAGGTGAGGTGCTCTACTACGGCCAGGACGTGACCAATTTTTCCTCCGAAAAGGTTTCCCGCTTCCGCAACCGCGAGATCGGTTTTGTTTTTCAATTCCACTATCTGCTCCAGGAATTTTCGGCACTCGAAAACGTGCTGATGCCCGCGCTCATCGCGGGCGAGGACCGTCCCAAGTACGAAGAGCGGGCCCGCGCTCTGCTCACCGAAGTGGGCCTGTCCCATCGCCTCACCCACCGGCCTGCCGAACTATCCGGAGGAGAGCAGCAGCGAGTTGCCCTCGCGCGTGCGCTGATCATGCACCCCCGCGTTCTTCTGGCCGACGAGCCCACTGGCAACCTCGACAGCGCCAACGCCCAGAAGGTGAAGGATCTATTCCTCGAGCTGAGTAAAAGCCGCGGCATCACGATCGCGCTCGTGACCCACGACGAAGACATCGCGAAAGATTTCGGCCGCCATCTCGTGATGAAGGACGGCGTGATCGCCGACGATCGTAAAGGAAAGACACATTGAGCTCCCATCCGCCCCTCGGCCTGATCGAAGGCTTCTTCGGCCCGCCCTGGCCCGAGGCCGAGCGCCTGGCCTTCGCCCCCTTCCTGCAGCAGAACGACTTTCAATTTTATATCTACGCTCCCAAGGCCCAGCCCTTTTTGCGCAAACGCTGGCAGGAGCCCTGGCCCGCGGACTTCACGGCCACCCTCAAAAACCTTTCCCAACATTTCCGCTCCCATAAGGTGCAGTTCGGCGTGGGCCTGAGTCCCTTTGAGCTGCACAAGCTGGACCCCGCCAAAGGAAAGCAGGAACTACAATCCAAGCTCCGCCAGCTCGACGAGATCGGCCTCGATGTGCTGGGCCTTTTTTTCGACGACATGCCCGTGCACGAAGGCATGGCCGCCGCCCAATTGGAGGCCATCGAAACCGTAAGACAAGCCACCAAGGCCAAGATCATTTTCTGCCCGGCTTTTTATACCCCTGACCCGATTCTCGAGAAGGTCTTCGGCAGAAGACCGGAAAAATATTGGGACGAAATCAAAGCCGCCCCGAAGGAAATCGACTTCGCCTGGACCGGACCCAAGGTGATCTCGGAAGAGATTCCGCTCGAGCATCTCTACGAAACCGCCGACCTCCTCGGAAGGAGGCCTTTCCTCTGGGACAACCTCTACGCCAACGACGGCCCTCGCAACTGCAAATTTCTCAAGATTCGCCCACCGATTTCGCGCACCCGCCCGGCCCTCGAGGCTTGCAGCGGCTGGGCCTGGAATCCGATGAACCAGGCGGCGCTCTCACGGCTCGTGATGCTGGGGGCGAGGCATTCGGTGCTCGACCGAACGGCCCCGAGTTTTGCGCTCGAGCAAGCCATGCAGGAGAGCTGCCCGCCCTCGCTTGCCAACTTCGTGAGCCGCCACCGCCAGGAGATGCTCGAAAAAGGCCTCGACAAAATCGAGCCCGAGAAAAAAGAAGAATGGAGCCGCGCGCTGAAAGAGTGGGCGGACCATCCCGTGGCGCGCGAGATCGACGACTGGCTGGCCGAAAAATACGTGGTCGGCAATGAGTGTCTGACGGACTAGAAGAACGCCCCCGCGGAAATTCCCCAGGTCGCTCGCCCTACGTTGGCGCGGCCGAGTTTGGTTTTGGTGCCGGCCACCTCTGCCCGCACG
>DATBTF010000067.1:0-5240 GCA_036559405.1 Bdellovibrionota bacterium
CTCCAGCCAGGCGTGGGCAGAGAGCTCAAGCGCGGACTTCCTCACTCCCAAATGGAAGTTCGTGCCTTCGGGCGCCGCCCAGTAAGCGGCGAGCGCAGAGCGCAAGCAGGAATTCCGGGCAGAAAGATACTTATCCAGGCCCACGGCAGTTTTGAAAGCGAAGGATAGGTCGTTCTCCTTCCGGCCTGAACGACGAGAAAGCCACTGCACCAGGGTTTGCGGACTGAGAAAACGGAGCCCCAGGCTAACGCACAAATATTTTCCGAATAAGTTCAGCAGAAAAAACGGGCGGAGTAGCAGCGCTCTCTTCAAGCCTTCACTGCCTCGAGCAGCCCCTGCTCCAAAAGGTCGCTCACCAAATGAGAGATGTCATTCTGAACTGTTTTCTCGTCGACGGCGAATTCTTCCGCTAGCTGCCGCGCGCACTGGCCGAGCGATAGTTGCTGAATCACCAGGGCATCCCAGGCTTTCGTGCCGATCTCGTCGAGACCGAAATAGCGCCCCGTTTGCATCTGCAGCAGCACTTCCTCGCCCTGCAGCTTGCGGTGAACAGCATCTGGATGAAGGAGGAACTTGGTTTCTGCTTTAATCTGCGCTTTGCTCATCTTTGATCTTCCTGGCTATGCCCCGCACCATGGTTTCCAGTTTCGCTAGGCCTCGGGGGTATCTTAAGCGGTAGGCGGGCACTTCTTCAACCAGCCTGGCGAGACTTTCCAGCTCGCCCCGCAGCAAACGGGGATTGCCAATATCAAGCCGAAAGCAGGAGCGGAGAGCCCCGGAAAGCGCGGAAGCGCCGCTCAGCTCTTCAATTTTCAGCTTGGCCGACGTCTCCAGTAGAAAGATGCAGGAAACTTCCAGCGGACGCGAGACATGGGATTTTCGATCCAGCGTGATACGCCTTTTATGCAAAACAGGAGTACTGTTTGCGAGCCACTTCCTCGGCAATACTCTCTTGGCGGTCGACGCGAAAAGCCGGATCTCCGGCGCTGCAGGAATGACCCTCGGCTTGCCGTGAGTGAACAGCAAAGGAACCACGTCGTCGCTCAGCACGGAATAGCCTGCCGCCAGAAAGGCCGCTGCCAAGGTGGATTTCCCCTGTCCCTGAGGCCCGAGAAAAAGCGCGGCCTTGCCGCCGATCTTTACAGCGCAGGCGTGCAATACTGTAAAGCCGCGCAGCTGCAAGGCCATCGGCATGGCCTGGGTGCTGATCAAGCCCGCGATGTCTGAGGGAGAAAGCGAAGCATGGGCGCGGTAGGCGATTTCGCTCCCGTCTTTGCGGATCCGGAACTGGATCAGCCCGGGAACATTCATATAAAAGTAAGCGCTCTGCCTGCCGAAGCGCGCCAGCCTCACCTGCTTCCTGTCACGAATCTCATGAAACCAGCGCACGCCACGGAAGCTGAGTCCCTTTGAGCTTTTAATCCGGATTCGGGAAGCCAGGTCGTGCATCTTTCCAGCCTAACACGGCGCCATCTATTGTACCCTTGTCTAGATGTACCAGGCCTTCGAATTCGACTCTCTCGATCTCGACCCGCATTCCCCCTTTTTCTGGGACCATGTAAGCCGCTACTGGTGGGCGAGCGGGCAAATGGAGGGCAAGAGCGTGCTCGACTGCGCCTGCGGGAAGGGCTATGGGTCCTATATTCTTTCCCAGAAAGCGCGTGCCGTGTACGGCATCGACCTCAACGAGAAGTCGCTCGAGATCGCCCGCTCCGCCTTCCACAAGCCCAGCCTTTCCTTCCGTTCGTTCGATGTGCTGGCGCTGGAAAAATTCGAGCACCCCCTCGACTACGTGGTCGCCTTCGAAGTGATCGAGCACCTGCCACCGGCGGAGACGGATCGTTTCCTGGGAGGCATTGCCAAAAAACTCGGGCCGGATGGAATTTTATTGCTGTCGACTCCCAACCACGAGGTGGTCACGAAGAGCGGCGTGCAGGTGCCCGACTTCCACATCAATAACCTCACTGCCCCTGAGTTACGCGCGGCCTTGGGAAAACACTTCGGCTCCGTGACCATGCTGGGGCAGTTCCGCAAGCGCCCCTGGCTGCAGAGCCTGCTCTTTAGCCTCGATTTCTGGAATCTGCGGCATTCGCTGCGCCGGCCCGCGAGAGAAGCGAAAAAAGTTTCGGAAATGAAGAGTCAGGAAAACAAAAAGCAGGATCTCTCACCCTATCTCGAATCCTGCCCGGAAGAAGTCGGGAACTACCGCTTCAGCCCCTGGCATTGGCGCCAGGCGGGGCTCACGGTAGCGGTATGCCGCCAGCCTATTTCCTGAGAAATTCATCTTTTTATTCTGACTAAAAAACTCCGCGCCCGGCTTTTCTTAGCTAGAGCAGCGGCATTTTCCGAATTTCCCAGCAATTCTCCTAAGCCGAACTTCAAGCAATGTCGAAACGTTAAGCAGAACCCAGGGAGGGATCTACTAGTGAAGACTGTTTTAGTTACAGGCGCTTGCGGCCTGATCGGTGCGGAATCCGTAAAATACTTTTCAGAAAAAGGCTTTCGCGTGGTTGGCATCGACAACGACATGCGGAAATACTTTTTCGGCCCCGAAGGCTCCACGAAGTGGATGGGGCAGGAACTTAAAGAATGCTACGACGACTTCAAGCTCTACCCCGTCGATATCCGCGATTTTGAAGCAGTCAGCAAAATTTTCAAGGAATACTCCAGCGACATCTCACTGATCGTGCACACCGCTGCGCAACCCTCGCACGACTGGGCGGCCAAGGAGCCTTTCACCGACTTTTCCGTGAACGCCAACGGTACCCTGAACCTGCTCGAGGCCACGCGCCAGTTCGCGCCCAAGGCGGTGTTCATCTTCACCTCCACGAATAAAGTATATGGCGACACGCCGAACTTCCTGCCGCTCGTCGAAACCGAGAACCGCTGGGAGATCGATTCCAAGCACGCTTTTTTCAAAGGCATCGACGAAACGATGTCGATCGACCAGAGCAAGCACTCGCTCTTCGGCGCCAGCAAGGTGGCCGCCGACGTTCTGGTGCAGGAGTATGGCCGCTACTTCGGCATGTACACAGGGGTCTTCCGCGGCGGATGCCTCACCGGCCCCGCCCATTCCGGCGCCAAGCTCCATGGTTTCCTCGCCTACCTGATGAAGTGCGCCGTCACTGGCGACCCCTACCAGATCTTCGGCTATAAAGGGAAGCAGGTGCGCGACAACATCCACAGCGCCGATCTCGTGAGCGGCTTCCACCATTTCTTTGAGAAGCCCCGTGTGGCCGAGGTCTACAATATCGGCGGCTCGCGCTTCAGCAACTGCAGCATGAAAGAGGCGATCACCCTCTGCGAGAAGATCACCGGGAAAAAGATGAACTACTCCTACGCCGAAGACAACCGCATCGGCGACCATATCTGGTACATCAGCGACGTTTCCAAATTCCAGAACCACTATCCAGGCTGGAAGCTCACCAAAGGCATCAACGACATCCTGGGCGAGATTTTCGAAGCGAATGTGGAAAGGTGGGGCCAGGGCAAAAAAGCCCGAGCCGCATAAGCCGATGAAGCTCACCCCACTCGACCCAAAGATTTTTTTCTCCGTGGTGATTCCCGCGCACAACGAAGAGAAGTCTTTACCCGAGACAATAGGTGCGATCGCCGAAGCCTTTGCCAAGCGGAACATTTCCGACTACGAAATCCTCGTCGTGAACGACAACAGCTCCGACGGCACCGAGGCCGTTTTGGTTTCATTGGAAAAAAAGATTCCCTTTCTCCGCCACGTGAACAACCGCCCGCCCCACGGCTTCGGCTATGCTCTGCGCAAGGGCATCGAGAGCTTCCGTGGCCAGTCGATCTGCTTCGTGATGGCCGATCTCAGCGACCATCCCAGAGACATCCTCGCCTACTATGACTCCCTCAAGGCCGGCTACGAGTGCGTATTCGGCTCCCGCTTCATCCGCGAATCGAAAGTGATCGACTACCCCATCGTGAAGCTCTGGCTCAACCGCTGCGCCAACCTGGTCATCAAGTACCTTTTCTGGATCAAGCACAACGACATCACCAACGCCTTCAAGGCCTACCGCCGCGAGGTGATCGAGGGACTGCTTCCCATCGTGGCCTGCCACTTCAACCTCACCGTCGAGCTACCGTTAAAGGCAATCGTGCGCGGCTATACCTTCCGCAAAATCCCGATCTCCTGGACCAACCGCAAGCACGGGGTATCGAAGCTCAAGATCGAAGAGATGGGCAGTCGTTATCTTTTTATCGTGCTCTATGTATGGCTGGAAAAGATGCTGACCGGCGAGGACTATATGCGCCGGATGCGTGTGGCGAACAAGCCCACGGAAGAAGACTCGGCAAAGAGCGCATGAAGATCTTGATCACAGGCGGTGCAGGATTCGTAGGCTCGCGCCTGGCCCTGCTGTGGAAGGAAAAAATTCCCGCGGCGCAGATCACATGCTTCGACAATCTCAAGCGGCGCGGGAGCGAGCTGAATCTGCCCACACTGAAGAGCCACGGCATCGAATTCGTGCACGGGGACATCCGCAATCCGGAAGATTTTGAAATGCTCACGGGAAACTTCGACCTGATGATCGAGGCCTCGGCGGAGCCCTCGGTGCAGGCAGGCGACACCGGCTCGCCCCTCTACGTGATCCAGACCAACCTCGGCGGCGCCGTGCAGTGCCTGGAATTCGCGCGCAAACGCTGCGGCTTCGTGGTCTTTCTATCCTCGAGCCGGGTCTATTCCATCCCCGCGCTCACCTCGCTGGATCTGGAGCCGGGTAAGACCCGCCTCGAGCTGGCGTCCATCAGAGGAAAACGGGGCATCTCCAATGATGGCATCAATGAGGACTTTTCCACTGGGCAATATCGCTCCTTTTACGGCACCACCAAACTCGCAGGCGAACTGCTGCTGGAGGAATACAACCGCTCCTATGGGCTGAAAGGCGTGATCAACCGCTGTGGCGTGCTCTGCGGCGAAGGACAGATGGGCAAGACCGACCAGGGCGTCTTCACGCTCTGGGTGGCCCGCCATTTCTTCGGCGGCGCTCTCTCGTATACTGGTTTTGGCGGAAAGGGCCTGCAGGTGCGGGATCTCCTGCATCCCGAAGATCTGTTTGCCTTGCTTTATAAGCAGGTAGAGCAACAGGCTACGGAGGTCCACACCTATAACGTGGGTGGCGGAAACAAAGTAAGCACCTCCTTGCTGGAGTATACGGCCCTTTGTGAAAATGCCACGGGCAAGAAGATTTCCATAGGCTCCAAGCCCGAAACCTTACGCACCG
>DATBTF010000068.1:0-30157 GCA_036559405.1 Bdellovibrionota bacterium
AGGTTCTCCACCTTCATCACAGAGGGATAAAAACCCGCATGCGCGGCGATCGTGGAATTCTCCTCGCTCACCCATAAATGTTTGGAATTGCTGGCTTGGTAGAGTTGGGGGAAGTCTTTTAACACTCCACCCTCCTCCTTATTATATCCCAGCGCTTGCGATATCCGACCAGTTAGATCGGCGATTTCCTTCTTATCCGGATTTCGCATCTTCATAGTTCCATTCTGCCCACTGTCTAAATATTTTGCATTTTCTCCTTAAGGAAAAATTTCCGCCTCCGAAGAGATACATGTAGGCACCAAACCCGGGCCTGCCGGCAAAGCAAGGATCGCGATGCCGAGAGAAACGGATTCCCATCACGGAGGATGGAGTCATGGGACTGAGAATCAATACCAACGTAGCTTCGGTGAACGCCCAACGTTCGCTGCGACTCACCCGCCAATCCCTCGACAAAAGCCTCGAGAGATTGTCGAGTGGCAGCCGCATCAACCGCGCCGGTGACGACGCCGCAGGCCTCGCGATCTCGGAAAGCTTGAAAGCCCAAATCAGGGGCATGAAGCAGGCTGAGCGCAACGCCTACGATGGCATCTCGATGGTGCAGGTGGCGGAAGGTGGTCTCACGGAAGTATCGAACATCGCCGTAAGGCTCCGCGAACTCGCGGTGCAGGCGGCTTCCGATACGATCGGTCCTAATGAAAGACGCTTCCTCAACGTAGAATACGAAGCCTTGATCAGCGAGGTCGACCGGATTTCGAACTCCACCGAGTTCAACCGCGTTCCTCTGCTGAACGGACAAGGCGGAATCATCGACATACAGGTGGGCACGGGAAACAACCCCACCACCGACCGAATCACCTTCGACCCCAGCGCGACGAACATCGGTTCCACGGCTCTTGGCCTGAACTTGACGAACGTGCTGGACAAAAACGCCGCCCAAAGCGCGCTCTCCTTCATCGACAAGGCGATCGCGGGGGTGAGCGCGATCCGCGCCGACTTCGGTGCGATCCAGAACCGATTACAGAGCACCGTGAACAACGCCGCGATCTCGATTGAGAACATCTCGGCCGCGAACTCCCGGATCCGCGACTGCGACATGGCAGAGGAGACGGCGGAGCTCACGAAACAGAACATCCTCGCCCAAGCCGGCACCTCGGTGCTGGCTCAGGCGAACAATAGCGGGCAAGGTGCCCTGCAGCTCCTGAGTGCCATGCAGCACTGAGGAGCGAGAGAGTTCTAAACGATTTGTGAACGAGGGCCATCCGGCCTTGTGAGAGTGAAGGTGACTGCAAGTTAAACGCGAACCAGCCGTACACAAAAACGCAATGTTAAAAGTTGCGCCCTGTTTCCTGCGAAAAGGTTCCGGTCTTCTCAAGAGACCGGAACCAACCTATTTGGGCGAACCAAAAACCGAGTGTAACCATCAACAGCAGGATGCTGTGCCTTTCTATATAGAGAAGGGTGATTCAAGGAGGACATTAGGATGACCAAGGAAGGATAAAATATGGGTCTACGTATTAATACAAACGTGGCCGCGCTCAATGCTCAAAGGTTGCTAGGAAATAGCACCCACGCAATGAGCCAGTCACTGGAACGCCTGTCTAGCGGTAGCCGCATCAACAAAGCTGGTGATGATGCCGCCGGTCTCGCGATTTCCGAAAACTTGAAAGGCCAGATCCGCGGTTTGCGGCAAGCAAAACGCAACGCCTCTGACGGTATCTCCCTCGTGCAAGTGACGGAGGGCGGACTCAACGAGATTTCCAACATTCTCGTTCGTCTCCGCGAACTCTCTGTGCAAGCAGCGTCGGATACCATCGGAGACACGGAACGGGCCTTCACCGACCGCGAATTTCAATCCCTCAAAGATGAAATCCAGCGGATCGCAACCAGCACCACGTTCAACGGCACGCAAGTGCTGGCTGGACGCGAAAATCCGATCGACATTCAAGTGGGTATCTTCAATACGCAGAACGACCGCTTGAGTTACGACACCAAGTTCGCCGACAGCCGTCTCGCGGCGCTCGGAGTTGACCAAGAGCAGTGTGCCACCAAACTGGGTGCACAAACTTCTCTCAGCAGACTCGACGCCGGCTTGAAAAAGGTGAACGAAGTGCGCGCGAACCTGGGCGCCATGCAAAACCGCTTGGCCTCCACGGTAAACAACCTGTCGATCTATGACGAGAACCTCTCCGCCGCGAACTCCCGCATCCGTGATGCGGATATCGCAGTTGAGAGCTCGGAACTGGTGAAGCAACAGATCCTGCAACAAGCTGGCGTAGCCGTACTCGGCCACGCGAACTCGTCGCAGCAGAACGCTCTGAAGCTCCTGGGCTAAGTTAACCGGCCAAAGCAAACCAGTAGAGAAGGGGTGGAAGCATAAGCTTCCACCCCGTCGATTTTTGCGGCAAAATAAGAGAATGAAGTCCAAGCCCAAAGTCTTTATCGCGGGGATCAGCGGCCTTCTCGGCAACGCTCTGGGCTGGCACCTCCGCAAGGACTTCCTGGTATCGGGCGCCTGCTTCACCAACCAGGTGCTGATCCCGGATACCCAGATCTTCCCCATCTCCCTCAAAAACACGGAAATGCTCGAAGCGCTGGTGCGGATGCAGCAACCAGATTTCGTGATCAATGCCGTTGGCATGAGCGACCGCAAGGAAGTGGAAGCCCAGCCCAAGGTTTCCGACCTCGTCAACATCATGCTTCCGGTATCCTTAGGCATCCTGTCGGGGCGCCTGAAAGCCAAATACATCAATCTGGGCTGCGGCGAGGTATTCGACGGCGAAAAGGGCGGCTACAAAGAGGACGACACCGACTTCACCCTCCACGATTCGGTGGGTAAGCAGAAAATCACGGCCCTTTCCTACGTGCGGGCACAAACCATGGAAAGCACGAACCTGCGTGTGGGACGCGTGCTCGGCGTGGGCCACCCGCACCGTTCCAGCTTCTTCGACCGCATCCGCTCGTTCGCTTCCAGTAAAAAAATATTCGAGGCCTCGAAGCGCAAATCCCGCTCCTATATCAGCATCCGTTCCTTCCTGAATGCCGCGGAGACTGTGCTCAAGGGTGAGTTCCCGGCCAGGCACCGGCTTTTCCATGTGGGCGGGGCGAACATGACCGAGTTCGAGCTCGTCGAGAGCTGGTATAACCTGATGGGATCCGATCCCAAGCTCGTGCAAGAGCTTCAGGACGCCAAACGTGATCTCACGATGGTGAGCGGTCTGATGGAGAGCCAGTATGCTTCCTGGAAGGCGGAAAACAAATCACAGCTTTTCTGGAATCTTATACAGGAACTCAGCCCGGGCGTAGGCGCTAAAAAATGGCAGAAGACTTTACAAATTCCGTGAAGAGATAGCGCACTACCGCCTCCACGTTGATCCGTTCCCCGTGGAAGGTCCAAGCCAGATCATTGAACGGATAGAGCTGGGCGATCAGATCGTAACCCTCTTTTTTCGTTTTGACCGGCGCCTTGGTGAAAGTGTTCGCCCGGTTCACGAAGGAAAAATTGATTACCCCCAAGGCCGGATTCGAAACCACGAGCTTCAACGTATTGCGGAAGATGATGAAGTCGGCCTGGGTGTTGGAGATATTGAAGATCTTCACAGAGTTCGGAAGGTGCGATCCACCCCGATAGGAGTTGAAAAGGTCAACGCAGCCGAGAAACTCTTCCCGCAGCTCCTGCATGAACTCCAGCGAAGCCTCTTCCACTACTTTGCGGTGGTCCTGGTGGCTGACGAAATCACCCGAACCGGTGCGCAGCAGCTCGGTCTCATTTTCCGAGAGACGCTTCAGCCAGTGTACGTCCTTGGAAGGACGAGCTTTCATCACCTGGCGCGGGACCTGGATCTCTTGGGGCACCCTGTCAGTCATATCTAAAGTTTGGGGGGTACGCCTTAGCGTGTCAAGCCCTAGTGATGGATCATGGTGCGGCCAAGGAGGCGCTCCTCGAGCTTCCGCATCCGGGTCGCTTCGCCCGCGGACTTTTCATGGTCGAAGCCCAAAAGGTGGAGCAGGCCGTGGGCCAGCAGGGTCTCCAGCTCGTCTTTGAGGGCATGGCCGTGAGCCTCGGCCTGGGCCTTGGCTCTTTCAATGCTGATCACCACGTCGCCCAGCCACCAATCCGGCAGGCCTTTGAGCCCGCTTTTGGCGGCGCGCCCCAACTCTTGAAGGTCGGAGGCCTCTACCTGGGGGAAGGAAAGCACGTCCGTAGCTTTGTTTTTGCCCCTCCAATCGCGGTTGAGCATCTGAATATGAGGGTCGTCGGTGAGCAAGATCGAGAGCTCAGCTTTTTTTAGAGCCGCCGCCCCCGGAACCCGGCACGCGGAAAGGTCGCGTATAAGGCGCTGCGCCCGACGCCGTAGCCACGCCTCCTCCTGCTGATGGCCTGGGACTGTTTTTTGGATCTGCACTGCCATGGGGCTTCCTCTTAGCATTCTCCCGGATGGAACTCACGCCATATTCGATGCGCGCGTGGTAGATGCCCAGTAGCACATCCAGGAAGCTCTTGGCGATGAGGTCAAGATCCCTCAAGGTCAGGTCGCACTCCGAAAGCTGGCCTTCCGCGAAGTATTTATTGAGAATGTTCTTCACCACGCCAGAAAGCCGCAGGGGGGTGGGATCGGCGACAGACCGGGTGGCGGCCTCCACCACATCTCCCAGCATCACCAAGGCGGTTTCCTTGGATTGGGGCTTCTGGCCGTCGTATTTATAGTCGCTTTCGAGCACCGAATCCGGTTCGTCGGACTGGGACCGGGCCTTATTGTAGAAGTACCAGATGGTCGAGCTGCCGTGGTGCTCGCTCATGGCATCAATGAGCGGCTGTGGCAGCTTGAACTTACGGCCCAGCTCCTGGCCCTTCTTCACGTGCTCCCGGATCACCATGGCACTCATATGGGGTTGCAGCGCATCGTGGCGGTTGTATCCCCCACCCTGGTTCTCGATGAAATATAGCGGGCGCTCCATCTTCCCCACGTCGTGGTAATAGGCCATCACCCGGGCCAGAAGCGGGTTCGCGCCGATCGACTCGGCCCCCGCCTCGACCAGCGAACCGATCACGATCGAGTGGTGATAGGTGCCAGGCGCCTTCACCATCAGGTCGCGGAGCAGCGGATGGTTCATATTGGCGAGCTCGAGCAGTCGCAGGTCTGAGGTGCGTCCGGAAACCATCTCCGCCAAAGGCACCAGGCTCACCACGATCACGGAAAGCAGGAAGCCCGAAAGCAGCCCCGCCCAAAAGATCCAGCCGGAGTCCTCCCAGAGCATGTTGAGCGAAGCGGCATTGCGGGTGTTGGCGATGATGCAGACGATCAGCACCATATTGAGGGCGCCGGTGATCAGGCCCGCTCTATAGATCACCGAACGGGTTTTGATCGTATGAGCCAGGCGCGCAGCGGTGAGCGAGGAGCTGAGGATATAGGCGCTGTAAAAAAAGTTTCTTTCCAGCAGAATGCCGCCCACCACGGAAAGCACCAGCGAATAGAGCAGCGCCGGCTCCTTGTCCATGAGCATCCGCACGATCACGGTTCCCGCCGCCACGGGCAGCAAATAGTAGTAAAAATCGAAAGGAACCTGGGGGAATTTTTCGATCAAGGCCTCGGCAGCAATGAACTGCGTTCCCTTCACCATAAGGATCGTGGCCACCATCAGCAGACAAAGAGTCAGAATATCCTGCCCGGTGAGCCGGAAGGAGGAGATCCCGCCCTGCAGAAAGGAAACCACGGAGAAGATGATCACGCAGAGAAAAACGGCGGTGAAAAAGAACTGGATGCGGGAGTTGTCGTTTAGCTCGTCCTTCTGCATCTGCCGGAGGATGGCCAGATGGCGCTTGTTGATGGTTTCGTCAAACCGCACGATGCTCTCGCCCTTGTTGATGCGTACGATCACGGGCTTGATTTCATCCACCACCGCCTGCCGGCGGCGTTCAGTTTCCTGGCGGTTCAAGGTGAGGTTCGGCACCACGAGGCGCTTCGCAATGCCCAGGATCCGCTCGTTAAAGGCGGGGCTGCCTTCGTTTCCGGGCCCCTCGAAGAAGTAACGGGCCTTGGCCTGCATATCGTTCCGGGCGGCCTCCACGTCGATGATGGCGCTGATGTTCTGGAAAATGATCTCAGAGCGTTTGTCGTTCCCGTCGTCGAGGCGGTTCAAGGAGATTCCCTTGCTGGAATCAGCCTTGAGCAGCTCGCGGTTGCTCACGATCAGGTTCACATAGGCATCGGCAATGAAGTGCTCGAGAACGCGCTCGATTCTGGAGGAAAATTTGAGGCGTACCACCGCCTCCACCTGGGCATCCGTCAGCTCGGTGCCGAGAAGATCTTCCAGGGTCTTCTTCGCGTCCGCGAAAGCGGGCTGCTTTTCGAGCTCCCCCGGAGGCCAGCGCCGGCCGGCGACATTCACGGCGGCCTGATGCTGCTTCCTTACGGTGGCGAAGGCATGGTTGATTTTGGCGCGGATCTGCCCGGAGAGACGACGGTCGTAGTCGTAAACGGGCAGGATGCTCTCCATGGCCGCCTTGCGCTTGGCATCGGTGGTTTCTTCGTCGACCATCTCCATCGTACGCTGGGCAACGAGATGGCGCTTGGCGGTATCTCCTAATCGATAGTCGAGAAAGGGATCCGTGATCTGCCGGTAGATGAAAAAGCTGAGCACCAGGGCGGAGACGAAGATCAGTCCCAGACGAAGCAGATCGTACTTGCGAGCGAACACCTGGAAGCGCGCCACCCAGGGATTTTCTGAGTCGAAACCGCGCGAATGGATGAACGGCAGCTCTTTCTTGATTTTGACGAAGAGCGGATGATTCGTCTCGAGGACGCTCTTTCCCTGTTTTTCGAATTTTGGGTTCTGCTGATCAGGCATTTATTACAACCATCCGGCGCAAAACTTCTGTATTATCATACATATCGGTTTTATCTGAGCGCTCCCCAAGCACTAACCGATGAAGACTCAAGATCGGAAAGCGTGTGAGACAAAGGCGAGTAAAAAAAGCGATGCCCGTCCAGAGCCTGCTCATAGGCATCACGGGCGGTATGGGCGCGGGTAAAAGCACCGTTGCCACCCTGTACCGTGAGCAAGGCTATCCGGTGCTCAGCGCCGACGAGATCGCCCGGGAAATCGTGTCCCCCGGAGCGCCCGCCCTCAGCGAAATCGCCAAGCTCTTCGGAACGGAAAGCCTGGCCCCCGACGGCACGCTAAACCGCTCGTATGTACGCGAAAAGATCGCCCAGGACCCCGATCTCCGGCGGAAGTTGGAGCGCATTACCCACCCCCGCATCCAGAACCGCTCCCTCTTTCTCGCCCGCCAGGCGTTCGGCCAGGGCGCGCGGCTTGTTTTCTACGAAGCTCCGCTCCTATTCGAGGCTAAAAGCGATAGCAAGATGGACAAGGTGATCTGCGTACGCGCCGACGATAATTTGCGCCTACAACGCATCATGGACCGCGACGACTGCAGCCGGGAGCAGGCGCTCCTACTGCTTTCGAGCCAGATGTCGCAGGAAGAGAAGATCCGCAGATCCGACTATCTCATTGATAATAGCGGTACCGAGAATGAGCTGAAAAAGAAAGCGCTCGCACTGCTGAACAAGCTCAGTCCTAAAAACTAGCGTTAGGACTGATCAGCTCCATCTCTCCAGATTCCCTCGCGCCTGTTCGTTGATCAGCAGGCTGGTTTCCCCCAGCTGCGTGGCCACGGCGCCCTTTTTCTCGCTGGTAGTGAGAATCTCAAGGGCCTTGCCTCCACCACTCAGGAGATTTTCTCCCGAAGCCTTCCAGCGGCCCAGCAGGGCGGCGATCCGCTCCTGCTCCTCGGCGATCTCCCGCAGAACCGATTCGTCGAGGGCGGGTCCGCGGAGGTGAGCAGCAAGCGCTCCCCCGGGATGCCCGGCAAGGAAGTTGCGCACCTTGTCCCTCAGCGTTTCCGCACGGGCGGCGAAGCGCGCCAGCTCGTGGGCGAATGCCCGCGCCCGCGCTGCATGCTCCCAGTAACCGGGATCGCGCACCAGGCTCAGGTTCACGCTGTGCACGCGCGCGGCTTCGGCGGCCTGCCTGATTTCCTGCAGCTCGTTTTCATAGGATTCCAGCTCGGCATTCACCTCATTGGTGGAAGCCCGCAGCCGGTCCTCGAATGTTTTCACCTTATCCAGCACCTCGGCCTGCTGGCGCAGATCCACCGCGAGACGACGGCGGTTCATAACCCAGCGCTCGAGATCCCGCTCCATCACGCACACCTCGTCGTGAAGATGCTCTTCGCCGGAATGCACGGCACGCACGAGTTCGAGCGCTTCGGACTGCGATGCCCGGATCCGCCCGAGTTCCTCGGAAAGCTTGTGCAGCACTTCCTGCTGGCGGCTCACTTGATCGATAAGCGCCTGGGCCTCGGTTTTCCAGAGCAGCTCTCGCTCGTCGGTGCGTCTTTGGAGCGTAGTGAGGTCCATTAGCATGGTTTTCACCGCTGTAGCGTCGTTCGCATGAGCGGTGAGCTCCGTAGGCACCTTATGCGCCACCTTGTGCACAATCTCGCGGATTCTTTCGACCTGGGCACCGACGGACTTGTCCACTCGCTCGGCCTCGCTGCGGATGCTGCGATATATGAAGATCTTGCCGCCCGCCAGGGGACCAAAGGTCACCGGGCTCATAGTCAGTTCGTAGGGCTGCCACTCTCCTCCGCTCCGAACGTTCAGCTCATAGCGGTCTTCGGTGAGAGAGGTGAAAGAGTTGCGGATCAGATCGAGAAGAGGGCCGGTCTCGCCTTCGCGTGCGCCCAGCTGCTCGCCGCGCAGGATGTCCTGAAGGCTCCACTCTTTCTCGCTGTTCAATCCGAAAAGCGCGCTCGCAGCCTCGTTCCAGTAGCGCACCGTCTTGTCCTTGCCGAGCACAAAGAAGGGCGCGCGGATCGAGCGGGGCACGGCCAGGAGATTCTGGCACGACCGCAGGAAGGCCTCCTCGGCTCGCTGCGCCTCGGCTAGCATCCGCGCCCAGTCGTCGTCGTCCCGCAAGCCGTCCAGCGCCTTCTCGATCTGCGGGTCCGTGCGTTCGCCGCCGAAAGTGCGGAGATAAGCGAGGAAGGCATCCTGCTTCAGATCAAACCGCAAGCGAAGAACTTTGAATCCGATGAAGATAGTGAGGAAGCAGACGGCCGCCACCAGGAGGGAGATGAAACAGATGTAGAGGAAGGTCCTTCTGGTATCGTCCACGCCGGCGTCTTCGGAGGAAAAGATGCGTTTGGCGATCTCGGGAAGGCTTTTCTCTTCGCGGGCCAGGATATCCGCTTTCTCCCCGCGCCACTTCACGCCCTGCTGGAAGCCGCGCTCGTAGCTTTGGAAGATGGATTCAATGTTCGTCACCCGTCCAGGCAGTCCGGGGTCGCGGGAAGAGGCCACGGCGGCCTTGAGACCGTCGAGGCGTTCACGGCTCCGCTTCAGGTAAACCTGCTCCGTCTCATCGGTGTCGTTCAGCAGGCTGCTCTGCGTATCAAAGAGAATGTTCAGATATGCGGCACGCACGCTTATGCTGCCGTTGGGGATCTCCTTGCGATAGGCAT
Organism: Bdellovibrionota bacterium; assembly: GCA_036559405.1. Taxonomy (GTDB): domain Bacteria; phylum Bdellovibrionota; class UBA1018; order CAIPTA01; family CAIPTA01; genus JAKFYM01. The sequence goes on from DATBTF010000068.1 coordinate 9,527, forward strand.
TCACCAGATTTTCCATGAGCTCGCGCTTTTTGGAGTACTGGAATCGGGCTTCCGCCTCACGGGGCTTGGACGCGAACACGGAAAGCACGGGGCTGTAGGCTTTTTTCAGCTCGCGCGCGCCCTGGCTGTCAGGGCCGAAACCGCTGAGGGTCTCCAGCAGCTTCAGGGCGGCTTTGGCGTCCTCGGGGCTTTCTGCCCGCTTCAGGTGCTCATGGAAAGTCTTCAGCTGCGACAAGAGACGTTTTTCAGAAACAACACTGCTGCCGCTGCTCTCGACGGAGCTGAAGTATCCGCCCAAGGCCACGAGCAAAGCCAGACAGAGCGCGCCGCAGACCGACCAAACCAGGAAAAGGTGCACACGGTTGGATTTCATCGTACTTCTCCCGCCTGATAAAACTGCACCAAGGCGCGCCCCTCGAGCATCGGAAGAGCACGGTTAATGCCTTCGGACTGGAACACACCCAGATCCTGCATCCAGGATCCTTTCTCCACAAAATCTGCGGCCGAAACGCGCCTTGCCAGTGTCTTGCCGGCGACCGCCTCGCAACCGACCCAGAATTGGAGGTCGGCCACCCCGAGGCGGAGCAGAACGGGGGAATCCTCCCCTCCCGGCACGAGCCCCGCGTGCTCGTCAATCCGGTACACCGTGGCACCCGGCGGCACTCTGCCCTTACCCTGGCGCTCAATGGTCTCGGCGACACAAGACGACGGCAGCAGAAGTTCAAAGTCACCTTCACGGAGGATCAGCGCCTCCGCCCTGCTCAGTGCAAGCGGCACCTTGAACTCAATGAGGCCGCCATAGGTTTCGCAGCTCGAGTAGCGGAACCAGCCGCCGCAGTTCCCGATATGCTCGCGAAGCTTATGGAACTGCTTCTCCATTGTTGCCGATTCCTTGGCGTAGCCGCGGCCGTCGTCGATAAGACGGAACTGCACCTCGCCATGGGTGGCCTGCAGCTCGAGATAGATGGATGCGGTGGGGAAGAGATGCTGTTTCACCCGCTGCACGCGGCTGAAGGTTTTTTGTCCCTTAAGGCAGGCCTTGAAGCTGGCGATAATCGCGCCCATCACGAGTTCGGCCATCTCCATCGATACCTTGCCGGATCCGAAGTGCGAAATCGCGACATCACTGCCTTGTGCGGCGGCGTCCTGCACGAGCAGGGTACAGACGCGCCTAAGAAAATCATCGGCCGGCAGACTTTTGAAAAGCTGTTGCTCGTGGATCAGCTGGCCCAGATCGCGTACGGAGTCCAATGCCTCCTGCAGCAGAAGGTCGGAGCCGAAAGAGAAAGGATCGGGGGACCGCAAAGCCTGTCGTTCGTTCGCGGACGCGAACGCGCCGAGATCCTCGAGTCTTTCCTCGATGATCCCCAGCTGTTCCCTGATCTGCTGCCGGTGCTGCACGCCCCCTCCTGGAGCATTCTCCTTAAATCACGCCAGTAGCTGCACGAACTCGTCAAAATTGTTTTTTAGCTTGGCCTTCAAGCGGAGCACGGCCTGCGTATGCAGCTGGCTCACCCGGCTCTCGGTGACCTCGAGCACCCGCCCGATTTCCTTGAGGTTCATGTCCTCATAGTAGTAGAGAGCCAGCACGAGGCGCTGCTTCTCGGGAAGATCAGCGATCGCCTTCTCCACCATCCCTTTCAGGTTCGTGCGGGACACCTCGGCAAAGGGGTTGTTGAGCCGGCCGTTTTCCATCAGGCCGAGCATCGACTTCTTATCCGTTTTGGTGAGGCTGTTGAGATCGTCGTAGTTGAGCAGGGAAACGGAGCGCACTTCGTTCAACAGGTCGGCATATTCCTGCGGGCTGATCTTCAGCTCTTCGCACACTTCGGTATCGGTGGCAGGGCGGCCCTTGGCCTGCTCGATGCGGGCGAACACGCGCTCCAGCTGCTTGGCCTTCTCGCGCACGGAGCGCGGAACCCAGTCCTGCGAGCGCAGCTCGTCGAGCATCGCGCCGCGGATGCGGAATTCGGCGTATGTTTTGAACTTGTTGTCGCGAGTGTGGTCGTATTTGTCGACGGCGTCCATCAGGCCGATCACTCCGGCGCTGATCAGATCGTCCAGCTCGATATTCGCCGGAAGGCGGATGGCGATTTTCTGCGCCAAATATTTCACTAGCGAAGCGTATTTGACGACGATCTCATCTTTACTGAGACCATCGATCAGCTTGCCCTTTTCTTTCTTGGAAGAACGGGCAGGTTGCTTCTCTGACTGGTTCTTGTATTTCTCGACGGCCTTGTTCATGCCCTATCCTCCGTAATTAGGCGTGGCCCAGAAGCGCTTTGAAGAACGGTGTGTTCCCCCCGTTCGCAACCATGCGTTCGGTAGGCCTAAATAACGTATCGGCGAGCTGGCTGAAATTCTTAGCCGCGTTCGAGCTGGGATAAGCCGACACGATCGGTTTTCTCTGCCTTACGGCGTACGTCCAAAGATCGTCCCAGAGAACGTGTCCCAGGTAGTCGATCGCCACGTTCAGGAAGCGGTCGGATACGGCCGTAATCTGCTGGTATACACGCAAGGCTTCGGCTTCCGAACGCGCCTGGTTCACGAGCAGCTTGAATGCCTTCACCTTATGCTTCTGATGAAGCACCTTTATCAAGGCGTAGGCGTCGGCAAGGGAGGTGGGCTCGGGAGTGGCCACTACGATGATCTCGCTTGCCGAGGAGTTCAGCCAGGTCACGTCGTCGCTGATACCCGCGCCCGTGTCGATCAGCAGCACGTCGTAGGCGTTTTCAAGGCTCTGCATCACGTCGAGAAGCTGGGTCTTCTTTTCGTCGGTCAGCTGGGTCATCTCCATCACGCCGGAGGAGGCGGGGATGATGTCGACATTTGGCGCCACACGGGCCAGGATATCGCGGGCTTCGAGCTGGCCCTTCAGCACATCGTGGATGTTCCCCCTGGGCTTCAAGTCCAGCATGATGTCGAGATTCGCCAGGCCGAAGTCGCCGTCCAGCAGGAGCACGCGCTCCCCTTTCTCGGCCAGAGTCATCGCGAGGTTTGCCACCACGCTGCTCTTGCCCACTCCGCCCTTCCCGCTCGTGACAGAAATCACTCTCGGGGGAATCACGCGTTTTCCGTCTTTCACCTGCCGCAAATGGCGTAGCTTGCCTAACTCCAACATTCGTCCCTCCTGGACTTCCGCTCTACGTTTACAAATCCAAAACCAAATCCACTACCCGTTCCGCGCTCGCCTTCTCGATATCCTCGGGAACCCGCTGCCCCACCGTGAAGTAGAGCATGGGAAGACCGCAACGTTTCTGGGCGTTGTAAATACAGCCGTAAACGCTCGTCTCGTCGAGTTTCGAGAACACCAAACCGATCGGTCTGAAAATTTTGAAGCGACCCACCACTTCATTGATGTCGCTGTCCTTGGTGGTCGCGCTGATCATCAGCACGTTGCGGGCTCCCTCGATGCCGGCCAGGATGTGGCGCAGCTGAAGCAGGCTCTCCTGATCCTTCTGCGAGCGACCGGTGGTATCGATCAACACGAGATCAAGGCTCGAAAAATCATAGATGGCCTGGTTGAGCTCTTCTTTGCTGTCGACCGAGCGGAAGGGCACGTTCATGATCTTGGCGTACGTCGCGAGCTGGTCGGCAGCGGCCACCTTGTAGGAATCGAGGTTGATCAGGCCCACGCGCAGCTTCTTCTCCAGGATCGCGAGGCTCGCGATCTTGGCGATGGTGGTGGTCTTGCCCACTCCCGTGGGGCCCACGAGAGCGACCACCGAGCTGGAGCTCTTACCGGCGGAGGCGCCCACTCCACTTAGCAGATCGGCCACCTGGATTTCGGAAAGCAGCTGCTCCGCCACCTTCTCCTGGATCAGGGCTTCATCGTCAGATTGAGAGGGATCAAGCTCAAAGGCGGCATTGCGCACGAGCTGGCGCGCCAGCTTCTTCTCCACGCCGGCCGTCACGAGATCCTGCATCGCTTTCACCAGGCCATCAGACAGTTCCTGCTCCACCTCGTCGCGGGTGTTTTCCCGCGTGGCAGTGCCGGAGGCGAGCTCCACCACCATGCTCTTAAGCTGCTCGATATCTGCCTCCAAGCTCTTCACCTTGTCGGGAGCGCGTGCGTAGGCAGGAGTATTAGATACGGAATCGTCGTCGCCGATATCGATATAGCGGCGCTCGCGGGAAGTGGAAGGCGCCTGGGAACGAGTCTGAGCTTGGGCACGCTGTTCCGTGGCCTGGGCCTGAGGCCGAGGGCGAGCTTCCGGCGCCGGTGACGCAGACGGGCTCGTCCGAGGCTGCTGCTGCGCCGGTTTCCGGGCCTTAGAGCCCAATTCCACCGTATCCTTGCCCGCCTTGCGGAGCTGCTTCTCGAAATAATCGTTGTAGATCTCCGCCTGCTTGGTGGCCTTGGAGTTCCAGATCTTCTCCTTCACTTCCTGGGGAAGATTTTTCTCAGCAGCCTGCTTCTTCTTGAGATCCTTTTCGGCGATCGCGGCCGTAACTTCCACCGAAGCCTTGCTCATCAGGCCGAAACCGCTCTTGATGTGTTTGGTTGAGAGGATGATGGCCTCTGGGCCGAGCTCACGCTTGATGACTTTGAGCGCTTCCTGCATGGTGGGCGCTTCGAATTTCTTAACTTGCATCTTCCAACCTCACGATTCCGATCGATTTGAGATTCACGTTGGGCGCGATCTCGTTATGGGAGAGAACCACAAGCCCGGGAATAAAGCGCTCCACCAGCTTCTTGAAGTGGTAGCGGATCGAGGGCGAACAGAGCACGATGGCCTGCGAATGCTGTTCGAGCGAACGGGCGACGTCGAGGTTGAGCGAGCCCAGCAGCCGGCGCACGAAGTCCGGATCGGTGGCGAGCTCCTGGCCGCGGTCGGTGCTGACGATCGAGCTGGCGATCGTTTCCTCGATCTGCCGATCGAGAGTGAGAATCATGAGTTCATTCGTTCCCATGCTTACCAGGCGTGTGGTGATCGAACGATGCAGGGCCGAGCGCGCGGCCTCTGTGAGTGCGATCGGATCTTTGGTGCTGCTGGCAACTTCGAGCAGCGCCTCGAGAATCGAGCGCATGTCGCGTATTGGGACCTGCTCACGAAGCAGATTCTGCATCACCTTCAGCAGCAAAGCCGGCGAGATCATATTGGGAACGAGGTCTTCCACCACTTTGGGGTACTGCTCCTTGAAATTGTCCAGCAGGGTCTGGAGCTCCTGGCGGCCGAAGATCTCCGGGAGGTGCTTTTTGAGAATTTCAGTGAGGTGCGTGGCCATCACGGTCGAGAGATCCACCACGGTGTAGCCGCACATAACGGCGTGATCCTTGTTGTTGGCGGAAATCCAGATGGCGGGAAGGCCGAAGGCCGGTTCCGTCGTGGGCACGCCTGCCACAGGCTCGCTTATGTTGCCGGGATCCATGGCGAGCATGTGATCCACCATCAATTCGCCGCCGCCGATCGACACGCCCTTCAACATGAAGTTGTACTGGCCCGGGTTGAGCTGAAGGTTGTCGCGGATCCGCAGGCTGGGAATGATTACGCCCATATCCAGGGCGAACTGGCGGCGGATCTGGTTGATACGGGTGAGCAGCTCGCCGTTCTGTTCCGGATCCACAATGCTGATCAGGCCGTAGCCCACTTCGAGCTCGAGGATGTCCATGGGCAGGAGGCTTTCGATCTTTTCGCCCGCATCCTTGCTTTTCTCTTTGGCGGCGATCGCTTCGGTGCGCGACTTCTCCTTCTTGCCTTCGCTCACTTTCCACGACATATAGCCGAGCGCCAGACCGATGGCCACGAATGGAAGCGCCGGGATGCCCGGAATGAGCGCGATCACGCACATCGAAGCTGCCGAGATTCCCATCGCCTTGGGATGGTTCGTGAGCTGGGTGCCCAGTTCCTCCGTGAGATTCCCGGCACTGCCTGCGCGGGTCACGATCAAACCTGCGGCGGTCGAAATGATAAGAGCCGGGATCTGGGTCACGAGTCCGTCGCCCACGGTCAGAAGAATGAAAGTCTGGGCGGCATCCGCCACGGGCATGCCGCGCTGGATGGTTCCGATCACGATCCCGCCGATCACGTTGATGACAACGATGAGAATGCCCGCCACGGCATCGCCGCGTACGAATTTGGAGGCACCGTCCATGGCTCCGTAGAAGTCAGCTTCCTGAGCCACCGAGGCCCGGCGCTTGCGCGCCTCCTGCTCATTGATCACGCCGGCGTTAAGGTCGGCGTCGATCGCCATCTGTTTACCGGGCATCGCGTCCAAGGTGAAACGGGCGGCTACTTCAGCCACGCGGCCCGCGCCTTTGGTGATCACGACAAAGTTGATGATCACGAGGATCACGAAAATCACGAGACCCACGGCGTAGTTCCCGCCCACGACGAATTCCCCGAAGCTGCGGATGATCACGCCAGCTGCACCCGTTCCCTGCTCGGGACCGTGTAGGAGAACCAGCCTTGTCGAGGCCACGTTCAGCGCGAGACGGAACAACGTTACCGTGAGCAGCAAGCTCGGGAATACGGAAAAGTCGAGCGGCCGGGCCGCGTATGTGGCGGTGAGAAGAAGCACGATGCTCAGGGCGATCGAACACGTCAAAAATATGTCGATCATGAACGACGGCAAAGGCACGATCATCAGCACCAGGATGCCGACGAGGCCCGCGGCCAATAGCATGTCGGCGTTCTTCGCGAACCCCAGCAGGCCAGCTTTTCCGGTGTTTTCGTTCACTTATCCACCCGTCACAGGTTGATCTTGCCTTTGAGCCGGTAAACGTAAGCGAGAACTTCCGCTACCGCTTGGTAGAGAGATCTAGGAACCACTCCACCCACTTTCACTGACTTATGCAGAGCCCGGGCCAACGGTACGTTCTCCACCAAAGGAATGTTGTTTTTGCGCCCAACCTCTTTAATTCTCTGGGCGAGCAGATCCGCCCCCTTCGCCACCACCCTGGGGGCCGCCATTTTTTCGGCGTCATAGCGGAGCGCGACCGCAATGTGCGTCGGGTTCGTGACGATCACGTCGGCTTTGGGCACTTCCTGCATCATCCGCTTACGGGCCATCTCACGCTGCAAGGAGCGGATCCTGGCCTTCAGAAGCGGATCACCCTCGCGCTGCTTGTGCTCCTGTTTGACTTCCTGCTTGCTCATCATCAAGCTCTTCCGGTAGCGGTATTTCTGATAGGAGAAATCCAGCACCGCCACCACGAAAAGACCCACGCATACCCCGCCGACCAGGCGAAAAGCCGACGAGCTCATATAGGACATCAGCTGGCCGCCCTCGAGCTCCGACATCGACGACGAACCGAGAATCTCGCTCTTGAGCAGGAGGTAGGTCACCGAGACCACGGCTACGAGCTTTAAAATCGACTTGAAACCTTCCATCACGGCGCCCATCGAAGCCAGGCGCCGGAAACCGGTAAGCGGATTGATCCGGTCGAACTCCGGCGCAAGCGGAGCCCAGGTGAAAAGAAAACCGAATTGCACTACCGAGCTCAATACGCCTGCGATAAAGCCCGCTGCCGCGATGGGGAGCACCAGGCGGGCCGCCTGGCCGAGGCAGAGGGACAGCAAAAAGCCGGCGCGATCGGTGGTCATCTCCGACTTGGCCGCCTCATAGAAGATCTGCCGCATGAAGTCCATGAAGCCGTCGGCAAGGCCAGGGCCGAGCGCGTACATCGCACCGAGAGTGCAAAGCAGCACCAGAAGCGAAGTCAGCTCGCGCGACTGTGCTACCTGACCTTCCTTGCGGAAGTCCTCCAAGCGCTGCTGGCTGGGTTCTTCTGTTTTGTCGTCGTCGGTTTCCGACTGGTGCTTTTCCGCCAAAGCCGGCCTCCTACGTCAGAAATCCCATTAGATTCATCATCCGCTCGGCCATCTTCTGGAATACATCACCCACGCTGGCGCCGAATACGGGCATGGAAAACGCGAGGATTATGAAGCCGGCGAGAATGTTCACGCTGAAGCTCACCACGAAGACGTTGATCTGTGGCACGGCCTTGGCCACGATGCCGAAGGCGCAGTTGATCAAAAAGATCATCATCGCCATCGGCGCCGAGAGCTTGGCGGCGATCCAGAATATCTGGGTGGAAGTCTCCATCACATAGGCCGCCATCGGCTTATTGAAGACGATTCCTCCGATCGGTACGGCCTCATAGCTCTGTACGAGGGCCTTGAGGAAGATATGATGCCCGTTCAGCGCCAGGAACAGCATGGTGGCGAAGATGGAGATCATCTGCGAGATCACCGGAATGTTTGCTTCCTGGTGGTGGTCGTAGGCCGTAGCCATGTTAAACCCCATCTGGCTGCCCATGTGCGCGAAGGCGAAGGTGAGGCCTTCAAAGAACATCTTTGCCGTGAATCCGATGATCCAGCCCACCGCGAATTCTTTCATCGCCAGCAGGATGATGCCCATGTCGCTACCGGAGGCAGCGCCCACGTGAGCGAGCCCCTGGGAAACGGCGACAGGAAACACGACCATGTTGATCGTGAAGGCGAGGAAGATTTTAACGAGGCTGGGAATATTGTTGTCGCCGAAGATGGGGATCACGAGAAAGAGGCCGGCCACCCTCGTCAGTGAAGCGAAAAACGGGATGATTTCTGCTTCGGTGAAGCCCATTTCACCTCACATAGTTGGGCAGTGAGGTAAAAAGCTCAGTTGTATAGGCCGTGATCATCTGGGTCATCCAGGGGGCAAGCACCACCATCACCACCACGATCGCCAGCATCTTGGGAATGAAGGTGAGCGTGGCTTCGTTGATCTGGGTCACGGCCTGAAAAATGCTCACCACGAGACCGACCACCAGAGAGGCTACCAGCAAGGGCGCGGCGAGCGCCACTGTCGTCCAGATCGCTTCGCGCCCCAAATTGAGTACGATATCTTCAGTCATCCGAAGCTCCTAACGAGGCTGCCGATCACCAGCTCCCATCCGTCCACGAGCACGAAAAGCAGCAATTTGAAGGGCAGCGAAATCACCACGGGCGGCAACATCATCATACCCATGGCCATCAAAACGCTGGCGACCACCATGTCGATGATCAGGAACGGCAGATACAGCATGAAGCCGATCTGGAAGGCAGTCTTCAGCTCGCTCACCATGAAGGCGGGAATCAGCACCCAGGTAGGCACGTCTTTGCGGGTCTGGGGCTTGGTAATGCGGGCGAGTTCCGTGAACAGCATGAGATCTTTCTCACGGGTCTGCTTGAACATGAAAACGCGCAGGGGCGCTTCCGCGCGGGCGATCGCCTCGTCCTGGGAAATCTTCTCGGCCATATAGGGGCCGAGTGCATTCGTATTGATGTTCTGCCAAACGGGGGACATCACGAAGAAAGTCAGGAAGAGCGAGAGGCCGATGATCAGCTGGTTCGGCGGCATGTTCTGGGTGGCGAGGGCCTGGCGCAGGAACGAAAGCACCACCACGATTCTCGTGAACGAGGTCATCATGATCAAAATTGCGGGCGCGAGCGAAAGCACCGTGAAGAGAATCAGGATCCGCAGGGCGGTCACTGTTTCGCCGGGATTCGAGCCGCTTTTAGGCATCGAGATATTGATCGACGGAATGCCGAAGCTGTTTCCAGCTGCGTGAGCAAAAGGAGCCAGGAAAGATCCCAGGGCCAAAAGAGTAAGAAGGAATTTCAGCTGTCTCATCTTACTCCCCGCCGCCTATAGCGGCTTGAACCCCTCGATGCGTTTCTTGATGGCCGAGCGGATGCCCATATCAATTCCAGACTTATGCGTCACCGCAGGCCCGGCACTGTCGGTCTTTGGTGTCACGCCGGAAAGCGCGCCTTCGAAAGCGTCGGCGAAAGAGTCGCCTGCGCCCATTTGGTCGATATGGCGCTCAATTTTCACGTCGCTGCCGAGGTTCGCCAGCAGGTTCATTCCGTCGCCGGCCATGCCAACCACCATATACTGGTCGAGCACCTTGATCAGAGCCACGGAACGCTTGGGTCCCATGGACTGGGAGGCGATCACCTCGATCACCTTCGGCTGGCGCTGGAAGGCCAGCCCTTTGCCGCCGGTGAAACGGCGGTAGGCGACGGCCCCGGCACCGATGAGGCCGATCACGAGCAGAAGCGAGGCGATGGTGCGGGTGGCGGCGTTTTCAGTACCTTTGGTCCCAGTAGAACTACCACTGCTTTTAGAAGAGAAAAGTGCCTGCTCTTCGCTATTGCCGCTGGTGGATTCAGAAGATTTCGTCGCCGCAGTGCCCTTATCCGTCTTCGTGGCTTCCTTCGTCGAGATAGAGCCACCGGTAGTTGCAGAAGATGCAGCAGTACTCTTCGCACCCGGCTTGTTCTCCGCCAGGATTTCCTGCACAATCCGCTCCTCGTCGGTATTCGCCGAGATCAAGGTGGGCTCGATTTCGGTGGAAGCGCTGGAAGCCGACTTGCTCTTCAAGGCGTCGGTAATGGAGTGGGCCACGCCGCTCACACCCTTCACAAGGATTCGCAAGCCATTGCCGTTGATTTCCCAGCTCGCCTTGTTTTTGATCGTGGACGCGGCAGCCTTGAGCAGCACCCGCGCGCGCGCCAGATCCGGCTGATACTGATACGTGAACACCTTATCCAACACCGCCTGCTGGATATTTTCGGTGCGCGCAGGATAAGCGCTTACACCCTTGAGGGACACCTGGATGAAATTCCGCTCGAACTCGACAGTGACGTTTTCCGGGCTCAACTTCTGGGAGAGGATGAAGTCGATAGCGTAGGATCCGTCGTCCTGGGCCTCCGCCTTGATGCCGGTGATCTGGGAAGATTGTGCGGCGTGCGCCCCAGATACCATCCAGAGGCATGCCAGCACCGAGATGCCGATCAGCAGCACCTTTGATAGTGCATCGATGAATTTTTCGCGGAATTTGCCTTTGCGAATGAACTTCATGTTCGTTCCCTCAGCTTTCATCGGCCGGCGGTGCGTCCTGCTCCGCCTTTAGGCCGCTGAACTCAAAACTATTTCAGCTGTTCGATACGTTCCACAGGAGAGATGATGTCCGTGAGACGGATGCCGAACTTCTCGTTCACCACCACCACCTCGCCACGGGCGATCAGCTTTTCGTTCACCAGCAGTTCCAGAGGTTCGCCGGCGAATTTCGATAGCTCCACCACCGAGCCTTGCCCGAGCTGAAGCAGATCTCGCACGAGAATCTTGGTTCTGCCCAGCTCCACGCTCACCCGCAACGGAATGTCGAGGATGAAGTCTAGGTTATGGATTTCGTCCTGCTGCGCCTTTTTCTCGGGCGCCGGATTTGCGTTTGCTTGTGCTGTTTCCATGATCAGTCTCCCCCTTAATCGTTAATCGGCCGCGTCACCTGAATGGCGCGGTTTCCGCGGCTCACTCCGAAGCGGCATTTGAATTTCGGCGTGCCTTCCACCACCATCTCGAGCTCGCCATCGGCGTCCTGCGTGAGCGGAATCACATCGCCCACGTTCAGGTTCACCAGATCTCCCACCGTGAGATTGGTCTCGCCGAGGTTCACGCGGGCGTTCAGCATGGTGTCAGAAAGGTGCGAGCGAAGCTGGCCTGTCCACACCTTCTCGAAACGGTCGCCCTCTGGCTGGAAGCCCGCATTGAGTTTTTCCTTGATGGGTTCGAGAGTCTGGTAGGGAACCACCACGGCGATCGTTCCCGATGCATGCTCGAGTTCCACCTCAAAGGTGGTGGAGATCACCACGTCGGAGGGCGGCACGAGACCCACGAACTGGGGGTTCACCTCGATACGCACGAAGGTGATATCCGTGCGGTGCACGGGCGCCCAGGCTTCGTCGAGATCCTTGAGAGCCAGCTCGACCACCTTGGTGATCACGCTCAGCTCAATGCGGGTGAATTCCTTGCCCTCGCTCTTCGTATAAGGACGGTCGGAGCCGCCGAAAAAGGCGTCCACCAGCGCATACACGAGCTTCGATTCGATCACGAGCATCCCGGAACCGCGCAAGGTATCGAAACGCATGACGCCCATGCAGCTCGGGATCGGCAGAGTGTTCAGGAATTCGCCGAACTTCAGGAGGTCGGTGGAGATGATCGATAGGGAGGCGATCTTGCGAAGGGCCGTGGACAAGCTCACCCGGAAGAGACGGATGAAGCGCTCGTAGATGATGTCGAGAGTCATCATCCGGCCGCGGATCACCCTGTCCTGGTTTCCCAGGTCGTAAGGCATCACGTTCACGGAAATCGGCGCGGATTCGGAAGCTCCGGCGGCTGCCCCGGCTCCCTCCGCGCTCGCCGCGGCGGCGGACGGATCCATCACGGCATTTAAGAGTGCGTCTACTTCGCTCTGAGAGAGGACCTGATTCATTCAGACTCCTTATCTGCTCTCTAGTTCACTACAAATGCGGAAAAGTAGACTCCTTCTACTTTCCCTTTTTTCAAAAACGTATTCGAAACGGTTTTGATTTCTTCCTTGAGGTAATTGCGGCCCTCGGAACTTTGCAGATCCGCCGGCTGCTTGCTGTTCAGCAACGAAATCACCTTGTCACGAAATTGGGGCTTGCGTGCCTTGAGCTCTTCCTCGTCGAAATCCTTGCTCATCTCGAAGTTGACGGTCACCTTCACGTAACGGGCGCTGGCGGGACCCGCCAGATTCGCAGTGAAGTCGCCCACGCTGAAAAAATGAGTCTCGCCGCTGGCATGGCCGCCACCGCCGCCGCCGCCGTGTTCACCACCGCCGCCGCCGCCATGTTCGCCGCCGCCGCCGTGTTCCGCGGCCGCACCCTGCTCCACCTGGTCGAGCGTTTGCTGTTGGGCCTGTTTTTTCTGGCCAAGAAAGAGCACTACGGCCACGGCGAGCATCATCACCATGTTCAGGCCGAGCAGTGCCGTCATCATTTTCTTGGTCTTAGCGTCTCCACCACCGGCATCGACCGCGGGGGCAGCTTCGGCTTTTTCGTCCTTCGGGTCAGCCACTGGCTCCTCCTTGAGCTAAAGCGAAAACAACAACCCATGAAGGGAATTGCAACGCGTATGCCATGAAAAGGAGAGAGAAGAGAGAGGGAGTAAAGCTACCGGGTAAGCACAAGGCCTTGATCCACAAGGCTAAAAAATTGGTTTCAGGGACCTTTGACGACTCTACCGTGTAGGGGCGAACGTAGCGTCAAAGGAAAGCTGCCAGGCCCGTCAGGAGATTGACGCCAACGGATAGATCAAAAGGCCCGCTTCAATCAGGATCATGACTGCCAGGATAAAACGTAGTCGCAGACTCATGGTTACCTCCACTTCCCACTCCGGCTTCCGCCACGAGCAGGCCCGACATCAAAAAATAAACAACGCAAACCAAGACGATAAGCATAGTTGCTCTAAACATCCGAAAACCTCGGCACTGAAGGCACGATGGCAATTTAATTGAGGGGAGGCGGGAGGCCCCGTTAAAGGAGCCCCCGCCCAATGCCTAACTCAGATCCCTAAGCGGCGATTACTGCCGCTTCAGGTTGAGCACTTCTTGCATCAGCTCATCCGAGGAGCTGAGGGTACGCGAGTTCGCCTGGAAAGCGCGCTGCATCTGGATCAGGTTCACGAACTCGGAAGCGATGTCCGTGGTGGACGACTCCACCGACTTCGAGAACACCTTTCCGCGGCCGGCCGTGTTCGGGCCACCGATGTTCGCGGCACCCGAGTTACGGCTTTCGCGGAACACGTTGTTACCTGCCTTGAGCAAGCCTTCGTTGTTTTCGAACTTGGCAATCGCAACCTGGGCGAGGTTTTTGGTAACCCCGTTGGTGTAGAACGCGGCGAGCACCCCGTCGTCGTTGAAGGACATCCCGCCCACCGTTCCGGCCGTATAGCCGTCCTGGGTGTGCTTGTAGATATCGCTCACCGAACCATATTGAGTGGATCCCTTGAGGCCGGTTCCGCCTTCCAGGATCGCGTCGCCGAACTTGAACTTGATCTGCTGATCCGGCTGCGCGCCCTTGGTGAAGTTGAAGGAGTTGGATTCGACGTTTTGCTCCTGGAGCTTGCCATCGATCGTGAACTTCATGGTACCGGTGGCACCGATCACGCTCTTGCCCTTCTCGCCACCCACCATCTCTTCACCTTTACCGGCGGCATACCATTTCCAGGTGCTGTCGGCTGTCTTGGAGAAGTACATGGTCAACGCGTGCGCGTTACCGGCGGAATCGTAGATCGTTACGCCCGTGGAGTAGTTCGAGGTTTCAGTGGGCTTTTCTAGATTGAAACCGCCTTCGAGCACATCGCCCCTGATATCGAGGTTCATGGCGATGTCCACGTTCTCGGTTTTCTTGGCGTCGATCACCGTGCGTTCCAGTTTGATCGAATCAAGCTTGGTCGTGATCTTGCCATCGTCGTCGGCCCGGAAGCCTTTTACCATGGCGCCGTCCACGTTCACGAGCTCGCCGTCCTTGTTGAAGTTTAACGAACCGTTCCGCGTGAAGGCGCGGCCTTCCGGCCCGTCTACCACGAAGAAACCGTCGCCCGAGATCGCCACGTCGGTGGCTTTATCGGTGGCGGTGATGGACCCTTGCGAGAACACCTGGGTTACGCCGTTCAGTTTGGTACCGCGGCCGATCTGGTTACCACCCAAGATGCCCTTGAGTGATTTGGCCACTACGTCAGCGAACTCCGCGCGGCTTGTTTTAAAGCCCGTGGTGTTCGCGTTGGCGATGTTGTCGGAAATAATACCGAGTGCTTCGCCGTTTGCTTGGATACCGGATACACCGGTGTACATTGAGGAAAGAATACCCATACGAGAGCCTCCTTGCTCTTGCTTACGTCAGGAGCCGCATTCGGCTGCCCCTGATGGCCTCCCGTAAGGGTCCGGCCATTGAGTCAAACATCCTGTTATCCCCCGGGCGTCGCCGCCCGATTTGTTTTTCGATCCTTTCGCCCTCACTGGCTAAGAATCTTTTTATCTCCCGGTAATCATCCTCCTCATCGTCAGATCACTACCGTGGAATCGATATTCGTGAAAACGTTGCCGTTCATCTGGTTCCTGTCGAGAACCGTAATCACGGTTTTGTTCTTCACGCTCACAATAAAAGCTGCGTCGTTCGAAAGGATCAGCGACTCTTTCGAGCCTTTCTGGGCTGCGGTATCCACCGCCTTCTCGAGCTTGCTCATGAGCTCGGAGCCCATGGAAATCGAGCGGTCCTTGATCCTGTTCAAAGCGTGGGAGCTGAACTTGAGCGCCGAGGGAGCAGCGGCGGGCGCGTCCTTGGCTAAGGGGGCGCCCGGCAGCTTCTCGCGAAGCGTCTTCTCGAAGGCGCCGCCATCGGCGCCTTTGCGCAGAGCGGCCTCGCCGCTTTGCGGCTGAGGCTGGATCGCTCCAACGTTCGGTATGAGAAGTTCGTTCGGCATAATTAAATTCTATTTACTCCAAAAACTAATTTCAATTCGTCGCCGGATTCCATAGAGGCTCAGGAACCTCGGCATCCGATGACTCGCTCGCCTCCGACGCTTCGCTATCCTGCGTAGCGCCCATTGCGGCCAGCATCTCTTTTATTTTCTCCGGGCTTAGATCGGGAGGCAAGTTGTTTTTGGCTACCTGCGGCGAGGTGGGCGACTGCTCCGCACTCAACTTATTTTGTTTGTTGCCCGTCAGAGATTTGGCGGGCGCGGAAGCGGCCTTTGCTGCCTTTTGGCCCTCTTCAGGCTGCGCGCCTTCCGGCAGCGGTAACGGTTTTCCGTCGGCTCCCAGCACTGGAGCAGAGGTGGCCGAAGGAGTATCCGACTCGATCTTTCCGATCGTATCGATCGGTATCTTCTTTCCATCGACGAGAACGAGCGATTTCCCGCCCTCGAAGGTCACGCCGGTCACAACACCGCTGGAGTCCGACTTGATCTGAATTGCTTTGCCGTCGGTATCCGTGGCGGCGACGCGATAAGTGTATTCGCCGAGGGGCTGCTCTTGCGCCTTGCTGTTCTTGCCGTCCCAGCGCACGCTCTGCGGCCCGCGTTGCATGTCGCCGAGCTCGATCTCGCGCACGCTTTCTCCCTTGGCGTTAAAAATGGAAAGCGTCACCGTGCCAGCGTTCTCCGGCAGATTAAACCCAACTTCCGGCTGCGTTCCCTTCTCCAGCATAATGCGCGTGGTGTCGGTGGTCACACGCTTGCCGATCAGGCTGGCCGCCAGCATATGCTCGGAGGGCTTCTGTCCTGCCGCCATCTTTTCGATATTGTTGTTCATGTTGAGCATCTGCTCGAGAGCCGAGAACTGGGCGAGCTGTGCAGCCATCTGCTCGTTCTTCATCGGCGTGATCGGATCCTGGTATTTGAGCTGGGCGCTCATCAGCTTCATGAAGTCGTCTTTGCCGAGCTCGTTCTTCTTCTTGCCCGTGCTGCGCTTCGGATCGCCTGTGAACTCGGTGCCGATCTTCTTGCGCAGCTGCTCGATATGCTCGTTGTCCGACGTCGGTGTGTCGTTACTCACGCTCCGCACGTCGTTGTTCATGCTTACGCCGGTTTTGAAATCGCCCACTCTTCCGAACGTCATATGCTCACCTCAAAAAAACGGGACGGGTGGCCGTCAGGCCACCACGTCCAGCCGGCGCGAGCTATCTCTTGCTTGCACCGGTGCTTTGGGGACAGCTTGCGCCTTAGGAGCGCTCCGTCCCGAATTTTCCGCGTCCGCCCCATTCGAAGCGTTGCGGCCCCCTTGGTCACTACCCCAACGCGCCGACCTTCCGTCATCGCCAGTCCCTTGCGAAAACCCGCTATGCTGCTGGTTTTGCGAGAAGAACTGTTCGTTCAGGCTCGTCTTCGTGTCGGTGGAAGCCACCGAGGTATCATTCACGGTCACCTCGAGCTTGGCGAGGGAGAGGTTCTGCTCCCGGAGAGAGTTTTCCAATTCCTTGGACCCTCCGCGGATCAGCTTGGCCACGTCCTCGTTCTGAGCCGTGACCTCCACTTCCACCTTGCCGTTCTTGGTGCCCACCTTCAGCTTCAACTCGCCCATGTCGTCGGGATGGATCACCAGACGCATCTCGCCGCCGCCCTTATGGGCGTGGAGAGCCACGCTGCTGCCCACCTCGCCCAGAAGCACGTTGCGCATCTCTTCGGGTTTGTCAGCCCCGGGGAGATATACGTCGTGTCTGGCGGGTTCGTTCAGCTTATGCGCGAGCGCTCCACCGAAGGATCCACCCACCGCGGAAGGATCGAGCTTGGGCTTCGCTCCTTCGGGCAGGACTTCGGCCGCTTCACCCTTGCGGGGCTGAGCGCCGAGTTCCTTCTGGCTGGCTCCTGCCACGGCTCCGGCGGTCAGAGCTTCAGGTGCCCGCGAGTTCGCGAGCGGAAGCTCGCCATTCGCGGCCTGAGGGCCCTTTCCAGCCAGTTCTTTGGCGGGAGTTTTCATGCTCTCGTGCATTTGCAGATAGGTTTCCGTGCTGAGTAGCTTTTCTGGCGTGCTGCCCGAAGATGCGCTTGTTTCCGCGCTCTTGAGCTTCTTGGGATCCACACCCTTCGCCTGCATCGCCTTCTGGAGATGCGGGTCGACGGGCTGATCCGCAGGAATCGCCGCCTTAGGATTCGTCATGCCGCCGGCAGCCAAGCCCGCTTCCGGCAAGGCTTGCGGAATTTCCGCGCCCTGCTCGGCATTCGCGAGCTTGATCTTGCCGTTCACGTCCTGCAGGAGTTTCTGCTCCTGCGGCCCGAGCGGCGGAAGACCTTTTTGCCTGAGAGCCTGGTTCACCTGCTCAGCCTGTAAAGACTGAAGAGGCTCCGGCTGCATGGACACTGGCGCTTGCATAACTGCGACGGGCAGTCCGAGCATGGCGAGACGCTGAAGCTTCTCTTCCTGCTCTTTCTGAGCCGCCTGCATCATTGCAAGCTGGTCCACGGCATCAGTCGCGGTTTGCATGCCCGGCATTCCACCGACGTTGCCATCAGCAACGCCCTTGCCGAACATAGTCCCCCCTAGGGTCCGACTACTATCCGCACCTTGATCTTCCGAATCCTTTTTCCCATTCAGTGCCTTGATGAGATTCATCAAGTTACCGAATCCTTGTCCGTCTGCTTCAGCGTCCTCTGGGTTCTTGGCTCCGAAGAGTACTTCCAAGAGACCTCGAGAGGGGCCGGCAGCGGTCGCGTTCGACATGTCCATTCACCCTCCTAGTGAAATTTGTGGTTGTCGTTGTTTACATCGGTTTTTTTGTGTTGGGATCCTCCTTTCCGTTCGTAGCATTTGCAGCTGAAGGCGGGGTCGCGGCCGGGGCCGGAGGCGGCTCTTCGAGCGAGTCGCGGTAGCCGGTGTAGAGCTCGGTGAGTTTGGCACCCATTTTCTTGTCCACGAGGTTGAGGATCTTGGAGGCTTTCTGCTCCTTGATCCTCGCGAGGATTTCCACGGCAAGGTTTGCGTCGAGATTCTCCACATAGCGTGCGGCCATCTCGGGTTTCATCCCCTCCACCACCGTTACCAGCTTTGCGATCCGCTGCTCGTGATCTTTCTTGAAGGAGTCCAGGCGCTCCGCCATCCGCTTGTTGAGGTCTTCCATCTTCCGGAGCTTTTCTTTGAGGAGCTTCTCCTGGATCTCATAATCACGACCGCGCTCATCGAGCTGCTTCTCGCGGCTGTCGAGGGCGGTCTTCCGCTCCTCGAGCTCCTGAATCGCTTCCATGGTGAGAGCCACAGGCGTGGTTTTCTTGGCCCCTGACTTCGGCGCAGCAGACTCCTTGGACGCTTCATCCACGGCTTTTTTTACGCCATCGGCGGGCGCAGCCTCTTCCTGCTTCGTCTCTTCTTTCTTCGCTTCCTCGGCCTGCACCAGGCTGATGGCGGCCACCAGCAGGAAAAGGCAGCTGCTGATCAGGAAAAATCTAGTCTTCATTCTCATCCTCCTCGCCCTGCATACGAGCGGTTCTCAGGCGGTGCCTGGTAACGTACTGCTCATCCTGGGCACGCATATCGTGCTTGCGGGCCTCTTCCTTAAACTGGGCCATTTTCTTCTCGCGAAGCTTTTCCATGATCTTGTGCTGCTGGCGCGCGCGAAGGTATTCGCGGTAGGCGTGGCTCACGGCCTGCTCTTCGATCTCCAGTGCCTGCTTCAGGTCCACCCGTCTCACCTTCTGGCCGCGGATGAACTGGTCCAGCAGCCAGAAATCGGAGGTGGAAACCTGCGCCTTCCTTCCCGGAGCGCCAAGGCCGGCGAATTCCCTTCTCGCTTGCACTTCTTTCATATCGAGGTCGAGCAGCCTTCCTTCGGTGCTGCGCATCTTCTCGAGCGAGCGTGCGAGCTGCACCTGCTTCTCTTGCTCCTGCAGCTTTCTGTGCCTTTCCACCGCCTCGAGGCGGAATTGGAATTTTCTCATTCCCTATGCCCCCCGGATGATGGCGCGCATGAGCGCCACAGTGTCCTGCATCGACGTGCGGTCGGCCACGTCCTGGCGCAAGAAACGGTTGATGAAATCGTTGAGCTCGATCGCTTTGTCGATCTTACTGTTGCTGCCCTTCACGTAGGCGCCGATGTTGATCAAGTCTTCGGCGTCCCGGTAGATGGCCATCAGTTCCCGCATGGTGGCGGCCAAGTCGTTATGCTCTGGTGTCACCACGGAACGCATCACCCGGGAAACGCTCTTGAGCACATCGATCGAAGGGAAGTGGCCTTTGTCGGCCAGCTGGCGGGAGAGCACGATGTGGCCATCGAGGATCGAGCGGGCGGAGTCGGCGATCGGATCGTCGAGGTCGTCTCCTTCCACGAGCACTGTGTACAGGCCCGTGATCGCTCCGCCATTCTTGCCGCGGGAACCGGCGCGTTCCAGTAACCTAGGAAGCTGGGAGAATACGGAAGGCGTATAGCCTTTGGTGGCGGGCGGCTCACCCATCGAGAGGCCGATCTCCCGTTGCGCCATGCAAAGACGGGTGAGCGAATCCATCATCAGCAGCACCTTCTTACCCTGGTCGGCGAAGTACTCGGAGATGGTGGTGGCGAGATAGGCTGCGCGCATACGCAGAAGCGGAGACTGCTCGCTCGTGGCCACGATTACCACCGAGCGCTTGAGGCCCTCGGGGCCGAGGTCGTGCTCGAGGAACTCGCGCACCTCGCGGCCCCGCTCGCCCACGAGGGCGATCACGTTCACGTCAGCTTTCGTATAGCGCGCCACCATGCCGAGGAGCACGCTCTTGCCCACGCCCGAGCCGGCCATGATGCCCATCCGCTGTCCGGAGCCGCAGGTCATCATGCCGTTGAGGGCACGCACACCAAGATCGAGGGTGTCTTTGATGGGTTCCCGCTCGAGTGGATTCAGGGGACGCGAATAGAGCGGCATCTCCACTCCCTCGTTGGGGGCAAGCTGGCCATCGAGCGGACGGCCCGTGCCGTCGAGCACGCGCCCGAGCAGCTCGTTAGAGACACGCACGGTGGCCTGCTTCGAGAGAAGTTTCACTCTGCTTTGCGTATTGATCCCATGCGCTTCTTCGAGCGGCATGAGCACGACGTTATTTCCCCGGAAGCCAATCACTTCGGCGAGAACGGGACGAGCATTGGGTGCGGTGTTAAGGCGGCAAATACTTCCCACGGACGCGCCGGGAAGCACGGCCTCGAAGTTGAGACCCACAGCTTTGCTCACCTTGCCGGTGAAGCTGTAGAGCACCGCGCGCGCGAGGGGCTCGCGATACTTACGCTCGTTAAGTTGGTAGCCGTCATCCATGACGTTCGTCTCCCTCCTGGAGGCGCACACACTACTATTAGAAATTATAGGGCATTAGGAAGGGAATTAGGGGAAATATTTCGCGGGGTGGCA
>DATBTF010000069.1:0-5610 GCA_036559405.1 Bdellovibrionota bacterium
TGGGCCAGTAAACAGGGCGAGGCCCTTGCCCTGCAGGAATTGATTTCTACGGGCACCGGGCGCATTCCCACCTTTGCTTTGAAGATCGAATGCAACGAGCATGGTTGCAAGGCGGGCTCGCCCACCTGTGCTCTGGAAACGCCCAAAGGTTCTTCCACTGCCTTATCCGAAATCCGGGAATACCAAAGCGGTAGCAAGCGCGGAAAAGTACCCAGGAAACAGCTGATCGACCGCCTGGCGGCGATCGCCTATGGCGGCGATAAAGACGCGCAAGCCATTTTCAAGGATAGGGGAACGCTCTCGCTCGACGGTGACGCCTCCGATGTCTATTTCGACCACCAGGCCGCCTTGGACCGCCTGAAGAAGGCTGGCTGCCTTAAGCCGTAACGCCTCACCTTATCGCTTCAAATCGTATCATTTCCCCTCAGACTGCCTCCGTTCACCCTGGAGGAGGGTTGACCTATATCTTCCACTTACAAGTCCCGGCTTCCGGGACTTCATGTGAAGGAGATGACGATGAAACACATTTTATTAGTCCTTGGCTTTTTGGCAGCAATTCCCACCAGCGCCTTCGCGCTCACGGTGAAAGAGGCAGAGGTCGTAAACAAGGTACGCGAAGTTTCCCTTCAGCAGGTGAGATTGAACGAGCAGCCGGCCACCATTCTCGCCGACGCTTCTGGCATGTCGGTTTACACCTTTGACCTCGACAGCGAAGGCAAGAGCGTCTGCCAGGATTCATGCCTGGTTGCCTGGCCGCCCTTGCGCGCGCCCGCCGATGGACAGGTCCCAGCCCCTTTCGGAAAAATCCAAGGCAACGACGGAAAGCCGCAGCTGACGCTGAAGGGACTTCCGCTCTACTACTACTTCAAAGACAAAAAGCCGGGAGATGTGCTGGGAAACTATCCCAAATGGCGTCCCGTGCTCGTCGTCAAATAGATGGATTTCGATAACAACGGCTTATGGCACCGATAGCGTGCCCTATGCTGGGCCATCAGGAGCGAAGGTGTATCTTTTAGGGGAAAGGAGGAAGGAAAATGCAGATCAAAAACACTGCCAGACTCGTCGCTTTCCTCCTCCTCTCGTCTTGCTCCTACCATGTGGAGAAGGTAGCCGAGCTCGACGATAAATCCCTGTCCAGCGGCGCGCAATGGTTTGCTGGGCTGAATACGAAAGTATTCGGCCCTAAGTGCGCACGCTGCCACAGCACTGAGTGGGTAGGGGATTATGAGGCGACCTTTGCCATCGTGGGAAAAATTGCAGCCCGGATCCAGTCTAGCGACGCCTCTTTCCAGATGCCCCCCCCAGGCGCTACGCCCCTTACACCTGGCGAAAGGGCGGCAGTGCTCGATTGGATCGCCCGTGGAGCGCCGAAGGACGCAGGCGGAACTCCCCCCCCGCCACCTCCGCCGGCGCCGCCGGCCCTGACCTTCGCGGCCGTGAAAGCCAAAGTATTCGACCTGAAATGCATTCGCTGCCACGATACCGATTTCGACACCTTTGAGCACACCAGCCCGCTGCTCAAAGACATTGAATTCCGCGTGCAGGCCATGGGCACAGACGATCAGATGCCCCCCGCCCGCGCTACCCAGCTGACTGAGGACGAAAAGAAACAGCTGCTTGACTGGATCCATGCCGGCGCACCAGAGACTTAATAACAAAATGAAAAGGAAACTGACCATGAAAACACTATTTGTTTTATCTTTAGCCCTCTCCCTTTCCACCGTTACGCAGGCCGCGGTACCGCTGAAAAACCAGCCGGGCTCGGGCAAGGTGGAGTTCCTCGCCGTGGGCCGGCCCAGCATGCTGAAGATCCACGGGAACGCGGCGGGTCCCGAAGCCGCTTTGACTGCGGCAGGGCACCAGCTCAAAGGGGCGATCGAGTTCAGCCTCGATAAGCTCGATACAGGCATCTCGCTGCGCAATGAGCATATGAAGGAAAAGTATCTCCAGGTGAAAGAGCATCCCAAAGCCAAACTCACGCTTGTGGACGCTCCGGTTGACCCTTCTTTTGAAAAGGACCTCAGCAATGCCAGTGAAAAATCCTTCCGCGGCAAGCTCTCGCTGCACGGAAAGGAAAAAGAGGTGTCCGGAACCTATACCGCCAAAGGTGGCGTGGTCCAGGCCAAGTTCCCGATCACCCTGAGTGACTTCGGCATCGACGTTCCGAAATATCTCGGCATTACGGTGGCCGATACGGTGAATGTGGACGTAGAACTCCCGCTGCGGAAAGAGTAGGATGCGCCTCCTTTTTTCCGCACTCCTGCTTTCTTTTTCCGCGCCGGCGTTCGCCTTTCCGGAAATGGTCCGCCACCACTACGTGAACTGCAATGCCTGCCACGTGAACCCGAGCGGCGGCGGGCTGCTCACGGAATACGGCCGCGGCATGAGCGGGGAGGTGCTCAGCACCTGGCATTACGAGAATGAATCGCTCTTTCTTCATGGGGCGCTAAAGCCGGAGAAGCTGCCATCTTTCCTCAATGTCGGTGGAGACGTGCGTGCCGTGCAGGTGCACCGCGAGTCGCGCCAGGTGCGCGAAGGGCGTTACATCCTCATGCAAACGGCGCTGGAAGGGGCCGCTACGGTAGGGCCGGTATCCGCCGTGGCCTCCTACTTCGCTCCCGACCGCAAGAATCACGTGCACGGGGAACTCGGGCGCTTCTACCTTCTGGGGAATGTGACCGACGCGTTCCAGCTCAAGGCCGGCCGCTTTCTACCCGCCTTCGGGATCGCGGACCCTCATCATATTTTGTCCACCCGCCAGAGCCTCGGCTTCGGATATGGAAGCAACCGTGACGCAGCGGAGGCCCACTATAGCGGGGAGCAGTGGCATGGCGCCCTGGGCGTCAGCCGCAGCCGCCTGGATTCGGCGCTACGGCAGAAGGAGGAATCCGTCTCTTTCCAATTGGAAAAATTCTTCTCCGACAGCTACCGAGTGGGCGTGAGCGCGTGGAGAGGGGAGACGGAGCAGATGCGTCGCTGGCTGTGGTCCCTGCATGGGATCCTCGGCTTCACCGAACACTCCTATCTGCTCAGCGAAACAACCTGGCAGAACCGCCAAAGCAAGACGCCAGGCTCCGCCTGGGAAATGGGGATCTTCCATTTCAGCCGCGTTGGGTATGAATTCTTCCAGGGGTTTCACCTCACGGCACTGGGAGACATTTCCGAGACCAATATCTCCCAGCCCGACTCGCTTACGGTGATGGCGGGAGGCGGCCCGATCTGGTATCCGCGCCCGCATCTGGAGTTCGAGCTCGTCTTCACGCAGCGGAAGATCCTGCGGCAGAGCCGCGAATGGGAAGACTACGCCTACCTGATGCTGCACTACTATCTTTAACGGAGGCGAACGCCGCGCTCCGAGAAGCGGAGGAGAGCCTGAAATTCCTTACTCCAGGGCCGCGCTTGAGGTGAGGCCATCTTTTCGGGAACCGTGGACCTCTGGGCGCCGAAGCTTAGGACGCGGCCGAGGAAAGAAACCGGCCGCAGCCATACGACATCCTCGGTCTTTTCTTTTAAGATCACGCGCTCATCCTGCGACCATTCGAGCGTTGCTTGCACACGGTCCAGGAAGTCCCGGGAATAGTCTCTGGGATCACCGAATACCTTCACACTTTCCCTGCCTGGCCGTGAAAGCCCGCCCTGAATCCCGATCCGGCTATCCATCAGGGCCGGGTGTGGACCGAGATAGGTCACTGTCTCCTCATGGCGATCGTCTTTTTCGCCCCGGGCGATCACCTGCGCCAGGTCCGCGTCCGGGTGCCACCAGCGGTGAAAGTCATTTTTCTTTTTCTCGTAGGCGGCCGCCTCACGCACATGCCCGTAGTGGTAGATCACGGCATCGCTCTCAAATTTCTTTTTCCAGCCGCGAAAGCTTTGCGCGTCCCCGTAGCTCTCGATGCTGCGGTCGAGGCGGATCGCACGGATCTCCTGGGGGTACCAGCGTTTGCCCACACAGATCCGCTCATAGCTCTGCCAGAAATGAAGGTAGCGGAAGGAGATGCAGTCGCAATCCAGGCGTTCGGCCTCCACCAGGTCTTGCCTGATGCGGGCGAAGTCCTGCTCGGAGATGAGCTCGTCGGCTTGAAGATAAAAACCCCAGCCTTTGGGGTGCCGCCTCCGCAATTCGTTCAGGGCGATATTCGTCTGCTCGGAAAGGATCACGCCGCCCTGGCGCTTCTGTTCGTCCCAGATCGTGGGCACCTGCTCGAGGTTCAGGCGGGCCAGCTCCTGCTCTGTTCCGTCTTCGGATCGTCCCACGGCCACCACCACCGAGTCGCAGAGCAAGCGCAGCGCGCCAAGGCTTTCACGAAAAGGATAGTCGTACTTCAGTCCATTCCGGATCAGGCTGAAGCCATGTAGGGAAAGCGCATCCATTAGGGCACCAAACTAGCAAAAAGAGCCCAAGATCGCTGCGAAAAATCGCCCCTCCTGACGCTTCGCGCAGAGGCCCAGAGGTGCTATGCTGCAAGGCAAACGGAGGCGCAATGTATTTCACTTCGCAAGGGAAGCACACCCGCCAGGCCCATAAAGGAATTCCTGAAGGCTTCGTGGAAGAGGAGCAGGGCCGCAAAGGATTTTTCGGCCAAGTATCCCATCTCATCCGAAAAAAGCCGTCCACCCGCTGGAAGGTGATCGACGGCCCCCTCAAGCCGCGGATGTTCGATCTCGTAAAGGCGGATAAGAGCGGAAAACGCCAACGCCTGCTGTTCAACAGTGATGTCGTCTTCTATTCGCAATGGGTGCTTCCGCAAAAAGACAAGACGCTGAAGGCCTTCCGCAATGGCGATGGTGATTCGCTTTATTTCTGCCATAGCGGCGAAGGCTCCTTGCTCACCGAGTACGGCCTGCTTCGCTACCGGCCGGGCGATTATCTGGTGATTCCTAAGTGCTTCGCGCATTGCTTCGTGGCGGAACAGCCTTCCCATTTTTTCCTGATCGAGAACCTATGCGGCGATTTCCGCGAACCGGATCGGGGAATGGTGGGTAAGAACGCCGTATACGATACGGCCCAGCTCGAAGTGGCCAATCTCGAAGCGCTTCAGCAGTTCCTTCAGAAGAACGGAATGAAATGCCTGGAAGTGGATGTGAAGCATGCCGGGGAAACGACACGCTTCCAGTACGAAGAGTGCCTCTTCGATGTGATCGGCTGGAAGGGCGATCTTTTCCCTTTCCGCCTGAACATGGACCAGCTCATGCCGCTCATGAGCCACCGCGCCCACCTGCCCCCGAGCGCGCATACCACTTTCGTTGCCCCCAACTTCGTGGTTTGTTCGTTCGTCCCGCGGCCTCTTGAAAGCGATGACGACGCTTTGAAGGTGCCGTTCTACCACCAGAACATCGATTACGATGAGGTGCTCTTTTACCATAACGGGGACTTCTTCAGCCGCGCCAACCTTCATGCCGGCATGATGAGCTTCCATCCCGCAGGATTTCCGCATGGGCCTCATCCCACCGCCGCCGAAAAGGTGAAAGACAAGACCTTCACGAACGAGTACGCCGTAATGGTGGACACGCGCTGGCCGCTGCAGCGCGATCCCTCCCTCGATGGGGTGGAACTCAAAGACTACTGGAAGAGCTGGCAAGCCTGATGACGTTTCTTGCCCTCCTCAGCAG
>DATBTF010000070.1:0-9714 GCA_036559405.1 Bdellovibrionota bacterium
ATCGACAACCGTGAAGGTATGTTCTCTGAGCGCAACTTTGAGCTTCCTTATGATTTCCGCCGCCGGATTGAGAACGCCCCCCAGCGCTACTTCGTGGGCAGCATCCGCACCAAAGAAGTGCACCAGCGCGGCCTGGAAGACCTGACTCCGATCGCCGAGCGGGTGTTCTTCCGCTCCGAAGGCGAAATCAAACCCCCGTACAGACTGGTGGACTAGGCCCCATCCCCCAGGGATGACAGTAAGCCCTCGGAAATCTTCCGGGGGCTTTTTCTTTGACTCATCCCCCCAGAAGTGAAATAAAGCCCCGATATGGCTCAGCATATCTACTCCCAGGACCAGTGGGTGCCACTCGTGGACTACCGCCGCAATGGTATCGCTGAATGCACGATCCATGGATCCATCGCCTGGGTGAGCGGCGACCAGCTGATCCATGCCTTCGGGGGCGATGTGCTTTGCTACGGCCGCTCGATGATGAAGCCGTATATGGTGAAGGTTTTCGCCAAAGAGCTCGAGGATCTTTCCTGGGAACAAAAGGCCATCGCCGTCTCTTCCCACAACGGAGACACGGAGCACATCAAGGTGATTCAGACGATCCTGAGCGAATCGGAGCTCGGTCTGATGCAGACGCCGCTGGCGCTTCCGCTCATGCAGTTCGGCCAACAGAGAAGGCGTCCGCGCCGGCTCTACCACTCCTGCTCGGGCGAGCATGCCGCCATCCTGCGCGGCTGCCGGAAAAAAAGCTGGAGCCGGGTGGGCTATGTGTGGCCCCACCATGAGTTCTTTTTGGCGTACCTCGAGCAAGTGCGTGGAGTGTTAGGAAAACAGTGGCAGCCCAAAGTGGTGGCCAAAGACGGATGCGGTTTGCCCACGCTTTCCAACTCGGTGCTCGAGCTCGCGCGCCTTTACGCCGATCTCGTGACGAAGAAGAACGACGACTGGGTCTGGGAAGCCATGGTACGCCACCCCGATCTCGTCGGCGGCTTCAACCGCTTGGATTCCACGATTCTGAAAAGCTGCGGCGGCAAGGTTCTGGCCAAAGAAGGCGCCGATGGTTTGCTGGGCTTGGCCGTGGAGCATCCCGACTATCCGAACGGTCTCGGCATCGTGATCAAGATCGCTCATGGCTGGGACATGCGCGCCTCCTGGTATGTGGCGAGATATGCGTTGGGCGTATTGGGTTTTGACTTCCGGAATCCCTATCCTTTGGACCGGCAGAAGGCCTTCCTGGTGGACGAATGCATCCCCCCGAACCTCCGCTCGAAGATCGCCGGCATCCAGCCGTGGGATGATTGGGATCCGGACCGCGACCGCTGGCTCTTCGACTACCGCGAATTCGCTCCCGTGCAGGAAAAGAACCGCGGGCAGGGTGTGCACCACCCGGATCAGGTTCACTGAGAGGAAAAACGATGGGCAGGCAACCACAGAAACTCACGAACTATATTGGCGGCCAGGCCAAGGCGCCGAAGTCGGGCAAATACCTCGACAACTACGCTCCGGCTACGGGAGAAATTTATTCGCTCGTTCCGGATTCGAATGCCGAAGACGTGAACGAGGCCGTGGCCGCGGCCAAAGAAATTTTCCCGTGGTGGAGCAAGCGCACACCGGAGCAGCGGTCCCAGGTTTTGCTGTCCATCGCCGACCGCATGGAAAAGTCTTTGGATGAATTGGCCCGCGCGGAAAGCATGGACCAGGGCAAGCCCTACCACCTCGCCCGCGAGGCCGAGATCCCGCGCTCGATCCAGAACTTCCGCTACTTCGCCACCAAGATCCTCCATACCGAGGAGATGGCCAAGCCCAACCATACCCAGGGCACGCTGAACTATACGCACCGTACTCCTGTGGGGGTTGCGGGCCTGATTTCTCCCTGGAATCTGCCGCTCCTTCTATTGACGTGGAAAATCGCGCCGGCCTTAGCCGCTGGGAATACTGTCGTCTGCAAACCGTCGGAGCTCACGCCGATGACCGCCTATCTGATGGGCGAAATCTTCAACGAAGCAGGCCTTCCGCACGGGGTGGTGAATATCGTCTTTGGAACCGGTGCCGGAGCAGGAGCGGCCCTCACCCAGCACCCGGATGTGCCGCTGCTTTCGTTCACTGGCGGCACTTCCACGGGAAGAAGAATTTTGGAGGCGAGCATCCCCCGTTTCAAGAAAACGAGTTTGGAATTGGGCGGAAAGAACGCAGCTTTGGTGTTTGCGGACTGCGATCTCGCGGAAGCCGCGATCACCTCCGTGCGCTCGGCCTTCCAGAACCAAGGCGAGATCTGCCTCTGCAACTCGCGCATCTTCGTGGAAGAGAGCGTGTATGAAACGTTCGTGGAAAAATTTTCGCGCGCAGCCAGCCTGATCCGCGTCGGAAATCCCTTGGAAAAAGAAGTACAGATGGGCCCACTGGTTTCGAAAGAGCATCGCGAGAAAGTGATGGGCTATATCGAACTCGCCAGGAAAGAAGGCGGAACGATTCTCACCGGTGGCGATGTTCCTTCATTGGAAAAACCCTTCGATAAGGGATATTTTTTGAATCCCACCGTGATCACCGGCCTCGGCCCGCAGTGCCGCGTGATGAAGGAAGAAATTTTCGGCCCCGTCGTCACGATCGCGCCCTTCAAAACAGAGGAAGAGGCGATCGCACTCGCAAATGGCACCGAATACGGGCTGTCGGGCTCGGTATGGTCGGGCAATACGTCGCGGGCGCACCGCGTAGCGCAGGCGCTCGATGTGGGCACCGTGTGGGTGAACTCCTGGATGCTGCGCGATCTGGCCGTGCCTTTCGGCGGCATGAAACATTCGGGACTCGGCCGCGAAGGGGGAGAGCACTCCCTCGAGTTCTTCACGGAAACCAAGAACATCTGCGTGAAAATTTAGCGGAATCCGATTTTCCGGGTAAACCGCCGCTGCGGTAGTCCGTCTCTACTCTTCATAAGCCGTTATTGATAATCCCCAGGGACGCCCGTCGAGGCGCAAAAGTATTTTCCCTAAAGGAGACGCTTTATGAAAAAGTTCACGATGTTCCCATTGCTCGCCCTGCTCTGCCTTCCCACATTCCCCGCCATGGCCGAAGAAACCGGTACCGGCGTGCTGGACACCCTTCCACCCGAAATTCTGGCGGGAAACTATCAAAGCGATATGTCCGACGAACCGTTTCTGATGGCGGACCAGGTTCGCCTTTTGGCGGTGGTGAAAATCGGCAAGATGGATACTTATAAGATCCCGATTCAGGACTGCGGAAAGAGCCTGGGGTCCGTGAAGCTTCAGGTATCGGAAGCCGGCATCTACGTGGACAAGTTCGGCATCCGATTCACGGACAATGCAACGAAGGATTACAACGTAAACATGAACTTCGCGGTGAACTACGACTCTCCGTGGGTCAAGCTCGACAAGTACCGCGCCATGGACAGCCGCTGCCTCGCAGAGGTGTACTTTACGGCCCGTTCCGAAGGCACCCAGTCGACTCTAAAAGTGCTCGTTCAGCTGAAGTAGCGCAATGCAGAGACAAACCTGGCGTTTGCTCGCCCTGCATTGCCTCCTGGCTTTCGGCCTTGCCACCAAGGCCGAAAGCGCCTCCCTCTTCTATCTGGGGCAGAAAAAGCTCGGGATCGGCCTCACGGCCCATCCCTTCAAAGTTCCGAACTGCGCGAGCTTCGGCTCCCGGCTCACTCACATCCAGCTCTGGATCGGAGGCGGAGCCATATTCGTGGAGCGTCTCGAGCTGGTCTACGCCAACCGCGAGCGCCAGAACCTTTTCGTGCGCAAAAGGTATGAGGCCGAGAGCGTAAGCCGCTGGCTCGACCTGGGCGTGCTGGGGTTTGGTGATAACCGCTGTTTGTCGACTCTGGCTGTGGTCGCCCAGGCCCTGCCGCCCCAGAGAAATGGGCGCCCCACGAGCTATGTGGAGGTGTTCGGGAAGATCGAACAGACCAGAGAAATTAACTCGGCGCGTAAAATCTTTTTTCCCTCAGGATTTTAAGGTGAAAAAACCCCTTGCCCCGGGTTAGAAGGGGGCATGGCAAAACAGGGAAAAATCATCGCCGGCGTGCTCGCGCCCCACCCCCCTCACCTCGTCTACGGAGAGAACCCTCCGCAGAACGAGCCCCGCTCGGAATGTGGCTGGGAAAACCTCCGTTGGGCCTATGAGCGATGCCGCAAACGCATCCTGGCGCTCAAGCCGGATGTGCTGCTCGTGCATTCGCCCCACTGGATGACAGTCGTAGGCCACCATGTGCTCGGCATCGACAGGTTCAAGGGCTTGAGTGTCGACCCGATCTTTCCGCACCTCTTTCGATACCACTACGACATGAAGGTAGACGTGCCGCTCTCCCTTGCGATCGCGGAGTGCGCCCAGAAACACGGCTTGCTCACCAAGGTGATGAAGAACCCGGACTTCCGTATTGACTACGGCACCATCTGCTCGCTCCACCTCATCAACCCTGCCTGGGACATTCCCGTGGTCTCGATCTCCTCCAACAACTCTCCCTATTATTTTTCCAACGAAGTGGGCCAGGAGCAGATGGAGCGTTTAGGAAAAGCAACGAGAGAAGCCATCGAGGGAAGCGGAAAGAGAGCCGTACTCCTGGCCTCCAACTCGATGAGCCACCGCCACTTCACCACGGAACCCGAGATCCCCGAAGACATGAGCCACGAACATGTCTACCACCACGGCCAGTACCTCTGGGACATGAAAATCCTGAGCTTGATGAAGCAAGGCAAGGCGAAGGAAGTGCTGGCGGTGCTTCCAGAGTTCATCGATATGTCGAGTGCCGAGGTGAAGGCTGGTGCGCTCGCCTGGATGCTTTCCGCCTTGGATGTGCCGGACTATCCGGCCATCGTGCACGGCTACGGCTCGGTGATCGGCACAGGAAACGCTATCGTCGAGTGGAATGCCGAGACGAAAGGAGCCGACGCATGATCGTCAAAGCTTTGGTCGTCCCCGGACTGCCGCAAATTCTTTTGGCTCCCGAAAAATCTCCCGGCTGGAAGAAGCTGAATGAGGCTTATGCAGCGGCGAGAAAAGAAATCGAGAGCGTCGACGCCGATCTGATTCTGTATTTGAGCTCCCAGTGGCTCTCGGTACTCGGCTACACCTTCCAGGCCGATCCCGAACCCGAGTGGACGCATGTAGACCACAACTTCCACGAGCTCGGCTCGATGAAGTACAAATTCAAGATCGATCCTGCTTTCGCTAAGGCCTACGCCGCCGAGGTGAAGAAGGACAAGCACCACACCATGCTCGCCAACTACAAGGGCTTCCCGGTAGACACCGGCACCATCGTCGCGCAGAAGCTCCTGAACCCCAACAACCGCCTGCCGGCCGCGATGGTCAGCTGCAATATGTATGCGGAAAAGAACGAGACGATCGAAGTGGGACGCGCAGGACTGCGCGCTCTGGAGAAAACCGGGCAGAAGGCCGTGGCTGTACTGGTGTCGTCGCTATCTAGCCGCTTCTTCGTGAAAGAGGTCGCTCCCAAGGACGACCATATCTCTTCCGCCAAAGATGACGAGTGGAACCGGAAGATCTGCGAGCTGCTGAAAGACGGCAGGCTTGAAGACGTGGCCCAGGTGGCCCGCGACTTCGGCCGCGAAGCAAACGGCGATATGGGATTCAAGGGCATCTGGTGGCTCGACGGCCTCTGCGGTGAAAGCAACGACTTCACGGGCAAGCTCTACGGCTATGAAGCCATCTACGGAACGGGGGGAGCGGTGGTCTCGCTCACGCCCACGAAACCGATCGTGTCGAAGATTACGATCAGCAGCGATGCGAAAGTGCCTGTGAATAGTGCTTCTTCTGTAACTGCTGCTCCTGCGGCTGGAAAACAGATCATCGAAGCCTCCGCGGCTCCCGAACCCGTAGGCGCCTATCCCCATGCCCGCCGTGAAGGGGAGTTCTTGTTTCTTTCCGGCGTCGGCCCGCGGGCCAGGGGCAAGAAAGAGATTCCCGGCGTCACCTTGGATGCTAAGGGTGAGATTTCCGCTTACGACGTGGAAGTGCAAACCCGCTCCGTGATCGAGAACATCAAGACGATTCTGGCGGCGTCCGGATCGTCTCTGGATAGGATCGTCGACGTTCAGGTTTACCTCACGAACATGAAGAAGGACTTCCCCACCTTCAACAAGGTCTATGCCGAGTACTTCACCGGCATCCAGGCCACCCGCACTACGATCGAGGTGGGCGCCCTGCCCACGCCGATCGCCGTCGAATTCAAGGTGGTCGCGCGCGCGTGAAGATCTGGGACATCTCGCCCTCCATCAGTCCCAAAATCGCCGTTTTTCCGGGTGACGTTCCTTTCTCCCGTGAGATCAGCATGGCCTTCGGCAAGGGCGATCATCTGGATTTGTCGTCGATCCGTACCACCCTGCACCTGGGCGCGCATGCCG
This sequence comes from Bdellovibrionota bacterium, assembly GCA_036559405.1. Classification (GTDB taxonomy): domain Bacteria; phylum Bdellovibrionota; class UBA1018; order CAIPTA01; family CAIPTA01; genus JAKFYM01. Next base: position 6,372 of record DATBTF010000070.1, read on the forward strand.
ACAGCTCAAGCCACTACCACAAGCAAGGCAAGGGCGTAGACCGGCGCCCGCTCGACCGTTACCTGGGAAGCTGCCAGGTGATCGCGGTGAAAATTCCGAAGGGGGCGCGGATTCTTCCCAGTCATCTCGGGAAAACGAAGATCAAAGCGAAGCGGGTGCTGTTCAGAACCGGATCCTTCCCGGATCCCGATCAATGGAACAGCGATTTCAATTCGCTCTCTCCCGAACTGATCGACTTCCTGGCAAAAGCAGGCGTGGTGACCGTAGGCATTGACACACCCAGCGTCGACCCCGCGGATTCCAAGGCTCTCGAAAGCCATAACGCGCTCTATAAGCGCGACCTCGCCGTGCTCGAGGGCATCGTACTCGCGAAGGTGCCGGCCGGCCTCTACACACTGATCGCACTTCCCCTGAATCTGAAAGATGCTGACGCCTCTCCTGTACGTGCTATCCTCTTGAAGCACGGTCTTCTGAAAAACTAGGAGTTCTAATGCGTCTGCCCATTTTTCTTCTCACTCTGACCTTTTCTCTTCTCGTGGCCTGCTCTTCCACTCCAGAGAGAGCCAGTGACGCTCCCGCCGAAGAAAAACATAGCGCCTCGGAGACCGACCGCTGCCTCGACAATCCCGAGCTCGCCAAGGGCTTCGGCGAGTGCAATATCAAGTACACCGTCTTCTCCAGCAAAGACGTTCTCGGCAGCTGCCACAAGCTCAAGGGCAAAGGCAATGGCCCGTATCTGGTGCTCCTGAAGCTGAGAAAAGACGGCTCGGTGAAAAGCACAAGGGCCGGCAATGCGGCGGCGAAGTCCAAGCTCGGCGCCTGCCTGCAAAAGGAAATGAAGAAGCTGAAGTTCGCCGCCCATCCGCTCGGACAAGAAGTGGACATCAGCATTCCCTACGAGCTCTGAGGATTGACGCGGGGCCTAAAAAGAACCAAAAAGTGCCCTAGAAAATAGCTCGGCAAAAGCCTAAATTAACCTCATGTCGAAATCCAAAGACGAGGCGCTTTCCCTCCTGCAGGAGAAGCTGGAAGCCAGCCGTTATCCCGCCGGAAAAGAGCGGGCCGACAAACAGCACAAGTCCGGCAAACTCACGGCCCGCGAACGCGTGGAGCTGCTGCTGGATCCAGGCACCTTCCAGGAACTCGACCGCTTCGTCACCCACCGTTCCCACGACTTCGGCATGGAAAAAAGCCAACCCCTAGGTGACGGCGTGATCACGGGCTTTGGCAAGGTCGACGGCCGAGTGGTTTACGTATTCTCGCAGGACTTCACCGTATTCGGCGGCTCGCTCTCGGGTGCCCATGCCGCCAAGATCTGCAAGCTCATGGACCTGGCCGTCAAGAACGGCGCACCGGTGGTAGGCCTCAACGATTCCGGGGGCGCGCGCATCCAGGAGGGCGTGGAGGCGCTGGGCGGCTACGCCGAAATCTTCTGGAGAAACGTGCAAGCCTCGGGCGTAGTTCCCCAGATCTCGGTGATCATGGGACCCTGCGCCGGCGGCGCGGTGTATTCGCCCGCCATCACAGATTTTATTTATATGGTGGAGAAGACGAGCTTCCTCTTCGTCACCGGACCCGACGTGATCAAAACCGTGACCCACGAAGAGGTGACCAAGGAAGACCTCGGCGGCGCGCACGTGCATTCCGAAACCAGCGGCGTGGCGCAGTTCGTGGCCGACGATGACGCCGCCGCCCTAAGACAGGTGCGCCACCTCCTGGGCTATCTGCCGCTCAACAACAACGAGCTCCCGCCCCGGGTTCACGACGCCGAACCGCCTGACCGCGACTGCGGTCGGGTCTTCGACCTTCTGCCTGCCGAGCCCAACAAACCCTACGACATCAAACTGCTCGTGGACGATGTCGTGGACGAAGGCAGCTTCTACGAAGTGCACTCCGCATTCGCGCCCAATATCGTGGTGGGATTTGGCCGTATTGGCGGGCGAGCGGTGGGAGTGGTGGCCAACCAGCCGATGCACCTGGCTGGATGTCTCAACATCGATGCTTCCCGCAAGGCCGCCCGTTTCGTGCGCTTCTGCGATTCGTTCAACATTCCGCTCGTGACTTTTGTGGACGTGCCGGGCTTCCTGCCGGGCACCGACCAGGAATTCGGTGGCATCATCTCCCACGGCGCCAAGCTTCTGTATGCATTCGCCGAGGCCACGGTGCCCAAAATCACCGTGATCACCCGCAAGGCCTACGGTGGCGCCTATGATGTGATGGCCTCGAAGCATATCCGCGCGGATTTCAACTTCGCCTACCCAAGCGCCGAGATCGCCGTGATGGGGCCGGAAGGTGCGATCAATGTGCTCTATCGCGAGAAGGTGGCGGCCGATCCCAAGGCCGCACCCAAGCTCGTGGAGGAGTACCGCGACACCTTCGCCAATCCTTATCGTGCCGCCTCCTTGGGATACGTGGATGAAGTGATCCATCCCAAGGATACCCGCCGCCGCATCTTCGCCGCTCTCGAGGCCTGCAACCGCAAGCGCGAACCCAGACCGGTCCGCAAGCACGGGAACGTTCCCCTATGAAGCTGCCGTTTCAAAAAGTGCTGGTGGCCAATCGAGGGGAAATCGCTTTAAGGGTGATCCGCGCCGCCCGCGAGCTGGGATTGAAAACGGTAGCTGTCTATTCCCACGCCGATAAAAATTCTCCCCATGTGCTGCTCGCCGACGAGGCCGTATGCATAGGCGAGAGCGAGGCGAAGCTGAGCTACCTCGTGCCGGAAAAAATTCTGGCTGCCGCCAGGCAAACCGGCGCCCAGGCTTTGCATCCGGGCTTCGGCTTTCTCTCGGAGAATAGCGAGTTCGCCAAAGCCTGCAAAAAGGCGGGCCTCACCTTCATCGGCCCTTCTCCCGAGGTGATCGAGCTGATGGGCGACAAATTGAACGCCCGTGCCGCGATGAAGGCGGCGGGCGTGCCCATCGTGCCAGGAAGCGAGGGCGCGGTTCAAGACGTGAAGGAAGCCAAAAAGATCGCCGCCGAAATCGGCTTTCCCGTGATTCTCAAAGCGGCCGCTGGCGGCGGCGGAAAAGGGATGCGGGTAGCGCACAATGCCAAGGAGCTGGAGAGCTTTTTCGAGACAGTGCGCCGCGAGGCCGAAAATTACTTCAACGACGGCTCCGTATTTCTCGAGCGCTACGCCCAAAGCCCCCACCATATCGAGGTGCAGATCCTCGGCGATTCCCATGGGAATGTGGTGCACCTCTTCGAACGGGAATGCTCCGTGCAGCGGCGGCACCAGAAGGTGATCGAGGAAGCCCCCTCGCCCTTTCTGTACGGGCACGACGATGTTCGCGAAAGACTGTTCCAGGTGGCCGTACAGGGCGCCAAACGAATCGGCTAT
>DATBTF010000071.1:0-12540 GCA_036559405.1 Bdellovibrionota bacterium
ATGATGTTCTTGGCGAGATGGATGCAAAGATCGAGGAACTCGGCGGCGTCCGCGGAGATGGTGCCCCAGGCGATCAGCTTTTCGAAAGTGAGCTCGGCGGCTTTGGCGAATTTACGGATGGCTACCGTAGTGCCTTTGCGCGCGGCGGGCGGCAGCACGGCGTGAATACGCGAGCCGTTGGGCAAGCGGGCGTCGAGCGTCGGATGCTGGGTATCAATCTGGCGCTTCACGTACTGGGCGATGTTGCGCACGGCTGCCTGAAGGGTTACTTCGTCGCCGAACGTGGCGTCGGTGCGGACCAGTTTCCCTTTTTGTTCGATCCAAATTTCCGTGGGCCCGTTGATCAGCACCTCGGTGACGGTTTCGTCGTCGAGATAAGGTTTCACGGGCGCCAGGAAGGTGGCTATACTTTTATCAAAAATTCCCAAGGCAGCACCTCAGAGGCAAAGTCGAAATCTAGTCGCGAACCACCACAGAGCCTTTGATCTCCGAGACAGGGCAGTAAAACTTGTATTCGCCCGTCTTCGTCGGCAGGAAGTTCACCTGGTCCACCTGCTGGATGGCCACTCCCTTGCGGATCTGGAAGTCGTCCATCACGAAGCAGAGCTTCGAGGGAGAGGCGGAGGTCAGGAAGAGGTGTACCGGAATATTTTTCCGCACATAGATGCGCGCGGGATGAAAACCGGTATCGGTGGCGATCACCGAGATCTCCTGCACTCCATGCTTGTAGACTTCTTCGGGCTTCACGCTGTCTTCGCGCACGTCCTGGAGGCCTTCGTTGGAATCGTAGGCTTCTTTCTTCTTGGGAATGGCGCTGTATTCGGAGACGCCGGGAGCGGCTCCGGCGAGTACGGCCAAAGCCAGCACAGCCAATAAGGGTTTAACGAATTTCATATTTCCTCCCATAGTCCGTATCGGCCGGAGAAAGAGGATTTCTGAAAGAAAATCCGGTTCTTCCTCACCTTTTCCTCTGCTTTTTTTTTGCAAATCCGACCAATCAACTTCTATTCCCTCAACCCATTGTTTTTCTTTGATGAGGATTATGGGTTCTCTTTGCTCAGCTTTGCGGTTTGCGGTAACGAAATACCGGCGATGAAGGCGAAAAGAACCATCATTCTTGGGGACATACACGGTTGCCTGGAAGAGCTGCGCGAACTGCTTTCTGCCGTGGAAGCCGGCCCTGGTGACGAGCTCATCAGCGTGGGCGACCTGATCTGCAAGGGCCCGGACAGCCTCGGCGTGCTCGAGTGGGCGATGCGCACTCCCAACCTTCGTTGTGTGGTGGGCAACCATGAGGCGCGCTTTCTCGACTGCTGGAGGCGCGGGCAGGTTCCCGACATCAAGCCCTACGACCGCGAGACCTATGAGCAGCTCGGCGATCGCTACGAGGCGTGTATGGAGTTCATCTCCACCTGGCCGCTCTTCCTCAATACCGAACATTGCTTCGTGGTGCACGCCGGCTTCGATCCCCGCCTGTCCCTCGAAAAACAGGACGCCTCCGACCTTGTGAACATCCGCATCCTCTCCAATACCCAGACACCCTGGTACCAGCGCTATTTCGAAAAGCGTCTCGTGGTCTTTGGGCATTGGGCGAAAAAAGATCCGGTGGTGCGCGAGAATGTGATCGGTCTCGATACCGGATGCGTCTACGGCGGATCGCTCACCGCTCTCGTAATGCCGGAGCGCAAACTCGTGAGCGTTCCCGCGCAGAAAGTCTATCGGGAGAAAAATTCCGGAGCCCTGGCGTGAAGAAGGCGCCTTCGCCACTTCCGGGTTTCCTGGGCGGAGTGCTCGCCACTCAGTTCGTGAACTCGGCCCTCCACCTCGCCCAGCCGCTCCTGATCGCGAAAATTTCGGGCTCCATGGCCTACGCCGCCTTCTTCGCCTCCTTCGATACAGCCATGCATATGTTCGGCACTTACTGCGGAGGCTGGCCCACCGACCGCTTCGGCGCCCGCCGAGTGCTCGTGGCCTCCACCTTCCTCCGCGGGGTGGCACTGACGGCCGTGCCTTTGGCCATGGTGTTTGGCCAGCTTACCGCGCTCTGGGCCGTCGGCTGGTATACGCTCGACGCCTTTGTGCGCGGTTTCGTCGACGCTTCCGTGAACACGATCCCGATGGAGCTGGCGGAGCACGATGCCGAAGAGCTCGACCGCCTCAACTCACGCTACGAGCTGGTGTTCGACATCGGAGGCGTGGCCGGCCCGCTTTCGCTCTATCTCATCGAGACCTGGTTCGACGGCTTCTGGGCCCATGCCCTGATTCCCGCGGGCTTTGCGCTCTCCGCCCTGGCCTATTCCCAGATCCCCGCCTCGGCCATCGGCAAAAAAATGCGCCAGGAGCGCAAAAATGGCGGCAGCTGGGCGGGCCTGAAAACCATCGTGGCGGACCGAAAGCTGCTCGTGGCCTGCTTGGGGCTGATGTCGTTCAACATCTATCCGCTGCGCAAGCTTTTGGGCGCGTTTTTCGCCAAAGGAATCCTGCTCGATCCGAAAATGGCGGGTCTCGTGGGCTCGGCCTTCGGAGCCGGCGGAGTGGCGGGCGCCGTGCTTTACACCGCCTGTACCCGTCTACGCATCAGCTCTGTGAACTGGATCCTGGCAGGATCGGGAGGGATGCTCCTGTTGGCCATCGGCTGGTGGCCGGCGAGCCTGTATGTGATGGTCGGGGCAGTCTTCACTTTCGCCGTCACCAACGTGGGCGCCCGCCTTTCCCTTACCCGCGTCCGTCAGGAGTTCACCCCGCTCGAGCTGGCCGGCGGGGTCACCGCCGCCTCCCGCTTCGGCTCCAATCTGGTTTCGGTGCTGCTCAAGGCGCTGGTGGGCGTGGCCTTCACCATGGGAGCGGGCGCAACCGAGGCTTTCGCGCTCGTGGGCTTTGCGCTCGCCTTGATCGCTTTCGCCCAGCTGCTGCTGGCACGCTATCTCTCGCGCGTTCCGGATTTGTCTGTCGCCTAAAGGCGCACGGGAAGGTTGCCGTTGCCCAAGGTATTCCCGCCTTCGCAGGGCGGAGCCATCACGGCTTCCACTTGAATCCAGCTTCCTTCGTTGGGGAAGTCGGGCTGGGCCTTGGCGGCGCACTGAAACACGAATACGTCCGTAAGACCGTTCTGCGGGCAGCTCATGGCGGGCACGCTCACCTGACCGCGGTCGGGAGCGAGAAATTGCACGGGATAGTATTGGCCCTGCACCACGATCTGCTGCGGACATTCATAGATCACCTGCTGTACGGGCGCGGGAACCTCTCCCTGCCCGCGGTTGTCCAGGTTCTCCGAATTATCCCGGCGGCCTTGGGAAGCCACGCGGCGCTCAGCCACCTGGGCGGGCGTCAGGCATTCCTGTCCCGTCCACTCGCCTCCACCCCGTGCGCATTCCGATCCCCGCGAAAGACGGATGCCGGGGGTATAGGTGCCTTCCTTCCTCCACTCCAGCGGAGCCTCGCCCCCCTGGATCGGCGCAAGCAGCACCTTCGCCGTCACACGTATGTCTTTCACGTTCTCGCAGCGCCCGGAGCAAACAGGCTCCCAGACCGTTTCGATACGCAGCGGGCAGTCTTTGCTCGGGTAGCCCTTGCAGGCCGAGCCCAGACTGTCAGAGCCGGCATCGGTGGCCAGATGGCTGAGAGGATGGTTGCTTTGCGCGCCTTCGAACAGCAGGAAAAGGCCCCCTTTCCCCTGACAGTTCCCGTCTCCGCTATAGAGGCATTGGAACGATGGGTTTCTGTCGATGCTGGCACCCACGGCCGTCCCATCCGCCATGGCCTTCGTCATCTGCGCCACGGCTTCGTCATAGGCGGCGCGGGCATTCGCGGCGGTGTTGTCAGTCTCATGGGCCTGGGGTCCGAGGAAATAGTAGAGCCCCGCCCCGAGCGAAAGCACGAAAAGCCCGCCCATAAGAACGAGAACGATATTGCCCTTTTGCGAGCGTAGACCCATGCAGCCATATCGGAAATATCCACGGCAGTCTGTAGAGTTACGGGCTCAAAAAAAGAGAGGAATATCCGGTACCGGAGGCCCAGATCCCTAAGTCAGTAGGAGCTTGTGGTCGATAGAGAATCATGGGGATCCAGCCAAAATCGCGAATGGTTTCGAGGGCGAGCATCAGCCTCCTGCTCGCGCTACTTTCGTTCCCTGCCCATGCCGGCAACTCCTTGAGCTGCCAGAAGGAACCAGAAGGCGTGCTCCGCTGTGGAAATCAGGTTCTGGCCTGCAGCCGCCCGCCCCAACCTAGCTCCAGCTGCTTAGGCGGCGGATCCTTCGATAACTCTCTCGGCGGATTGGAATGGACCGTGGATCGCGGCGAGAGCTGGAGACAGTTCTATCCCTTTGCGAGCCGGATGAAGAAGCAGTCGTCCATCAAATACCTCACTGTGCACTATACAGGGGAGCCGCGCCGGCCCGTATCGATCGAGCAGAAGCTGCAGGTGCTCTTCCGATTTTCCGCCTACTACTACTCCTGCACTGAGCCGCGGAAAATCGCGCTCTGGGGCGACGTTCCTTACAACTTCTATGTCGACGTGCACGGCAACGTGGCAAAAGGCCGCGACGTGAACTGCCAGGACGATACAAACACCGCATACGATCCCGCGGGCCACCTCTCGGTTGTGGTCGAAGCCACCCTGAACGACAGGATCCCCGACGACCAGACCGGCCGCCTCTATGGAACCCTGAGGGCTCTGCAGCTGAAGTACGGCATTCCCCTCTCCCGCGTGGGCGTGCATCACGATTTCGGCGAAACGCAGTGCCCGGGGCCGGAGATCACCAGGCTGGTAAGAACCTATGTGCAGATGACCAAGCAAGGCTGCCTCCAAAATAAACTCCGAGGCGCCATTTGCAACTAGCGCTCGCACTCCTCTGGCCGATACTTTCCTTCGCCCAGGCAGGGCAGATCGGCGACTACTGCACCTCTCTCTCCGTACTGAAAGCCCAGGTGACGAGCTGCGCACGCAATCACCTTTACGTGGAGGCCGCCGCGAAATGCGTGGCCAAGGTAGACGCCCGCGCCAAAGGGGTGCTCCTGCACGGGCTGCAGAAAAACCTGGTCGGCAACGACACTGCGTCCACCTCCGCCCAGCACTCGAAAGCCTCCAACGCCCAAGCAGATCTGAAAAACGCCGACACAACAACGACTCAGGTGTACTCGGAAGTGCGCCAGGCCCTGGCGGAGACAAAGGCCTATCTCAAACATTTCGCATGGCCGGGACGCTTCAGCGACAAGGTCGTGGAGAAAAACGCCATGGCCTCCGTGCTCGCCACCATTCCCTGCTATGCCGACAATCAGAAGGCCCTCGAGCTCGAGTGGGCCAAGCTCGACCAGCGTGCCGCCGAACTCGAGCGCACCGACTCCAAACTGACTGAGCTCGAAGGCAAGACGAACACTGTGTCTACCTCCCTCCAGGGTAAGGAAAAATTGCGTAAGGGTCCTGCCGCCCTGGGTGCCGGAAAATCGAAGAAGCCTCGTCAGAACGAATCCACCATTACGGGCATCAAAGAGAAACCGAAAAAGCCCTGAATCGGTAAGGGATAACCGCCACCGGTTGGCGTTCCCCAGCTTAAGTTTTTACCGCCATATTTCGATACGTAGGGCATGAGCGCCGCTGAAAAATCCCAACCATCTGATTCCCCCTTCTCCCTCGTGAATCCCGAGTCGGAAAAGTCCTACAGACTGTTCGACGGCTTCAAAGTGGGCAGAGTGGACGGCGACCTCGTGCTCAATGACGACACTTCCGTTTCTTCCAAGCATTGCGTGTTCAAGCTGGCGGGAAACCAGCTCCAGATCGAAGACCTCGGCTCCCGCAACGGCACCTTCGTGAACGGCAGAAAGATCGAGGCAAACAAGCCACTTCTCCTGCACGCCGGCGACAAAGTGGAGATCGGCAACGCCACCTTCCGCCTGCACGGCCCGGCCACAGAAGGCACTACGGAACTCGATAGAAATGAAAACAAGGGCCCCGAGGTTCAGCTCGCTTCCCTGATGTCGCAGCTCGAGAGCTGCGTGCCGAACAAAGCCAAGCCGCGGGAAGGTTCCGTTCGCCTCGGCGAATGGAAGAAGCCCGAGTCTCTGAAGCCCATGCCCAAGGCGAAGAAGTAAGCTCCTGAAATCCCGAACCAATTCCCAATAACAAAATCCTGACCCATTCCTCCCTCATTCGCGGTACATAGAGCCGCCCCTAACGTTTAACGAGAGGAATCTTTATGAAATTGTTCGCACTTTTTCTGGCCTGCTTGTCGTTCAACGCCTACGCGCAGGACAAAGAAACCATCACCCTCAAAGAAGGGGTAAAATTCAGCCAGCTCTCTTCGAGTTGGGACAACGACCGCGAGCCTTTCTACGAAAGGCAAGTATGGGTAACCATCGCCACCCAGAGCGACTGCACCCTCGCTTTGCATGCCCCTAGCCTGGAAGCCATGACGTCGATTGTTACGGAAGTGCGCGGCGGCTCTGTAACGGAAAAAGAAACCACCTTCACCGTAACCGAGCGCGCTGTTCGACAGAACGAATACTACCGCTGCGAAGAACCTGGTGAAGAAGAAGACGGACGCGGCCGTGGATGCGACCGATACGACGACCATCCGAGCTACTCCACTGTGGGCGTGCTGAAGGGCGTGGCCAGCAATGGCGCGGACTTCTTCCTCGAGTGCCGCGATGGCGCCACCACGAGCAGAGAGAAGTTCTTTTTCCGTTAAGCAACGCCTTAGATTCCACAACTTAGGATGGGAGAGCGGGCTGCTGCCCGTTCTCCCTTTCTATTTAGGGGTCTCGGGAATAAAATAAATTCCAAGATGGGACGCGCCTCTAAAACCTTTTTCTTTCTATTTCTCTGCTTTTTCCTGTCCGACGCGCGCGCCTTTGACTTCCCCGCCAGCGATGAAAGCCTGCGCGACTGCTACCAGAGCCAAATCGACTCCTCGGCCCTTACCCAGCTCAACTGGGTAGCACGCAACATCACTCCTTGGCTGACTTCCATGGCGAGCATCCCTGATCTGGTGGAAAGCCAAGGCAGTCCTCAGAAGACACTCACGCGAAATCGCCCTGACCTATGGCTGCTAGGACGGACTGCCGTTTGCTACTCCATAAGAATTTCCTTCGCGATCTGCGGAAAAGAAGAGCTTCTGGAAAGCGAGAACACCGAGATCGATACCTTCCGGCATTTTATCCTGGCCACGAAACTTTTTTCAGCCCGCGGCTTCGAAACAGCCCAGATGATACTCGCCGCCCATGAGAAAAAGCCCAGCGACTGGCAAGAAAACGACCTTATGGACGCGCGCAATAATTCTCTGGCTTTGGCTTGGGCCCAGGCTGAAACCACGGCGGGCCGTACGATCAACTATCGCTCCGCCTCTGCTGCCGCCTTTAAGCTCATGAAGGAAGGAAAGCTGGAGGTGATGACCCCTCTTCCGAAGGAAAAATGCAACTGGCGGCAATGGGAGGATAAGGATTTCCCCCGCCTGGAGAAGCTTTCCTGGCAAATGCCTCCGCTCTACAACAAAACTCTCAAAAAAGTGTGCGGATATAGTGAGTAGGCCTACTTCACCGCGCGATATGGCGCCGGATCCAGCTGCACGGGGCGGGCTTCCGGCGTCAGCCCGTTTTTCTCGGGAGTAAGCCGGCCAAAGTAGAGCGCGCCTTCGGTGACTTTTACAATGCCGAAGCGCTTCTCACCGGCCGCGGGAATCCGCATCACGCTGCCTAGGCCGAAGAAGTCGCACTCTCTTCCCGTCACTTCTCTCTCTTCGTTCAAGGCCCAGTCGCTGATCCCGCAAACGTGCCTTTTGTTATAGATCTCGACGGTGCGCTCGTAGAGCGGGCGCATGTGAACGCTGCTGAAGGTGAAATCAATGCTGAGTGCGCCTTGGGGTTCCCTTACTGCTTCTCCGAGATTGATTTTCCCTCTGCTGATCGTCTGCACTACGGCGTTCTTGCATGTGGGTTCCCAGAAATTGGTCTCGGTATACTCGGCGGTTTCGCCAGAGAATTTTTCTTCTTTGATGATTCCCGGGCCGCAGCCCTGCTTCCAGGCTCCGTCGAGCTCGCCGGCAGAAGCGGGGACAGGAGAAATGAGCAGGAAAGAAAGGACGGAAAGAAAAGAAACGGAAGGGAAAATGGAACTCACCCCTTCACCCGCACTTCCACCGATCCCAGCCCTTGAAATGTTGCCCGCACCCACTGTTTGGGTCCCAATGGAATCGCCGCCGTAGCCGCACCCGCCAGCACCACCGCCCCCGCGGGAATGCTCAGGCCTTCTTCTTCGAGAATCGCGGCGAGAGAAACGAGCGAGCGGCCGGGATGCCCGAGGATCGAAGCCGAAGAGCCAAAGAGCTGCGGCTTTCCGTTCACTTCCACCAGAATTCCCAGGTTCGAGAGGTCGAGATCCTTGGGACGTTTCATCTGTCCGCCGATCACGAATCCCGAAGAAGAGCCATTGTCCGCTACGACATCGGGCAGCTGGAATTCAAAGTTCTGATAGCGCGAATCAATGATCTCCATCGCCGCGCATACACCTTCCACATGCGCCATCGCCTGCGCGAGCGTCGGACGGCCCTTGAGCTTTTTGCCGATCAGAAAGGCGATCTCGGGCTCGATCTTGGGATGGATGCGGCCATCCATCGCGATCTCGCCCCCGTCTTCGATCTGCATCGCGGAGGTGAGGAAACCATGAATCGGCTCGTTCACGCCCATCTGCTGCATCTTGGGCCGGGAGGTTAGACCCATCTTGCGGCCCACGAGGGTCTCGCCCGCGTCGAGGTGCAACCCCAAAAGCTTCTTCTGCACTTCGTAGGCATGATTGAGGGAGAAATCCATATGCTCAGCAGTGATCCGGCCCACGGGAGCTGCGTTTTGCTTGGCGGAGAAAAGCCTGGAGGCCAAAGCTTCAATCTGGATCATCTCGCCCCCTCGTTGAATTGGCAGAACACCCGTCCCAGGCCCGAAATCTCCACTTCCACATGGCTATTGGCGCTGATCGGCACCACGGGGCCGAAGGCACCCGAAAGAATCACTTCTCCGGCCTTCAGACTCACGCCGAACTCGCCCAGTTTATTCGCCAGCCAGGCCACGGCCAGGCACGGATGGTCGAGGCAGGCGGCGCCGGAGCCGGCGGAAAGCACTTCGCCATCGACTTTTAGAGCCATGCCGGCCAGGCGCAAGTCGCGGTCTCTAAGGGTACGAGGCTCGGTACCAAGGACGAACAGAGCCGAGGAGGCGTTGTCGGCCACGGTGTCCTGGATCTTGATCTTCCAGTCGGTGACTCGCGAATCGATGATCTCGATACAGGGGAGCACGAAATCCGTGGCCCGGATCACGTCGGCCACGGTAATGCCGGGGCCCTTGAGATCACGTTTCAGCACAAAGGCGGTCTCTCCCTCCACCTTGGGTTGGAGCAGACCGGCCAATGAGACAATTTCTCCCATGGGCACGTTCATATCGCTGGTGAGGTAGCCGAAATCGGGCTCATTCACCCCCAATTGCTTCTGAACTGCCCGGGAAGTAAGGCCAATTTTCTTGCCGATCAGCAGGGCCTTCTCTTGCTCGACGCGCCGCTTGAGGTTAAGGTCGGAAACCGTATAAGCGTCACGGATCGTAAGTTCCGGAGCCCTGGCGGTCAGGGGCTCGCACTGGCGGAATTTAGTGCGGGCTTCATAAAGAGAATCGGCCAGTTGGGCGATTTCGGTACGGCTTACGAGCATGGCGGCACTCTACTCATTTGGGGGCCCTGGCGCAACGGGAGTTTAAGGGTACAAATGCCGGATTATAAGAACCTCAAGCTGAACGAGTTGAACTACAACTCCTACCTCAAGGTACCGGAGCTGCTCGACCTGCAGCACCTTCTCTCGGATCCTCCCCACCACGACGAGATGTTCTTCATCATCATCCACCAGGCCGCGGAGCTCTGGTTCAAGCTGATGCGGCATGAAACCGCGGGCATGATCGAGGATCTGCGCGCCGGCTCCGTTTCCCGTGCCCTCAAGCGCCTCCGCCGTCTCGTGGGCGTGATGGATTTAATGGTCAAGCAGATCAACCTGCTGAACACCCTCACCCCCGTGGAGTTCGCCGGATTCCGCGACAAACTGAACCCTGCCTCGGGCTTTCAGTCGATCCAGTTCCGCATGATCGAATTCGCCTACGGGATCCGCGAGAGTTTTTTCCTGCAGTTCTTCGACAAAGAGCCCGCCAAAAAGGCTGAGCTCGAGAAAATTTTGAAAGAACCCTCCGTCTACGATGAGTTCGTGCGCGCCCTGGACAAGGCCGGCTACAAAGTTCCCAAGAGCGTTTTGAACCGCGACATCTCCCAGCCCTGGGTGGAGAACGAAGAGCTGGTTGGCGTATTGAAGGCCGTTTACGAAAATCCCAAGGAAAACTACCACTGGGTTCTGCTGTTCGAAACCATGCTCGACTTCGACGAAAAATTCGCCATCTGGAGAAGCGTGCACATGCTGATGGTGGCCCGCACCATCGGGATGAAACAGGGCACGGGGGGCAGCTCGGGCTATAACTTCCTCGCCGGCCGCGCGCCCTACCGTTTCTTCCCGGAGCTTTGGAGCGTGCGCACCGCTCTCGGCACTAATTACGGGGCGAGCTGATGCGCTTTGACGTCTTTTTCTCCATCTGCCAGACGCCCGTGGATGGCTACCAACCGAGCGACCGCAAGATGTTCGAGAATTTTTTCTCGCAGGCCTTGCTCGCGGACGATCTCGGCGTGGGCACCGCCTGGGTAGCGGAAACCCACCTCAGCTGCCAGATCCAGAAGCGCAATCCGGGCGCAGTGATCCCGCACTTCGAGGGCGAGATCGGGCTCAATACCGACATCCTGCAGATCGCGCACGTACTGTTCGCCCGCACCAAACGCCTGCACGTGGGATCCGCTATCCGCAATATCCAGTGCAACGGCGGCCCCATTGCCCATGCCGAGGCGATCCGCATGTTTCTGACCTTGCACGCCTTGAAAGACAACGAGAGCCGCATCCTCGACATCGGCTTCGCTTCCGGCCGTTTTCCCTTTTCCAATACTCCCTATGGCATCCGTCCCCGCAATCTTCTGGAAAAGGCAGCCTGGCCCGTTTTGCGCGGGAAAATCTTCCAGCAGTGCACGGAAATTTTTCTGCGCTTCTTGCGAGGCGATGTGTTCGCGTCCAAGGATGTAGAGGGAATGTCCATTTCCCGCAAAGATTTCCGCACGGACGAAGATTGGGAAAAGGTGGTGGCTGCTGCAGGCGAGCGGCAGACAGTGTATGAATTCCCCCCCTTCTGGATTTTCGACGATGTGGGCGTGATCCCCTTCGAAGCCCCGCTCGACCTCCTCCGCCTCACCATTGGGGCGCACGATCTAGACACGCAGCTGTTCGCGAACAAATTCTTTCCCTGCGGCGTCTTCAATCTTTCGATCACGCCCTCCCCCCAGATCGAAAAGACCCATGAGGCGATGAAGGCGGGTTTCCACCCCAAGGGCGGCCCATGGACACGCAATCATATGCCGCGCACCGTGCTGGTCTTCCACGATCCTTCCCCCTTGAAGGCAAAAGAGAAGGCCGTGAAGGCGATGGAGATCTACTGGAAGGCGATCGAGGGAACGCTGGATCCCGAAAAGGTGAAGAATGCCGTGAACAATGCGCTCGTGGGCGACAGCAAGATGATCGCCGAGGAAGCCCGCAAACGTTTCCACCGCGACGATCGGCTGATGCTTTGGTTCGACTTCAACAACCACGATAACGAAGACGTGCGCCGCTCGATGCGCGCTTTTATGGAAGAAGTGGCGCCCACGCTGTCCTAAACGCCGCGAAATGCCGGCTGTAAGAAGAAATTTTTGCCGCGACGGCCCCCCATAAATGCACCGCGTTCATAAATAAGAACTAGGTAAAGCGCGAAAGCTGGTACGCGCGAAAATAGGTAAATTTTTCCTGCGCGCCGCAATGAATTGGATCCAAGGTATCGATATACCGATCCTGGCATCCATTATTCAGAAAAAGATTAATAAAAGGCTAATTTCCACTATGGCGGAATCGCTGAAGAAGGCCGCCATTCGGCCATTTGCGCCAACTGTTTCCTGATAAATTTCCCCTTCCCAAACGCGCTGCCGGTAGCTCACGATATTTAACGAGTCACAGTATTCAGGGGGAACAATATGAAGACTCTACTGGCAGCTCTACTAGTCCTAAGCTCTTCGGCCTTGGCCAGCACCGACGGCCAAGAAAACTCTTACAGTGGGCCACCTCTCGATAAGTGCAAGCCCGGCAAGCGCATCGACACCGATGCCGTGGTCCTTCGCGATGTAGACGGAGACACCGTGGACGTGAAGACGAAGACCGGCTCTTACTCCATCCGCATGCTCGGCATCGACACCCCGGAAACCCATTTCATGGGCCATAGCCAGGGCGAGTGGGGAGAGCGGGCCGCCGAGCAGCTGGCCCGTCTGGCGCCTGTTGGCAGCCGGGTGAAGCTCGATCTGGCCGATGAGCCCTGCGATAAGTACGGCCGCGTGCTGGCCCATATCTTCATTGGCAAAGTCCACGTGAATGCGGAGATGGTGAAAAACGGCATGGCCGTG
>DATBTF010000072.1:0-10365 GCA_036559405.1 Bdellovibrionota bacterium
CTTTATGGCTCTTGATCTCAGCAAACTCCCGCTGCAGCACCCGGCCGAGCTTTTCCCCCTCGCTCTTGCGCATGTCCATCAGAGCGGCAAGGGCCTGTTCCAGAGCGGCACTCACACATTCAGAGGCTTCTTCGCCGAAGTCGGCGGCAGGATCGTCGGTGAGGGCCACGCCGGGAAGCCGCAACAGGGATAAAGCGCTCAAGCCGGAAGAAATCCCGTACTGCTGCGCCATGCGTTCCGCCTGCTTCACATAGGCCGTGGCTACCTCGTCGGCGAGATGCACCGAAGAACCTGTGTCTACCGACTGCACGGTCACGGTGAAATCCACGACTCCGCGGCGGATCCGCTTCTCCAGAATGGTGCGCAGGTCAGGCTCCAGAAAAAGCAATGAGCGAGGCAGCTTGGCGCGAATCTCAAGGAAGCGTCCGTTCACCGAACGGAGTTCCACGGTCGCGCGAAATCGGCCTCCCGAGACGCTGCCGCGCCCGTAGCCCGTCATCGAATGCAGAGAAAATTCCTTGGTACTCAAATTGCTCCCTATCAGGGTTCCCGGGCGCTGGAAATGATGTACTCCGCGCCCATATTGCGGAACCTGGCGATTCTTTCCTTCATGAGATCGGGGCCGCTCTTCGTCAAAAGCTGCTCCAGGTACTTTTGAATGCTGTTCCCCAGCATGGTGGCGGCCTCTTCGTGGTTACGATGTGCCCCGCCCTGGGGCTCGGGCACGATATCGTCGACCACACCCAGTCCCTTTACCTCGGGCGCGCTGAGCTTCAGCACCTTGGCGGCCTGCTCGCACATCGCACTGTCACTCCACAGAATGGAGGCGCAGCTTTCGGGAGAGATCACGGAGTACGTGGAAAATTCCTGCATTAAAACCTTATCGGCCACGGCGATCGCCAGGGCCCCGCCGGACCCGCCTTCGCCGATCACCGAAGTGACCACCGGGACAGGAAGGTCGAACATGCGCATGATGCTGTCGGCGATGGCTTCACTCTGCCCGCGCTCTTCGGCGTCGATGCCGGGATAGGCGCCGGGAGTGTCTACCAGCGTGATCACGGGAACGGAAAAGCGGCCGGCCATCTCCATCAGCCGAATCGCCTTGCGATACCCTTCGGGCTTCACCATCCCGAAGTTACGCTTCATCTTCTCTTTGGTACCGCGGCCCTTCTGTTGCCCGATCACGAGAACCGGCTGCCCGCGGAAACGCGCCAGCCCGCCGATGATCGCCGCATCGTCACGGAACTTGCGGTCGCCATGCAGCTCCTGGAAGTCAGTGAACAGCAAGTTGATGTAGTCTTCCGCATAGGGCCGCTGCGGGTGGCGGGAGAGCTGCACCCGCTGCCAGGGTGTGAGGTTGGTGTAGACCTCCGAGATCAGCTGCTCGAGCTTGGCCTCCAGGGCCGTGATCTCAGTGGTGAAATCCATCTTTTCCGCGACGGACATCTCCTTGAGATCGGAGATCTTTTTTTCCAAATTCGTGATTGGCCGCTCAAACTCGTAATAGGCATCCATAAGGGTACTACTTTAGCAAATACACGGTAGGCGGGCCAGGGGAAGAATGACGAAAAAACCCTTACTTCCCAGCCATTTCCACAAAATTTGCATATAGACTGGAACGGCGCGACGCTTTACCCCCGAATAGCATGCCACCCACCTCGTTCATCAGGATCTTCCGGTGCGCAGCATTAGGGGTGCCCAGGCAGGAAAAGATCTTCCGCAGAGAGAAGGATTTGGGGCGCATCGCCCACTTGCAGTCGGTAAGAAACTCGCAGGCCGTTTCCGCCTCCATGCTTTGCAGCGCGGTCAATCCGCTATGGCGGGTATGCGATCCTATGGCGCCGAGAATCGCGGAAACTTCTCCATTGGGACGAAGGCTCACGGTGCTTTCATCGTCCCGGAGCACTTTTCCGACCGCTGTATCCTCGCAGTGAAATTCCACCGGCATGCCGAGGAAACTTCCGGCCTTCTCGAAAACCGGCGACATTTCATGCACCACGAGCGCTTTGCATACGCGGCGCCGCTCGAGAGTGCACTGGTCTGCCACTACCCTCACGCCATAGCAGAGCTGCATTTTCAGAAGGCGGCGGTCGAAGTCTTCCTCCTGGAGGGAGGCGATGGTACGGCCTCCCGTCCAGAGTTTTCCCCCTGAAGGTGCGCGCGCTGGCGCGATCAGGAAAAAGAAGAGAAGGACCGCTAAAGCTATAGGAGCACCCAGCCCCCAAGCGATCTTCACCGCAAATTTCATAGTTTTGTCCTTCAGTGGCTCCAGCCAGCTACGCGGCCGTTCTCAAAAATCACCGTGCGCGGACCGCTCAGCGAGAAGCGCGATCCATAGATCCAACGTTCGTGCCCACCGCCGCTACGCCCGGCCACTTCCCGCTGCGCGGGCTGTCCCCAGCTTTCGGCCACTTCATGGCGGCTCATTCCGAGCACCACATCGCGCATCTCGATGGCGCGCTTGATCCGGCGTTGTTCGTAATTGGTATCGTCGAAGGCGCTGGAGGCTAGGTCACGGTCTCCATTCGCTTCCGTGTTGGCGGCCTGGTCTTCCTCGGCTTCGTCCGTGTTGTACCCGCGGTCGTATTCGGCGGGATCGTCTTCGCCGTGGCCCAGCTCCAGAAAGGAAGCGCAGCCTGGCAGGCTCAGAAAGAGGCAAATGATGACGGGAAAATTAGGCTTCAGAATCGTGAAAAATCCTTTTTTCATGACACCCTCGATTGGTTCTGTTTTCACTCTACCTATCGACCCAAAAAAGAATTTCTTTTACCGACTTTTTCGTTTCTTTCCCGAATCCCCCGCCTCGGGTTAAGCTAGTGAAAATGCCGAACTTAAGCGTCCTAAAAGACAAGCTCAGCGCCCTTAAAGCCAAGCTGGTGGAGAAGACTAACCAGATCGGGTTTATCCGGGCCCGGAGGGAAAAGGCGCAGGAAACGGAGACAAAAGCTCAAGATCCGCATTCCCTGGCAGCGATCTACCGGGAAGGCGGTGTCTTAACAAGGCTTCAGGTGATCGCGTTCTATATCTTCGTGCTGGTAGCCCTGGTGAGCGCCGGCTCGCTCATAAAAAAAGTGGCCGGAAAGATCCGCTCTTCCGATGCGAACGAGCAGCTCAAGCAGGACTACTCCAACGAATTCGCAGAAGCCCGGCGCAAGGCGCTCGAAAAGGTGGACCTCTTGTCGCTCGGCCAGTTCACCACCAATGTTTACGTGGGCCCACCCCAGGGAACGATGATGATGAACATCGACCTATGGGTGCGAGTGAACGATCCCGATGCCGCCGCGATGATCAACAACAAGGGCGCCATGTTCCACGACAAGACGTTGGACGCCCTGAACGATCTCTTCGTGGGAAAGGTGAACCTGCTCAGCGAAGAGGGAAAACTCAAAGCGCGGGAAAGAATCCGCGCCGCGCTGAATACCTTGCTGAAAAAAGGCCAGGTCGAGGACGTTTTCATCCACAACCTTGTGGCGCAGTAAGGCCACCTCTGTCGCGAAGCTGAAACCGGCGCATTTTTCCCAGCAATGTGGATCGCGCGATCCCAAGTTCCCTGGCAGCAGCCACTCTCGACCAACCGTTGCGCTCAAGCGAGTCGAGGAGAATCTGGCGTTCGACCTCCTCCAAGGTGCGCGGCCTTGCCCCCTCCGGAAGAGAGACCGTGGGAGCCAGATCGAGGCTCTGCAGATGCTCCCGCATCAGGCGGGGCGATCCTTCGGCACGGGCACACACGGCAGCCCGCTCCATGCACGACCGCAGCTCGCGCACATTACCCGGCCAACGGTATGACAGCAGGCGACCCTCGGCCTCTTTGTCGAGATCAAGACCCCGGTCTCCGGCGAAGCGGCGTGCAATCGCCAGGACGTCAAGAGGTCGCTCACGCAATGGAGGCACATGCACCACGAAGCCCGCGATGCGGTAGTAGAGGTCGAGACGGAATGCGCCTTCCGCAACCTTCTTATCCATGTCGCGGCTGGTGGCCGAGATCAGCCTGAACTCAGCCCGCTCCGCGCGATCCGAGCCCAGTGCCTTCACCTCGCCCGTTTCCAGCGCGCGCAGCAGCTTCACCTGCGTGCAGGATGGCACATCGGCCACCTCGTCGAGAAAGAGCGTTCCGCCGTGAGCGGAGCGCAAAGCTCCCAGACGCGTGGATTCCGATCCGGTAAAAGCGCCCCGTTTGTGCCCGAAGAGTTCGCTTTCGGCTAGGCTTCCCCCTGTGAGCGCCCCGTTGACTGGAATATAGGGACCGCTGCCGGAGGCGCCCCACTGGTGCAGCATTCTTGCCAGCACATCTTTTCCGGTCCCGGTTTCCCCCAGCAGGAGCACCGGAAGAGAGGAGCGCGCCACTCGTTTCAGGCTGTCCACCACGGCCTTCATGCTGGGATCAGCAACGATCCAGCCCTCCTCAAGAACCTCCGTCTCACCCCCTGGCTCGCTCCAGCTCAGCACGGATCGCCCCAAGCGCAGCGTGCCCTGGCTAGGGAGCGGGGCCGAGGCCACCCGCACCCCATTCAAAAAAACGCCATTCCGGGAATCGAGGTCTGCCACGGAGTAACCGCCGCCGCTCTCGGACAAGCGCAGCTCGGCATGGTGTGGCGAGACGAATGGATCGTCGATCTTGATGTCACAATCCGGTTGGCGCCCGATGGAGATGCGGGTACGAAACACTTGGATCCTCCGCCGGGAACCAAAATATGGACGCAGCACGAGCTCTCTCATCGGCTGCAGGAAATTCCTCTTGTCGGTGAGCGGAGAGTGCAGCCACTGGGTGCATTCCTCCGCAATCGCCTGATCGCTCACGCGCGCCTCCTTTTCCAGCATCTAGCCGGACTATGAGTACGGAGATAGCAAGAGCTTTGCCAGCTTGACTACAGGCCCTGGCTGCCTCAATCTCTCTCTATGACCAAAGCGCTTTTCATCCTTTCCGCAGCGCTGTACTGGATTTCCTTCCTTCTGCGGTTCTTTCTTTGGACCCGGCAGACCCAACGCATGGAGCTTGCGGCATCCTTCGCCGAGAAAACGGCGATGCTCGCTTTCACGGGCGCGCTGGTGCTTTATATCAGCGCCTTACAGATCGTAAGCGGCGAAGTCCATTCCGTCCTCTACGACCGCCCGGTGAGTTTTCTGCTCTTCGCCTGGGCTGTGAGCGCGGCCCAGATGGTCACTGAAGTGGCTTACGGAAACCACATGACGGCCCTGTTCGCGAATTTCTGGACCGCCCTCTCTCTCACCGTTTCCTCCGCTGCCGCTTACTTTCTACGGAACGTCTTCAATAGCGATCTTGAGTGGCTCAGCTTCCACAGGCTCTGCTTCCTGCTGGGATACGCTTTCTGCGTGCTCGCCCTCCCCCTGGTGCTGCGCTACTTCCAGCTCTCTTTCAAAGTACGCCAGAGCGATCCGGAGCACGTTGCCCGGGTGGAGCGGGAGCTTTGGAAGTTGGACAGAATGGGATACCGGATGGTTCTTTGGGCTCTTCCGCTCCTCACCGCCGGAATCATCACGGAATTGCTTTTGATGATCGAAGCACACCGGCTTCCGAGCCCCGAGCAGCTGTGGACAGAACAGCAGGAAAGTCTGCTGGCGCTGATGGCATGGTTTCTTTGCGGAATCTATCTCCATACCCGCCTCTTTTTCGGCTGGCGCAATCTCCGGTCGGCGGTTCTCTATCTGGCGGGGCTGGTTCTTCTCCTGGGCGGACATTTCAGCCATGGGATCCTGGGCGCGGCCAGATAGAAGATGCGCCGGGTTCAGCCACTTACCTTTTTTGTTCTTCTCGCCGCCTCCCTTCTTCTGGATTTTGTGGCAGGCACTCCCCTCAGTGTCGACGAGCCATTCTCTGCTGGACTCTGGTGCGCCCTGCTTCTGCAGTTCGTTCTCTGGTCATCCGGGATACTCTGCTGGGGAAGGTGGCTCGGCCGGCGGTTTCTTTCGGAAAAACTTCCCGTGGGAGTGGAACTGGCTCTGGGTATGCTCGCCTTCGCCCTGGTGGCATTCTTTTTGGCGGCCGCCTCACTGCTCCACCCCGGCTGGCGCTTCGCTCTTTTCGCACTGAACTCACTGGGCATCGCCTTGGAAGGGGGTTTGCTTTCCCTTTCCTCGCTTTCAGCACTCTCGCTTTTCGGAAAAAAAAGAAAGTGGCGCGACCCCGCGCTGCTGGCCTTCCTTCCTGTGCTCCTGCTCTTCGCATTGCAGATCCCCGACGCCTTGCTCATCAGCCCCTACTGGGATCCGCTGCACTACCATCTCGTGCTGCCGCGCCTGTGGTGGGAAAGGGGCGGGATCTACTTTCCCGACCAGGCGATCGCCACCTACCAGGGCGGAGGTTTCGAGTTACTCTACCTCTGGCCACATTTTTTCTTCGCCCAAGCGGGCGGCAAGGGCCTGCTCCCCGTGCAGATTTTCGGGCAGCTCACACACCTGGTGTTCGGTTTCGCAGCTTCAATCGCCATCGCCTGGGCACTGATTGAGCGCTGGCTTCCCACATTCCTCTGGCGAGTGCTGGCGCTTACACTTTTCGCTGGAGTGCGCTCGCTCCAGTTTTCCGTTCCCACGGCGAAATGCGATTGGGGAGTGATCCTCCTGGTGCTGGCGGGATTCTGGATACTCGCGTACGGAGAGAAACGAAAAAAAACCGAGTGGAAATTTTATCTCGCAGGTGGAGTGATGTGGGGATTCGCCTGGCTCGCCAAACTCAGCTCAGGCTATGCCATTGCCGCCCTTGGCTTGCCACTTCTTCTCTTCTCGCGTCTTCGGCCGAAACAACTAACGCTACTGGCGTTTGGGTTTTTCCTGGGTGCTCTGCCGCTCGTGCTTCGCAACCTCCTCGGTACGGGCAACCCGATCTGGCCCATGCTGGCCGATCTTTTCCCGACGAAAGCCAGCTCCCTCGGGCCCACCTGGGTGGAGGCGCTCAGCCACTTTCGCGGCGTCGGTAAATTCGGGCTGAGATTGAGGGAGTGGTGCCAGGAAAGCCCGCTCGCCCTGCTCAGCCCGCTGGGCCTTTTGCTGGCGTTGCCCGGCGGAGAAAAAGATGCTGGGCTACGTGCCGCCTGCGTGGCGCCGATCGCAGGCCTTTTCCTGTTCGTGCTCACTGCAGGAGCGGCCACCGAGATGCGGCTTGCGGGAGCTCTCCTGCCCCTGGCGGCTTTGGCCGGCTCCGTGCTTCTTGAGATAGGGATCCGGAAATTCAGGTCCTCCTCCCGGCTCCCAGGGGTGCTTCTCGCCCTTTCGGCCCTCGCGCTACCCTATAACTTCTCCTCCTGGCAAAGGCTGGGTGGAATTGCCCGTCCCGAGCAGCTCGCCAGCGGCTATATCGGCGCCTTTGCCCAGCGCTGGTTCCGCGAGCACTACAAGCCGGGCATGAAGCTGGCGATGATCGTCGACGTGCGTACGTATCACTCGATCCCATTACCCGTGATTCTGGTATGGGATTATCCCCGGCTCGACGCGAAGATCCAGGCGTCTCCCGATGTGCACTCTGCGCTGGAAGCCATACGCACGGAAGGATTTACCCATCTGTTGATCAGCCAGGAGAAGTTTGATCTGTTCTACTCGCGCAAATGGGTGGCGGACATCGAAAGTTATGTGCTGGCCCGCCCGGACTCGTTCGTCTTCCACACACCCTATTCCATCATCGCCAGCGTGGATTCCCTGCTGACCATGAAGCGTTAGCGGGTTTTGAGGGCGCGGAAGCCGTTCCCCAGCTCCACCTCCGGAAAGAGTTTGCGGTCTTGCAATTTCGCAAGGGACCGGGCCAGGTTCACACGTTTCGTAACCTCCGCCGAACCGGACTGTGTGGAAAGAAGAGAGCGAAACGCTCCATCGTAAATCACGTAGTCAAAGCCCGCCCTCAGGGCCTTCCCGACAAGAGGTGCGTCCAGGAGCAGGTCCGGTTTGTGAATGAGCTGGGCATCAACAGCCGGCAAAATGAAAATCGGCTCGAACACCATCTCCCATTTTCGGCCGGCCATGGCCGTCGACAAAGTGCAGGGGGCGATCGTGTAGTCGGGCCTAGCCACCAGAAAGAAGATCCGCGCTCCCTCGGGAGGATGAAGAGTTTCCGCGGTCCTTACCAGTTCGGAGCAGCCGGGGTTTGCCGTGATCCCCAGCTGCGATTGCCGGATGGTCACGTCTGGAGCCCACTCGGCCCCGAACCAGTACAGCTGCAGCAGAAGCAGGACACCGAGAAGTGCCCCCGCCCGGCCGCGCAGCTGAGTGAGAAAGATCCCCCCGCTGAGGAGAAGGAATCCCAGATAGCGGCGGGGCTCTCCCACCGAAGTTACGTTTCCCGCCTGGAGCGCAATCACGAAGGGAATCGCAAAGGCGGCCACTCCAAACGCCGACAGGCGAAAGCTTTTTCGGTATTTATATTCTGCCGCCATCGCCAGCGGTGCCAGCGCAAGAAGCCAGGGTGAAAACAGGCTCCGTAGAAGCCGGGGCATTCTTTCGCTCACGCCCCCCGCTTTCATTTCATTGAAAATCGCCCCCAGCACCCAGTCTTTCAGCTGTGGAAGAAACGGGAGGTACCAGGCAAACGCAATGGCCGCTGCCGTGCCGAGGGCGCACCGCCAGAAGCGCCAAAGACCAGACCTTTCCTTCATCATCAGCTCTCCACAGAGAAGCACGAGCACAAGCACGGCGCTTTCCACCGGGCGAAGGCAAAGAGCAAGGCCCAGCAGCACTCCCGATACCCAAGGCCGGTTACGAAGCCGCGCCAGGTATGCCGCTGAAAGGAATACGAGGCAAGGAAGCTCGCTGAGGTACCTCGTGGCGGAAGCGAAGACCGGGCTCTGGAGCACCAGGAACGCGCAGGCCGCCAAGGCGAAGGCACGGGAAAATTCGAGCAAGCGGAAAATCCGATAGAGAATCCAGGCCAGCAGGGTGAAACAAATTCCATTTATCAAAGCCGTGGCCAGCGCTACGTGCATCCCCGAAAGCAGAAAGGGAAAGCCGAAAAGTGGGAAGAAAAACGGCTTGGTCCTGCGAAGAAAATAAAGCGCCGAAATTTTTCCGCTCCAATGGGGAGAGTCGCGGAAAGCATTCAGGATCCGATAGGAGTCGATCCAGTAGTCCGCGTCGTCGTACTGGGGAGGGAAGTACGGGTAGTAATGCGCCTGGGCCAGCACCAGGGCGAACAACGCCAGGAGAAAGAGGGCGAAGAGGATCGATCGAAGAAAGGGGTTCAGCTCCGGCACATCTATAATTTTCCAATTTAAATCGCCCACGTACCAGCAGAGAGCAAAATTTATGCGATGCGTAATTCATGGAGCCGGGAAGTGCTGGACAGGAGGCTTCCCTACCGATTACTTATCAAGGCTCGACGGAATCGTCGCTATCGCAAGGCCCTTTGGCGGAATTGGTAGACGCGCAGGTTTCAAAAACCTGTACCTTCACTGGTGTCCGAGTTCGATTCTCGGAGGGGCCACCAACACAGATCACGAAGCAGACGATAACAGGTAACGTCCTTCTCCAGCCCTTGTTCGCGCAATGAAATAAGCCCATCCTTAGATGAGCGTGAGAAATTTCCTCCTCGCCTGCGCCGCCCTGATCGCCGCTCTTGCCGGGGCCGAGGCAATCGTACGCCTCTGGCATCTCGCACCTCCACCCACGGCCTACGAAGGGAAAACCTACTTCAAAGCCCCCGGCGGCCGCCTTGAGTGCATGAACCCCGAGATGGACCGCCCCTATTTCCATCAGCCGCTCAATCCGTACAAGGGCTGCGTGTTCTACTCCGTGAATAACCTGGGCTTCAGAAACTCGCGCCCGACCCTGGCGAAAGCGCCCGCCGGAACCAGGCGTGTGGCAGCCGTGGGCGACTCCTTCACCTACGGATTCGGAGTCCAGGAACAGGATACGTTCCTGAAGCTTCTGGAGAACTTCTGGAATCAGTCGGGGAAAAAATCGGAAGTGCTGAACGCCGCCGTCCCCGCGGCAGCCCTTCCGGAATACACCCGCACCCTCGAGAAAAAGATACTTCCTCTCCGGCCCGGCCTCCTCCTCGTCGGCCTCAACCTGAATGATGTGGCGGATTTTCCTACGAGCCTGATCACGGAAACGACGGTGTCGTTTCTCGGCGGCACGTTTCGCAAGAAAAGTAGGTTCCTCGACTTCGCCCTCTATGCAGTGGAAAGAAAGCTCTCCGCCGGAAGAAATATTGCTTCGATTCTAGCCTCCTATACCGCCGAAAAGAAAAAGAGCCTCCGCGCCTTTCTCGCCGATCTCCAACGCAAAGGGGAGACCTCCGGGGCCTCGGTTTTCGTCATTGTTTATCCGATCTTTTATGATTTCGATCACTATGCGTTCCGACCGATTCACGAAGACATCGAAGCCGCCCTGAACGAGACTGGTATTCCGCATAGCGATCTGCTT
>DATBTF010000073.1:0-5287 GCA_036559405.1 Bdellovibrionota bacterium
CCATCGATATTTACTCCTTATGCAATGATCCGATATTTATGGTCCGATATTGTTGTCTAAAAATAGGCTAGCAGTAGTACATTCGGGGTACAAGCAAAAAAATAGTACATTTAGCGTGCGTGTAATTTGCCACCAGGTAAGGCATTAATTTACTGGAATCCCGGATTCGTGGAAACCGAGAAGTTCCGTGCGCAGCGCATCTAGAGCAAGATGCGCGGCCAGCACGCGATTCTGATCCCGTGAACCTTGCCCGTGAAGAATGACCTGGTGCATGGTTCGCGTACGCTCGCGGGTCGAAAGCGCTACATACGTAGTGCCCACGGGTTTCGCTTCCGTGCCGCCCGTGGGGCCGGAGATTCCAGAGATGGCAAGCGCGAAATCGGTCCCCAGTTTTTTCCGGATGCTCTCCGCCATCACCCGCACCGCCGCCTCCGATACCGCCCCGTTCCTCTGTAAAATTTTTTTATTTACACCGAGGAGCGTTTCCTTGGCGGAGTTGGCGTAGCTCACCACGCCGCCGCTATAGTATTGGGAGCTGCCCGACGCGTCGGTGAGCATCTTGCCCAGCAAGCCACCTGTGCAGCTCTCGGCGCTGGCCACTGTCATCCGTTCCTGCTTCAGCAGCTTGGCCACGGCATCGGCCAGGGATTCCCTTTCTTTCGAAAAGCAGAGCGAGCCGAGCGCGCGTTCGATATCTTTGCCAGCCGCCTCGATCTCCTTGGCGGCGGGACGTTTCCCCTTGCTGCTTTGCCGCACTTCGAGGGTGAGGTCGATATAGGGGAAGCTGATATGCACTCCGAAGGCCACGGATTCCGGAAAGCGCTGCTCGAGGGCTTCCACGATCGCGCTCACCCGGTTGTAGACTTCGCTTTCTCCTCTTCCAAACGTGCGCCAGAACTCCCTATGCAAAATCCGTTGCCCGCGCAGGGCTTTCTTCGCGAAGGGCAGCACATGGCGCTCGAAGATCGGGCGGCATTCGTTGGGTGGGCCGGGAAGGAAAAAGAAGTGCGTGCCTTTCACCTTCAGATGCAGGCCGGGGGCCGTGCCGCTCGGATTCGGCAGCACTGCGGCTCCCTTGGGCACGAGCGCCAGCTTCATGCGTGTGGGGGTGAGCGGAAGGTTGCGTGCTTTATAGCGCGTTCGGATGTGCTGGAGCGAGGCTTTGGTTTGCACCAAAGGAAGATGGAATGCAGCAGATGCTCCCGTCAGAGTACGGTCGTCGTTGGTGGGGCCGAGCCCACCCGTCACGAGTACCACAGGGCAGGCGCTGCTATCTTTGAGAGCGCCTGCAATGGCCGAAGCACTGTCGGAAACCGAGCGCGATTCGCTTACGGGAAGGCCCGCGAGCCGGAACTGCTCGCCGAACCAGGACGCATGGGTGTTTTGGATCCGGCCGTCGAGGATCTCGTCGCCGACCGTAAGCAGGAAAATTCCGGGACGCTTACTTTTCATCCTGCGAGGGGGCGAGCGGGAGTTCCTGCAGAGGCAGGCTTTCGCTGGAAACGCTGAGTTGGAGGTCTTCTTTGAAGTCTTCCTGTTTGGGTTCGGTCCCCTTGCCCTTGGGGGGCACGCGCGCTTCTTCGAGCACTCCGCTGAGCCCGGTTACCTCCTCGAGCTTCTCCTGGTCGGTGGCGGCTTTGGGCACGGTAGGCTGTTTTTTTGCGGCAAAGGACGCTGAGGAAAGCAGCAATCCAAAAACGAAAAGGAAAGCAAGAGTGCGCATGGGAGATCCTCCTGCCCCTTAGTGTAGTTGAGTTCGCGCAAAAGGCAATTCAAGGAGCGGGAGTCGTGGGGCAGTCCGTGGAAGAGTAAGTGCCCAAGCCCAGAACTACCTCGAGATTTTTCGTCCCCACGCAGGCCTGAACGCCCGCGGGCAACTGCCCGAGCAGCTTCTGCTGGCTCTGCACCTTACCGGTGTCGCTGGCCAGGGTGTGGTGGCTGGCGTCGGAGCCCAGGATAAAGCGCCGCGGATTGGATTGGATGAGCTCCAGCCATCTGTCCCAGACCGTATTGCTGTCTTTGAAGATCCAGTAGTCGGGGCTGCGCGGGTGGCCTTCCAGGGCGCGCATGCTTAGCTCGACCACGAGATTCTTATGGGCCTCCAGCATCCGTTTGGTGAGGTAGTACTGGGCGTATCCACCATGCGCCCAGATCAGGGTGACGTTGGGAAATTTTTCCAACAAACGTTCCAGCTCTTTGATGTAAGTGATCTCACAGTGCACCATCACGGGAAGTTTGTATTTCGCGGCAAGCTCCATAATGCCGATCATGAGCGGGTGCAGGGGGGAGTTTTCCGTTTCCGGAAAACCCATGGCGGGGAAGTGCACGATCGAAAGTTCCCCTAAGCCGTAGAACTGTTTCGTTTCGAGCTGTTTCTCCACATACTTCAAAAGCGCCGTATCGCTCTCGCGCCACATCCGCGCGTATTCGCGTTTCTCCGGCGAGACGGAAAGGAACGGAAAAAACTTGCCTCGCTGGGCCTGGGCAGCGCTGAGGATCTCGCTATTGTTGAGCTTCGCCCCGGAGAAAACCACGGCCCGGCTGACCCCGGTCTGCTGCATGAGGTCGTTCTGCATGGCCACGTCGTTGAGGTGCACGTGAGCGTCGAAGAAAGTGGGGGGGGAGTCGGCGAAAGCATGCATCGAAGGGATGAGGAAAAGGCCTAAAAAAATCGTTTTCATTTTCACTCCTTGCTTCTCAAGCCGCCGGCCATCCCGGGGCAAAAAACAGAATCAGAAACAATATCACTGTGGCCATCGCGGCAGCCACAACGTCGTCCATCATCGTGCCCACAGGGGTATGCCAGTTGCGGTCCACCCAGCTGGCGGGCCAGGGCTTCCAGATATCAAAGATCCGGAATAGCACGAAGGCGAGCAGAAAATGCTGCCAACTATGCCCCGCTACGCTGGTCGTGATCAGAATCCCCACCACTTCATCGACCACGATACTCTGGTGATCGCTCTGCCCGGTTCGCTTATGAACCACCGCAGCTCCGGCTACGCCTGCGACAAACACAAACAAAACAACGATCCAGGCAACGGGCTTTTCCAGCTGCCACACATACCAGGCCAGCGGCAAAGCGGCGATCGAGCCCATGGTTCCGGGCGCTTTGGGACTGCGTCCCACATAGAAAAAGGTGGCCCAGGCCACACCCAATTCCTCCACTGCCTTTCGCATTGCGCCCATGTCTTTCCATACCCGTAATTTCCGATAAGGTCGAACGCTTATTACCACTCGCCATAGGGTAAAAAATCCAATATGGTGGGCCCTAGGGGGAATTCTTGGAGTCCAAGCAGAACAATCCGCACGAGGATTTGCTGGCTTATGTCGACTCGCTCCGTCTCGGGCGCGATGTGATGAACCTCATGCTGCGCGGCCGCTCGGTGATTGACAATCACCAGGGCCTGCCGATCCACACCCTCGATGCCACCGACGAGTTCCTGCACAAATACGGCTATGACCTGGAAAATCCTGTGGAGAGAGCCGAGGTGCTCGGCAACTACCACGAAGCGCTCCGCTTCATGCGTAAATATTTCCTGAAACCCGAGAACGCCGAAGGGGCCGACATCGAGATTCCCCGGCAGTTCCAGGAGCTGGCGGATGTGCGCTCGCTCTTCGTCTGGGCCGCGGACAAAAGCATCGAGGAGACCGCACGGGCGCGCTGGGCCTGCGCCATTCTGCGCGTGATGCACGCGATCTCCCACCTCGATAAAGATCTGCGCCACGAGTTTTTTCCCGAGATCCAGAAGCAGATCTTTGACCGCTTCTACAAAGAGATTCATACGGTCGAAGGCCAGATCTGGCTGGGAAACCCCAAGGACCCGGGCGCTGTGCCGCTCGAGAAATTCCAGACCAAGCCGCGCAAAACACGTGAGTCGCTCATTCTGAAGCTGCTGCACAAGAAAGAAACGTTGGCCGAGGACGTCTTCGACCAGATCGGGCTGCGCTTCGTGACCCGTTCGCGCATGGACGTGGTGCGCGTGCTGAAATATTTACGTGACCGCTACATCGTGATGACGATGAACATCCGCCCCTCGCGCTCGCGCAACAACTTGATCGACCCCATGCTCTATCGCCGCACGTGGCGCGAGATCCGACAGGCCATCCGCAGAGGGGATGGCGGCGGCCGTGAATGGGCGGACAATGCCCTCGATCAGGCGCTTTCCGCCGGCTACAAAGAGGCGCAGAAAGAGATTTCGGAGCTGAATCCCTCTTCGAGCCGCGAGTTCTACTCCATCCAGTTCACCTGCCGACAGCTCGTCAAATACCGCAGCCCGATCTACAACGAGGTGAAGGCGCTGCGCGTACTGATGCGCAATAACGAAGACCCCGAGATCAAGAAGGTGCTCGAGCGCCTCGACTTCGCCCATATCGCCAAAGAGCAGCGCTTCTTCTACCCCTTTGAAGTGCAGATCATGGACAAAGAGAACTTCCTCGAGAGTGAAAGCGGCCGCGCCTCCCATGCCGCGTACAAGGCCGCGCAGGCGAAGATGGCGATGCAGCGGGTGCTCGGGCAGCTGCTCACGGCCCAGTCGTTTCAGGGAAACGAAGAGGGCTGATCAGCCCGGATTGGCGAGTTCCAGCAAATTCTTATCGGGATCGCGGATGTAGATCGAGGTGATCAGTCCTGTGGCGCCATTGCGCTTGATCGGGCCCTTTTCGATGGCCACCCGCTCTTTTTTCAGATGCTCCATCAGCTGGGTGAGGGGGGTGGCGCTGATGAGGCAGAGGTCCAGGGACCCTGGCGTGGCCGCCAGCGCCTTGGGTTCGAACTCCTGCCCCTTCTGGTGCAAATTAATTTTCTGTTTGTCGAGCAGGAGCGCTTTGCGTCCCTCGCCGAAGGCCGCCGATTTGATGCCCAGCACCCGGAGATACCAGTTCACAGTGACGTCCACGTTTTCCACCGTCATCACCAGGTGGTCGATATGTTTCATTTGGGGGGCGCTCATGGATATTAAGATGCGCCGATTTAGCCCGGGTTACAAGGGTGGATTCGTGGTTTCAGGTGTGGATTCAGGGAGACCGAGGGTGGGCTCGCGGATTCAGGGGCCGGGTTCGCGGAAATATTTGGCGAAAAATTGTGAAAGTTGCTGGTTTATTTGCTTTAAAACGATTAAAAAACCATTGCCCCATGAAATTTAACGCAAAGACACAAAAACAGCTTCAATTCTGGAAAACCCCGGGAAAGAGTCATGGCGGCTCATTTGGAAGGGGAAAACGAAAGCTGGCTCGTCCAATTGCAACAAAGAAGCCGATGCACGTTGTTCTCCGTTCTTCGCGCGCCCGG
>DATBTF010000074.1:0-5736 GCA_036559405.1 Bdellovibrionota bacterium
CCTTGCCAGCCGCAGCCGCGGCTCCGCCAACCGCACCAGCGCCGCGATAGGGGCATAATGTCGAATCGTTTTGATACAGCCTTGATGGAACGTGAGCGCAACCGCCAGTTGCTGGCGGCGGTGCTCGACGAGAAATATGACCAGGAACGGCGGAACAAACGCATCACGCGGCTGGCGATCGTGGGTTTCATCGTGGGCCTCGGCTTTGCCGGCATGCGCGGCGCTGACATCATCGCCGAGTCTTCCAAGCCCCAGGATCTCACCCGGAAAAAAGAGAAAAGAGACATCATCAGCCAGATGAAGAAGCAGATCTCCCAGGGCGACCAGGTGGTGATCAGCGCCAAAGAGAAGCCGAAGTCGGAAGATGCCGGTAATGCTCCCAAGCGTGAAAGTATGCGCGTGAAAGCAAACGCCGATTCCTTCGCGCAGGAAAAGATTCCCTTGAACCTATACGCCGACCTGAAGAGGGCGCAGGGAGGCGGAAAGCCGAACCCAGGCTATAGCCCTCCGCTTCCCCGGGGAACCCAGGAGCTCCAAGGGTTCGCTCAAAGGCTGGCCCGCCGGCCCAAGGTCGATTGTGGGCGGTACCGGCCGATGGGGGCGTCGGACCAGGCAAAGCTTCCGCCCCGGCGGCCTTCCAACCCCCCTTTTCCCTCCCTATATTTACCGGTATCTCAGCCTACAGCGGCCTTGGCCCAGGACCTCCAAGCCTTCCCTGGGATTCAAAAATAGCCCTTTAATTTCATAAATCTAAATACATGACAAAATCGGTTGATTATTGTCAGCCGCTGTTTTATTCTCCGCGCCGCTTACCCAAATCGGAGGACCTATGAAACTGTGGATCACCCCTGCCCTGTTCCTTGCTATGACCATCGCCCCCCTCGCCCGTGCGGAAGTAAAATCGTACGACTGGCAAGCGGAGCTCCAAGCTTATAAAGCCAATGTCGAA
Organism: Bdellovibrionota bacterium; assembly: GCA_036559405.1. Classification (GTDB taxonomy): domain Bacteria; phylum Bdellovibrionota; class UBA1018; order CAIPTA01; family CAIPTA01; genus JAKFYM01. The sequence continues at coordinate 950 of DATBTF010000074.1, forward strand.
CAAAAGAGCACCCCCAACCTTTACCTGCGCCTCGCCGGCAATACCGTGATGATCGAAGGCACCTGCGCCTCCGCGATCGCCCTCTCCGGCGCCGCCTTTATCGCGGAAACCCTTCCTGTGATGAACGGCCTGCCCGAGATCGCCGCCAATGCGGTGGACCCTGAGTATGAAACGTTCACCTACCAGAAGCTTCTCAGCTGGGAAGCCTTTATGGAACTCGCCCGCGGAACCGCTGGCGGTGGCCTCGTAGGCGCCAAAGATGCCCTGAAATTCGTATTCCTGTGGCTCACAGGCCAAGGGGACCAAGGATTCGAAGGCATGAAGAAAATGTATGCCTCGAGCTTCGCTACGACGGAAGCGCTCTTCGCGAAACAAGGCAAGTGCTTGATGAGCCTGTCGAAACAGATCATCCTGCGCACTGAAATTCAAAAACGGCAGGGGGCTGCGCGCCAGTAAAACGGCTGCGCTAGCGTAGTGAAGAGCCGCTCTCCTTTCGTGGGGAGCGGCTCTTCTCTTTCATTTTCTGGCAGAACTGTTATTCCAGGGAGGCGTGATGAATAATTTCTCTATGAAACTCCTGCACGCATTGGCGCTCGCCTGCCTCCTGCCCTTCACCGCTCAAGCCGCTTCCATCCGGGTGAAGGTCTTCCCCCATAACTCGAAATACATGAACCCCCAAGGCCGGGAAAGCGCCATCGACAAGTTCCGCATCACTTCCACCGGTACCTGCATTTTATACCAGGCGGAAACTTCGACATCGGAAGATGGCATCACACGTGACCGCGTCGTGGACAGAGGCGCGAGCTTCGCCCTCACCGCCGCGAACTTCGGCGGCCCCTTCTGGCTGGAGTGCACCCAACCCGCCGCGCTTTTCCGCGAAGGCGTGAAGGATCCCCTGAAATACGGCGGCCACTTCTTTATCAAAAAGGTTCTTCCGGAAGGCGGAGGTGCCGCCTATCTGACGGTGGTGAACGTGATTCCCTTCGAAGAATACCTGCGTGCCGTGGTGCCCGCGGAAATGGAATCGAATTCCCCACCCGAGGCACTCAAAGCCCAGGCGGTCGCGGCCCGCACCTATGCCTTGTTTGAGCTGGCAGGCGACGCCGCGAACGAGGACCCCAAAATCATAGAAGAGAAATCAGGAGCACAGCTCGATGATACCGTTTTCTTCCAGGCCTACCAGGGAGTTGCCTGGCACAATGCCGCCACGGACGCGGCAGTGAAGGCAACGGAAGGACTCGCGATGACCCATCAGGGCAAAGTGATCAAAGCCTACTTTCACAGCGATAGCGGTGGGCGCACGGAGGATTCCGCGGCCGCCTTCGACATCCCTCTGCCCTATGTGATCGGCAAAGATGAAATCTACGAGGCCGGCAGCATACCCAATAGCGAATGGACTGTTCAGACCACACTCGCGGAAGCAACGCAAAAGCTGCGTGCCGCCAAGCTACTCTCTGAAAAAGAGTCGCTGACAGCAGTGTCCATCGCCCCTGAAGACATCCTTCCATCCCACCGGCCCACGTACGTTGTTCTCGATTTTTTGGGCAGAAGGACACGTAAAATCGACGCCAGGGATTTCAGGTTCGCACTCCGTCTAAGGAGCACTTGGATGAGGTTCACTCCCGGGGAGTATGATGCCCTTACCATCAACGGAAAGGGCTTCGGCCATGGTGTGGGCATGAGCCAGTGGGGCGCCAAGGCAATGGCCACGCAGCTGAAGAAAACCTATTCCGAAATCCTGAAGTTCTACTATACGGGGATCGCGATTCAGCGCGTATCAGTGCCCGGCAATGGCCTGCCCGGGAGCTTTATCGGCACTGGACTCTCCATGAATCACCGCTCCCGCATAGATCAGATTGGAACGCAGGCGGTGCCCAACGATCTCCTCAGCCCGGATTCCCGCGCCGATCAGCTTCTCGAGCTGGATCCCAGTGCGAGCCCCCATCTCATGCAGCATTCCCACTAAGTCCTCTGTACAGGTGTTCCCGGTATTGCCCGTGGAATACTTGGGAGCTCCCGTGGCGGGCTGCCCTCCGATCGCCCCAATGGAGCCGTCCACATACTTGAGGCCCAGCTCCAGCGCGGCCAGGGAGTTGGCGATGCCCGTGCCACGCGTGTCGTGAAAGTGGGCGATGAACTCGGCCTGGGGGAACATGCTCTTCAGCTCACCCACTCTTCTCCGCACCAGGGAGGGATTGGCAACGCCGGTGGTATCGCCCAGCATGATGGTCTGGGCGCCCTCGTCGAGATAGAAGCGTACGATCTTGGCCACGGCGGCCGTATCGAGATCGCCGCCCACGGGACAACCATAGACCGTGCCAGCGCAGCCGATCACCTTGATGCCCAGCTGGTGGGATCTTCGGATAATTTCCGCATGCTCCGCCATGGCGTCGGCATGCCCAGCGCGGAAATTCAGCTGATTGTGTTTTTCGCTGCTCGAGATCATCAGGATGATCTCACTCGCTCCGTAGCCTTCCTTTTGGCACTCTTCCAGGCGTTCGAAGCCTTTCCGATTGGGAATCAGCACAACATAAGACACGCCATCCTTGCGGCGGATCCCTTTGAGCACCTCCACGGCATCGGCAAACTGGGGCAAAAGCTTTGGATGAGAGAATGAGGTGATCTCAAGCTTACGAAAGCCGGCGTCGGTGATCCGATGGATCATCTCGAGCTTCTGCTCCGTCGACACGAAGCGCGGCACACTCTGCAGCCCGTCGCGGGCCCAGCATTCGCAGACAATGATGTCGTCGGCCAGGGGCATTACGCGAACCTACCTCTGCAGTGGCGTCTGTGCAATAGGCATCCGGCCTTTCCCGCGGTAGCAAGGCCTATGCGAGGAAAACCTCTCCAGAAACTGAAACGATCCGTGAGGCAGCAAACCGGAAGGTTTCGCCGGCTTTCTCTCGCCTCGGCCCGGTCCCCCACGGAAACCAACGTGCACCAGCTGCGCGTAAGCGTGCGGCGTCTTCGCTCCATTCTCTGGCTACTGCGGAAGGACGAAAGCTTCTCCCCCGCCCTTGACCGCTCGCTTCGCGCCCTCGGTAAGGCGCTTGGCTCGCAACGAGAGCTCGATGTGGCAATCCAGGACGCAGCCAAGCTCCATCTTTCCGCGCCCAAGCTCCACAGATCCCAATCCTCACACCAGCGGTCTGTGCGCAACCGCCTCAGGAATAGGAATGATCTTTTAGCCAAGCTCGCTGTCTTTTCCCGTCGACTGAAACAGCGGCAGGAGGTGAAAGCGAAAGCGCAGCTCTCCGCCCTCCTTGCCACGGCACGAAAGTGGCGGAGTAAAAAACTGCGAGGAAGCGCGCAGCTGCACAGGTTCCGCATAAAAACAAAACGCCTGCGCTACGTACTTGAGGCGTTCGGGCAGAATACGAAGCCCCTGCGAGAGCTACAAGACAACCTGGGGCGGGCTCATGACTTGGAAGTGCTGGGAACACTCGTGGGCAAAAAGAAAGTGATCGTCAAAAAAGAGAAGAAAAACGAGCGGAGAGCGAAACGCCTGGCCGGACCAGCCTTGCGTCTTGCGGCAAAGGAGCTCACCTCGCTCCAGTAAACGCGGTCAGTACCAGCGATTCATCCCGAAATCGGGAATCTTTCCTGAGGCTATCTTCTTCTTCCATGCAGCGCATTTTTCCCTGGCCGTCTCGCTTTTCCAGAAGACCTGAACCTGATCGATGTACTGAAGCACAGCATCCTTTTCGCCCTTCTTCAGCAGCTCCCTGGCGAGCGTCATATTGGGCCCGAAACTTTTCAGCTGCGGAGAGCCTGCAACCTCTCCCGCCAGCTTCAGCTGTCTCTTGGCCCCCCCAATATCTCCCTTGAGAAGACTCGCCCTTCCGAGCACCAGATGGGCATGGTGGAGGGCATTTCCGTAGCTGAGATCGCTCTTGAAGGCCTCTGCCGATTTCAGGAGGCTTTCCGCCGCGGTGGCTACCTTGGTGGCTTCCTTCGCCGTGAGCGCCTGCGAGGCGAATTTTTTCATTTCTCCAGCCCGTACCCGGAATTCTTCCTTCGTTCCTTTGCCGGTACGCAGCGCGGCGCTTCCTTTTGCTTCCTTGGAGCGCGGCGTCTTTTTCTGAATCGTGAACGAAAACGCAGAAGAAGAAATCCCTGCGCCAAGAACCAATACGAAAAGAAACGCCTTCATGGAAACCCCCGGATCTTCGCCATCATATCCCTGATCCACGCCAGAAGGTAGGTGCGCGGCCATATGCTGCCCGTGTTTTTCCCTGGCGCTCTGGTATGATGGAGAATAACGGAGAATTGTCATGAAGAAGACCACCAAACGCAGTAACAGTCGCACAAAATCCACCAAAGCCAAGACTGCCGGCAAGTCGAAAGCGAAGCCGAAGGCAAAAGCCAAAACAGCTGGCAAGAGCCGCTTGAAAGCGCACTCCAAACCGGCCAAGAAAAGCAGAGGCCTTTCGATCACCGAGCTTTTTCAGATGAAGCAGCAGCAGCAGCAAAGCGCACAAGCTCAGGCCAACGATCCCGAAGCTTGGAAGCATAAAAAAGAGCTGCCGCCCCAGGATCAGCACCATCCAGAAGATGCTAAAGACATCGGTGGCGGCAAGAAAAGCGGCTTCGGCGGCGTAAGGCACCACTAAGAAGCCATTGCTTCCGGCGCCGGCGAGCTCAAGCTCCAAAAATTCGCATGACTAAGACTGGTTAAGGCTTTTCCGTCACTGCACGAAGCTCGCCCGCGGAATCGAGCGAAGCGAGGTTTGACGCCGCCTGAGTTTCATTGGCAATGTGAGAATCGAGAACCCGGTTCAGCTCTT
>DATBTF010000075.1:0-7814 GCA_036559405.1 Bdellovibrionota bacterium
TGATACGACGACGGAATGCGCGAGGTGGAATGCCAGAAGTGCACGGAGCGCGAGAAGTAGCGGTTGGCGAAGGGGCTGATGCCCGTATCGGTAAGCACAACCGGAGCGCGCTTTCGTTTCGCGGGAAGGTTTCTCGCCCCGTTCTGTAAAGGCGTCACCTGAAAGCCGTTGCCTTTGCGCTGCGGAGCCACCCGCTTCACTTCCGAAGGTAGGCTAGTGGCAAGCCGATGCGCTTTCGCATGGGCCGGCAAAGGCGCAAGCAGCGATACAAATGCACATAAAGCGATCTGAGCGAATTTCCCCATAAATCCCCCCCACTCATCATGGGTTGCTGCAAAGAGAGTGCCTCTTATGACATGGCGTATCATTTTGAATCAAGACACAAATTTAAAGTTCAGTGCTTTTTGGCCCCAGGCAATTCTTTCCGCCGGTGCGGAAAAGGGTCGTTGTGCACCAGAAAACTGAATCCCTCAGCAATTTCGGTGATGTCCTGCTAGAGTGAAGCAAATTCTGAGGAGGACACATGCGCGTAGTGACCGCTCGTGAAATGCGCGACATCGACGAACTCGCGATCCGAAAATTCAAAGTGCCTTCCATTGTGCTGATGGAAAACGCCGGCCTGCGCGCGGCGGAGATCGTGGCCAAGAAACATGAAGAGCTCGGCTACAGCTCCGAAATTCTCGTGTTCGCTGGAAAAGGCAAAAACGGAGGCGATGCCTTTGTAGTGGCGCGCCAGCTTGCGGCCATGGGTAAGCGCGTGCGCGTTTTCCTCCTGCACGGCTTTGATGCATATAAGGACGAAGCCAAGCAAAATTTAGAAATCGTTCTTGAGCAAAAACTGCGGCCGATGGTGCTCGACAACGTGGGCCCGCTCGAGGAATTCTTCAGCTCAGCCAACGGCCCCTTCCTCTGCGTGGACGGGCTCCTGGGCATCGGCTTCAAGGGCCCGCTCGCCGGTCTCTTCGCCGATGTAGTGGACATCATCAACGCCCGCACCGATTATGTGATTGCCCTCGACATGCCGAGCGGCGTGGACGCCACCACCGGCCAGGTGATCGGCCAGGCGATCTATGCCGACATGACGATTTCCTTCGGCTTCGCAAAAATCGGGCACTTCATCGCGCCGGGAGCCATCCACCGGGGCGAACTGAGGGTGGTGGACATCGCCCTTCCTCCCGCATTCCGTAAGGAAGGCACCATTCATGCTTTGTCCAAAGACAACGTGGCGCCTCTATTAAGGAGACGCGACCGCTACGGCCACAAGAACAGCTTCGGCCACACCCTTCTGGTGGGCGGTAGCAAAGGCAAGCTCGGCGCCATCTCCATGGCTGCCCGCGCCTGCTTGCGAGTGGGCACGGGCCTTGTGACTGTGGTCACCTGGGAAGACGCCTATGAGCAGCTGCTCTCCAGAGTGGATGACGAGCTGATGTGCCGGCCCATTCAAATGGAAGAAAAGCGCTATAGTGAATACAAAGACTACGTTCACTACTTTTCTTCCGTGGTGGTCGGCCCCGGCATGGGCACAGGCGAGCAGGCGCAGAAAGTGCTCAGTGACCTCATTGACTATTACAGAGGGCCGCTGGTGATCGATGCCGACGCCATCACGATTCTGGCCCGGCCGGAAATCCGCCAGAAGCTGCATGGGCGCAAGGGACCGACCATCTTGACCCCGCACCCAGGCGAGCTTTCCCGTCTCTTGAATCTGCCCAAGCCCGAAGTGGTGGATAAGCCCAAAGAGATGGTGGAGCGCGCCGCCGAGGAGACGAACGCCACTGTATTATTGAAAGGCGCCACCACCTTCATCTGCTCCGGTGACGGCCACATCTACCTGAACCACTATCCGAACGACGGCATGGCCACCGCCGGCTCCGGCGACGTGCTGGCGGGAATGATCGGCGGAGTGGTGGGCCAGCAGAAGATGGATCCTCGCGACGCCGTTTGCCTGAGCGTGTTCATGCACAGCCTCGCGGGCGACTTTGCCTCCCAGCGCCTTGGCCATCGCGCGATGACGGCTTCGGATATCATTGCCCATCTCGGAGACGCTTTTCTCGATATGCGCGAGCACCGGGAGCGCGTCAGCCCCATCTAAGGCGGCCATGAAGGGCAGCGGAATAAAAAAAAATTTGCGAGATGAGGGAGAGACCCTTGCTCTCGGGGCTTTCCTTGCTCCACGGTTGGATAGGGGCGATATTGTAAAAATTACAGGGGAGCTGGGGGCGGGCAAGACCACTCTCGTTCGCGGCATTGTAACGGCATTGGGCGGAGATCCGAGTCAGGTTCATAGCCCGACTTTTTCTCTCGTCCATCATTATCAGACTGCGTCAATCGAGATTATCCACTGCGATTTCTACAGGTTACCGGAAGGTTCGGGCTTGGACGAATTTGGTGGGCTTGAGTTTTTTGAAAGCGACTCTATCTTTCTTATTGAGTGGCCCGAGCGGGTAAAACTTTTTGACTCGACTATCCCGAATCGCCTACTGTGCGTGGATCTTCGGGTTGATTCATCGAGTCGAGAGGCGCATATCACGGGTCCGTGGAAAATTGTGGACTAAATCATTATTGGTTGTTGACAATGTTGTTCCAATAGGAGACAAATAAATTATGATGCGTTGCATCGGGGGGATTGGCTAATCGGCCCAATTAGTTGATGCACCGGGTACGCTATGATAAAAAATCAGATTGATACTAAGAGGGCATAAGAGCCTAGGGGGTAACGACAATGAGACTTACATCAAAAGGAAGATACGCAGTTCGCGCCATTCTGGATTTGACGTTCAATTCGAACGGCAAGCCTGTGCGTCTGCAAGAGATCAGCGAGCGTCAGAAGATTTCGCTTCATTACCTGGAGCAACTCTTCCGCCGCCTTCGTAAAGGTAACGTGGTGAAGAGCGTACGCGGCCCTGGTGGCGGCTACCTTCTCGCCCGTTCGATGGACGATATCGCCGTGAAAGACGTGCTGTTGTCGGTGGGTGAGAACATCAACCCCGCCCGTGACATCGTCGGTCCCGCCGATATGAAAGAGACCACTGTAGAGTTCGTGCTCACGAAAACCTACTTCGAGAACCTCGCGGTTCTGATGCAGGAATATCTTGAGACCACCACTCTCGGCGATCTCATCCGTAAAGCTCGTGGCGAGAAGACGATCGCCCAGCCCGGCGCGGCTCCTACGATCGGTGCTCCTCAGGCCGATCTGAACAAGCGCGTTGAAACCGATCTATCTTGATCATAACGCAACTACGCTGATGGAGCAGGGCACGCTGAGTGCCCTGCTTTTTCATTCTTCTTCTGTTGCGCAGATCGCAGATTCCGCTCCTACTTTCGGCAATCCTTCCAGTATCCATAGCGCCGGTCGCGCCGCCAAAGCCGCCGTGGATCAGGCCCGCGATGCCCTAGCCGCTGCTTTGGGCTTGGGCGATCCCGATTCCATTTGCTTCACCGGCTCCGCCACGGAGTCGATCAATACAGCCCTCAAGGGATTCTTTTTTTATCACCAGAAAGAGGGCCGCAAGGTCCATTTTCTAAGCTCGGTTGTGGAACATGAAGCCACATTGGAGAGCCTGCGCTTTCTCGAGGAAATGGGAGCCAAAGTCGAACTGTTGCCGGTGAACTCCCGGGGCGAGCTTTCGCTGGAAGCCTTGAAGAAGTCCCTGGATGCTATTCCTTCTGATGCTGCCAAGATGGTTACTCTGCTTGCGGCGAATAATGAAACGGGCGTGGTGTTCCCTTGGGAGGAAGCGGCCAGGATCGCCAATGCCAGTGGCGCGTCCTTTCATCTCGACGGGGTACAGGCCTTGGGCAAGCTGCCGGGCTTCAGCCTGAAGAACCAGCCAGTGGATTTTGCCTCTTTCTCGGCCCACAAAATGGGTGGGCCTAAAGGTGTGGGTGCCCTGGTGGTGCGCAAAGGAGCGAAAATTTCGAGCTTTGTCCACGGAGGCGCCCAGGAGCGTAAACGCCGGGCCGGTACGGTGAACGTGGCGGGCATCGCTGCGTTTGGGGCCGCTGCCGCTGCCTTGGCAGACAGGGACCTTACGAGGGTCGATCGGATGCGGGCCGGGCTGGAGGCCCAGGTGAAGGAGAGGATTCCGGGGGCCGGGGTGCAGGGAGCCGGAGCAGCTCGCCTGGTGAATACCTCGAACTTTCTTTTTGACGGTGTGCGGGGCGAGGGGCTGGTGATGGGGCTCGATTTAGAAGGATTTGCGGTCTCGTCGGGAAGCGCCTGTAATTCCGGATCGATTTTGCCGTCCCACGTGCTGCTGGCGATGGGATTGGACAAGCTGGCGGCTCAGTCTGCCATCCGCGTTTCTCTCAGCCCGCACAACTCAGAAGAAGAGCTGAAGCTCTTTGTGGATGCCCTCGAACGCGTCGTCGGCCGCATCCGGTCTTTGGCGCATAAATAGCTCTTAATCGGGCGCTTCCTTTTGTTGACGGTGGGCGTCGATGCGAGTAATGTCGATGCGCAAATGGCCAGACAAGTAGCGAAATCCAAAGGCAAAGTCGTAGTGGCTATGAGCGGAGGCGTTGATTCCTCCGTGGCCGCCGCCATGCTGCAGTTGCAGGGCTACGACGTCATCGGGATGTCGATCCAGACCTTTGACAACAGTAAAGAAGAGAAGGAACGCTTCGACTCCTGTTGTTCCATTTCCGATATGAACGACGCCCGCCGTGTCTGCGACACTCTGGGTGTCCCCTTCTTCGTGGTGAATGCGGTAGACGCCTTTGAAAGCCGCGTGATCAACGCCTTCGTGGCGGAGTACCTGCAGGCCCGCACTCCGAATCCCTGCGTGCTTTGCAATAACCACATCAAATTCGATTATCTGATGGAGCGCGCCCTCGAGCTCGGCGCCGACTTCGTGGCCACGGGCCATTATGCCAAGGTGCAGTTCGACCGGGACAGCGGCCGATACTCCGTGCTTCGCGCGGTGGATGAACAGAAAGACCAAAGCTACTATCTCTTCGGGCTCACGCAGGAACAGCTCAAGCGCACGCTCTTTCCTCTCGGAGACCTCCGCAAGGTGCAGGTGCGTAAGCTCGCGCAGGAGCTGGGCCTGATCCGGGTGGCAAAAAAGCCGGACTCTCAGGAGATCTGTTTCGTCGGCAGCGAGGGCTATGCCCATTTCATCGAAAAGAAAGTGGGGCCCACCGTTTTCGTGCCCGGGGTGTTTATGCTTCCGGGGGGCGAGACCACCGGTGGCCATCCCGGCGTCCATCACTATACGATCGGGCAACGCAAAGGCCTGCCGAATGAGGTGCTCTCGTCGGCGCAGAAGATGGGTTACGGAACCGATCTCTTTGTGAGTGCGATCAATCCGGACACGGGAGTCGTGCATCTGGCGAAAGATGCCGGCCTCTTCAAGAGTGCTTTCGTCGCAAGGGACTTCAATTGGATGGCGGGAGGTGATTTCACCTCCGATCGTAACGTGACCGCAAGGATCCGCTCCCGACACGACGGGGCCGCCGCCAAGGCGCGCCTGTGCGCTGGTGATAAGGTGATGATCCAGTTCGACGAGCCTCAGCGTGCTATCACTCCCGGCCAGGCCGTGGTGCTTTACCAGGACGATATGGTGCTGGGCGGAGGCTGGATCGAAAAGGTGATGGAGGGCGGTTTTGTCTGAACGGCGGAAAAACTTCACCTACGAACTTGGGACGATGGGCTGCAAGGCCAATCTCGCCGATTCGCATGCCTTGGAAACACAGCTAAGGTCGCTGGGGGGAATTCCCGTCTCTTCTGAAGCGACTCCTGACTTATTTTTACTGAATACCTGCACCGTCACTGACGAGGCCGATAAAGAGGCCGCCCGCACTCTGCGCAAATCGACGGCAGAACTAACCGTGGCCACGGGATGCTTCGCCGAGGTGGATCCCGAGAGACTGCAGGCGGAAGCGGGGAAGAAGGCGAATCTGAAGGTCGTGCGCAATAGCGCCAAGCAGGAACTCGGCTCCCTGATCGAGGCTTGGCTGAGGGGCGAGATCGAAGGCCAAAAAGAAATTTGGGGCGGCGACCGCGCCGCCTGGCATTCCAACATTCTGCCCAACCGGGAAGCGGCCGAAGTAAAATTTGAATCTGCTGCCCCACGCACTCGCGTTTTTTACAAAGTACAGGACGGTTGCAATGCCTTCTGCAGCTACTGCGTGATCCCGCATGCGCGCGGCCGTTCGCGCAGCCTGCCTGCCACACAGGTGGCAGCGGAAATTCAGGCCCTGGTGGATTCTGGCGTGAAAGAGGTGGTGCTCACCGCGATTCATGCGGCCGACTATGAGAGTGATGGACTCGATTTCACCGGATTGGTCGAGAAAGTGCTGGCCGAGACCAATGTGACAAGGCTCCGGCTCACTTCGCTGGATCCTGCGGAAATCCCCGATCGCCTTCTGGAATTGATGCAGAAAGAGCCTAGGCTCTGCCCGCACTTCCATGTTTCCGTGCAGTCGGCGAACAGCCGCGTGCTCGAAGGAATGAAACGTGGGTATGGGTCGAAGGAGCTGGAGGAGCGTCTCGTTGCCATAGCCGAACGCCTGCCCCATGCTTACGTGGGAATGGACCTGATCGCCGGTTTTCCCGGGGAGACCGACGAGGAGTTCGAAGAGGGATTTCAGCGACTGGAGAAGCTGCCTTGGACGCGTGCCCATGTGTTTCCTTTTTCTCCCCGCAAGAGCACGGCCGCGGCCCGCCTGGTGGAGCAGGGACTGGCCGTGCCCGCCTCCAAGGTGAGTGCAAGGGCCAAGCGCCTCCGGGATCTCAGCGACCGCAAACTCAAGACGGCGCTCGAAGGGCGCCGAGGCTCGATGATGGAAATTCTGGTGGAAGGGAAGGAGTGGAGGCACGAGGGACGCCATTTGTCCGCGGGCCACTCCCGTTCCTATTTTAAAATTGCGATTCCGGGGAAGCACGAGGCCAATCGGCTGCGGCGCGTGCGGATTGTCGGCACGTTCGGGAAGGATTGTCTCAAGGGAGAACTGGTATGAAGGTTTTGTTTTCGTTGTGCTTAAGTTTTCTGGTTGCTCCGGCCTTCGCTGGTGCCGCACCGAAGGCTGTGGTCGAGGAAATTTTCGCGAAGGCGGGAATGCCCGAGATCTCGTCCGACAGCGGGAAACAGAAAGAGGTCACTGCCTACGTGGATTTCGGCGCCCTGGCCAAAGCCGCGCTGGGGAAAGAGTTCAAGAAGGTTTCCGCGCAGGAGTTCCAGTGGTTCCGTGACACGCTCCAGGAGATCATCACCCGCACGGTCTATCCCAAGGCGCCCGACTTTCTCAGCGGCGTCAAGATCACCTACAATGCCGTCGAGGAAAAAGGAGCGAAAGCGAAGGTGAAGAGCACGGTGCAGAACAAAGCCGATCTCACCGACGTCGACTACGAGCTCGCCCAGAAGGATGGGAGCTGGAAAGTGGTGGATGTGGCCATCGCGGGACAGAGCTGGGTGGAGTCGATCCGTGACCAGGTGGCCCAGGTGATCAAGAAGAAAAAATGGCAAGGCTTGAAAGACTCTATGTCGAAACGCTTGAACGACATCAAGGCCGGAAAGGTTTGAACTCTTGCCCTTCCTCTCGCTTATCCTCGCATTGCTGATTCAGCCCGCTTCCTTCGGAGCCGTGGAAAAGCTCACGCTCAAGGCGGCGATCGAACGTGCGATGGGACAGAATGGAGATTTGCGTGCGCAGCGTCTGCAGGAAGACCAGGCCGCGGCCGATCTAGGGCGCGCTAGCGGCGAGTTCGGTCCCCATATAGAGGGGATCTGGGGGATCGGGCCGATCACCAAAGCCCAGGGTAACTCCACGTATGTCGTCGAGGACAATGGCGTGATCGGCCGCACACTCTTCGG
>DATBTF010000076.1:0-13239 GCA_036559405.1 Bdellovibrionota bacterium
GGCTTCTTCACCAAAGGCGGCTGGAAACGCCTGATCGACAAAGACCTCTACGTCTGGAATGGAGTCTGCGCCTCGATGGGATATCTCCAGTGCCCGGCAAACTAGCACTTCTAGGCAAGTTAACCCTCTTTGGATGCGCGGCCGGAGGAGCCGCGCTTATCGCCGTTTATTCGGGCTCACCCACACGGCATGAGGAAGAAACAGAAACGAGGAGCCGTGCGCCCGCGCAGGCACTGAGCGTCTCCGGCGAAGAGCTGCAGTTCCGCCCCGTGGCCGGCCAGCGCTATACCTACCAATTCCAGCGCAAGATCTCTTTCGAGGGCACGCTGGGCGGAGCGTCCCTGCCCGAGGCGATTTACGGGGGCGATCTCCATATCGACGTGCTCCGCGCCGACAAAACTTCCTTCACCGCTCTCGTGAGCGAGCGCCTCAACCAGAACGCCAAGGCTTCGCCCTATGTGAAGGTGGAGGTAAGTGCCATGGGGGAGAGCCTTTCGCTCTTCTCCGCTCCCGGCCTGAACGACGAAGAGAAGCAGCATGTGGCCGTGATCAAAGATCTGCTTTCCCTCTGGCTCTTCCCCCTCCGCTCCGACACCGTGGGCGCGTTCGAGGCCAGCTTTGAATCGCTTCCGGCGGAAAAAGGATTCCTGCTCGGCCGTAAGACCAAAACTTCTTACCTGAGCCGGGCTGTGAATACGCCGGTGATCGTCTCCTCCCTCCACCTGCTTCGCTGGGACAGCGGGCTCCATCTTCCCGCCGAGGTGAAAGGGAAAGAGAGCACGCGACTCGGAGGGGGCGACACCTCCCTGCTTTCCCAAACGGGCTACGGCATCCGCTTCCGCGGGCAGGAGAAAATGCCGGCGGTGAATGCCGATCTGCTCGCCAGCCTGAGCAAGGAAAATCCGCTGGCGCTCGATACCACCGCCCCCGATTTGGCGGCGCACCCTGACTACGCCAAGATCGACTGGGGAGGCGTTCTGAGCCGCCTGCGCGGCATCCAGCGCCTCTCAGGTGAAGATCAGCTCAAGCTGTTCGGCGATCTGGTGAAATACCTGCGCGTGCATCCGGAAGCCGCTTCCGATCTCGCCGCGATGCTTAAGGACCCCTCGCTCCTCAGACAAGGCAGCGATGCGCAGCTCTTCAAGACACTGGTGGGCGCGTTGGCCACTTCGGGATCCCCGGAGGCGCTCCAGGCCCTGCGCTCCGCCTATGATGATCCCAATACTTCCATCGGCGGCAAGGCCACGATCCTCGCCGCACTAACGACGACACAAGCGCCTCTCGATACGGCCACGACGGAATTTCTCGCCAAGAAGATGGGTAGCGAGCAGGACGCCAGCCTCGCCCAGGCCGCGGCCTTCGCTCTGGGCTCGGCCCTGCAGAGCGCGGGAAACAGTCCGCAGGCCACGAACGCCATCGCCCAGATCAACGCCGCCTGGGCTGCCGCTCAGGGAAATATCGCGGACCAGTTGAATCTGCTCGACGTTATGGGCAATAGCGGCCGAAGTGAATTCCTGCCGCTGCTCCAGCAGATTGTCGACGAAAAGGGAGATGTCAACGTACGCGCGCGGGCCCTCTTTGCCCTGAGATTCGTCAAGGATCCCTCCGTGTCCACCATTTTGATCGCGCGCTTGGCGGATGCGGAGTCTGTACTGCGCGAAGCCGCCGCCGAAGCGATGGGCTTGGCCGGCTGGACGGAAAGCTTCCGCGCGCCGCTCGAGCGTTGCCAGTCGGGAGAGTCGGTGGATCGCATCCAGTCGAGCTGCGAGAAAACTTTGAGCAGCAATCCGCGCGTCGCCGGAAACTAACGCGCATCATCATTGTCAAAAAACACGGAGCCAAAGCGCGCCTAGTGCCGCTTTGAATACCCGATTTTTTAAATCCAAAAAATGGAGATCATGAGGCTTTTCCCTCTCTCAACCTAGGCACAATCGTTGCTCTACGGGAATCAAGTGATCACTCCAGCCTAACAAACCCGATCACACCCACGGAGGATAACGATGTTTCGACTGACCCCGCTTCTAAGCATCATGGCCATGGTTGGCCTCAACGCTCTCTCGGCGCCCCTGGCTCAAGCCGAAGACGAGATCCAAATCAGCGCGCCAGGCTACCACCAGCCTCCGCCTCCCGGCTGGGGCCCTCCGCACGATCCCTACCCGCCTCCTCCCCCTTACTACAGCGAGTATGTGACCTGCCGGAGCATTGGTGGTCCTTTCTATACGCAATGTTTTGTTCGCGGCTACGTGCGCAGAGCGCGCATCGTACGCCAGTATTCGAACGCTCCCTGCCGCCTGGGCGACAGCTGGGGCTATGAAAGAGATAGTGTATGGGTTGGCAGAGGATGCAGCGGCGTCTTCGAGGTCCAGCTCTACTAAACGACCCCACAGGCCTCCTCTTAGAGGTGGCCTAACCTAAGGGCTGCTCCTCGTGTATGCGTGGAGCGGCCTTTTTTTATTTTTTGGGGAATGAGCCGATTTTTTTCCAGGCCCGGCCGTCCCGGCTGGCTTCGAGATCGAAGCCGGTGAGCGCGCCCTCCCAGCTCTTGCCCCTGTATCGCCACGGAGGCCCTTCTCCCCCGACACGGGCCAGCGGTAGCTCGATCGACGGAAGGGACACACGGCGGAGCACCAGGCGCAGATACACAGAACCGAGTGCGCGCTCGTCGGACCGCAGCACCAGCACCCGCTTGACTCCCTCGTCCACGCTCACCGCGTATTGGCCGTCCTTGGACTGGATGTTTTCCGTCCAAGGTCCCGGCTCTTCATCATCAATGGAAAAAGCGGAGAGCAGCAGAAAGGCTGCTGCCAGGAGAATATTCCGGCCAATGAAAGTGATTCGATACAACGTGCTCGCCCAGGGTTTTTCAAGTATCGGAAGAAATGGGAACTCTCTGCACTGTCTCCGCCAGATAGCACCTAGATCCTCAGGGAGGGGTGCCGTTCATTCCCGTCCAAGCGGGGGATGAGCGGTGTTTTCCCTAGATTCCCCAGATTGCCCGCCTTAGAGAGCACGAATATATACTCCTTCGTGCTCCCGCCGACTTCCGGCACCCAGGCATTCGTCCAACGCATGCTGCGCATGACGTTGCTGCGATGGTCGCGCTCGACGAGCCTGAAGTCATCGGTGAGGCCGCCGCAGATTTCCAGAAGCTCCTTCAGGGTGGCCCGCCCCTGGTTACTGTAGGAAAGCGCCACGTAGGGACCCGGCGTCTCTTGCAGAAGGCGCTCGATCGCCTCCAAAGCGAGAAATCTTCCTGATTCTGAACGGCGGAACTCCTCGAACACGGAGCCCGCCTCGCGGTCGGAGACATCCGCCCGGCGGTTCGCGGCCCCCACCAGAGCGGGACGGTCGTTGCGGATGAGGGTGGTCCACAGGTGGTAGTAGGAAGCGTAGCGCACGCGCGAGGGTGGCATCTTCTCGTTCGCGGAGCCATAGGGCGGGTCGAAGTAGTAGAGCTCGGCGGGCGCTTGCCGGAGAGCCGAGAATATATCGAGCTGGGTCACACGGTTCTTATCGTTTTCTTCCGATACATGCAGCAAAGGCAGCTCGAGCTTCATTTTTCTATAAGAACGCGGCGACCAGGACCGAAGATACGAGGCCTGGTGGCCCACGCTGCTGTCCACCCGATCCATGGCGTAAATCAGACTCGCCAGAAGCACAGCCTTTTCCACCTCGTCTCCGCAGATCCGGTCGATCTCCGGCCGGATCGCATCGAGCATGCGCGTATTATGCCTCTGCCAGAGTTTCTTTTTGCCATCTTGCGAATCGGAGTTCGGGAATTCCCCCGATCCTCCATAGTGCTCGGTGAACCAGCCGTCCTCGCCCGGCATGGCGTTGAGGTGGTCAAGCAGCGGCTGATAGTAGGCTCCCTGCCTTGTGTTCTTGAGATAGCAGAGACCCATCACCCGCGACCAGTCGGAGATGTCATTGGCCCAGATGCGGAAGCCGCCGCGGGCGAATGCCTGCGCCACGCGCGTGGTGCCCGAAAATCCGTCGCAGACCGAACGCACGCCGAGCTCGTGGGCGAGCGCGAGAATTTCCGGAAGGATCTCACGCTTGGAGCCCGCGTATTTAATGCCTTCGGTCATGACAGGATCCATTCACCTCATCGTATCTTAAAATCCTGCCCTTGACCTGCTCGCCCTCCCTCTGCTTCACTTATTCACATGACGAAAATTAGCGTACTCATCCTGGCCCTCCTCTTCCCTCTTCCCGCTCTCTGCGCCCCCGAACGCATTGTGAGTGTTCAAGGTGAAGGCGAGGTGAAGATCAAGCCCGATCTGGCGCATCTTTACCTGAACGTGCAGAGCAAGGCGAAAGACGCCAAAACCGCCCAGGACAAAGCGGCGAAGGAGATGAAGCGGCTGCAGAACGTGCTGACCGACTCCTTCAAGATTGAGGAAAAAGACATCCAGACCATGAACTACGACCTCCAGCCCGATTATCGCTACGAGCAGGCGAGCGGAAAGCAGATCCTGACGGGCTTCCGGGTGACCCATGGACTGAACGTGAAGGTGCGCAAGCTCGACAAGGTGGGCGACCTGCTCGACAAAGTTTCGAGCCCCGGCAGCGCCGAGCTCAGCGTGAGCGTCAACAGCATTCAGTTCGATACGGACAAGCGCAAGGCGTATGAGGTGCAGGCGCTCGAAAGCGCGATGAGCAACGCCAAGGAGCGGGCCGAGGCGCTGGCGAAGTTTTCCAACCGGCGTCTCAAGGGCGTGATCACCGTTTCCGACGGGCAGATGCAGTCGCCCCCCGTTTTCTTCCGCGGGAGAATGGAAAAGGCGATGATGGCGGATTCCGCCGCCGCCTCGGGCACCAGCGTGCAGGCCGGGGAGATCGAGATCAAGACCACCGTTCGGGTGGAATTCGAGATGGATTAGAGATCGAAGAGCATTCCGGCTTGGACGGCTAATCCATGGCGCACAAGGCGCACGTCACCGCCATTGTTTCTCAGGGCCATACGATCGCCCGCGCGGATTCCCGCATAGCGGGAGCCTGCTACGGAGTCGATTACGTAGTAGTTCGATTGCATCCGTGTGTAGCCGACCTTAAGCACCAGGTCGATAAAAGAATAGAACGGGAGCTTGGCGCCAAGGAACGCATTCGTCTCGAAGGCGAAGGCGCTTGCGTCCAAAGTGCTGGTAGAATTAGCGTTATCGACGAGCGTTTGCCGGTAATAGGATTTACCCAGACCGACCTCCAGCTCGAAAAAAAAATTCGTGGTCTTGCTTGTGTCGGGATCGTAGCTCCAGCGGCCCACGGCTCCCGCGAGCCAGCCCTTGAGAGTGCTGGTTTTCGTCAGCAGACGCACGTCGGAGCTGTTGTAGCCCTTCAGCCCCACAGTGCGCTCGCCCAAGGAGCGGTAGTAGGCGCCGTAACGCGAATGCGGTCCGGCGTTTCCGGATAGCGCGAAGAAAAGATCGGCGAAGGTGGTGTACGACTCGCGAGGTTCGGCCTCAGTTCGGCTAAACGTTCCCTCAGCGGAAGTGAAGGCCGAGGCGCTGTTCACGAGGGCCGGTTTGGCCCAAGTGTATTGGTAGGAGGTTTCAAGCTCGGCGGCGGCATATTTGGGGATCAGAAAAAAGAATGGCAAGAGAAACAATAGCCGCCGGGAGCGGCGGTAGAGGAAACGCAGTAGGAGAAAGACGCCCACAAACAGCTCCCAGCCAAAGGTGTAGGGCTCGGGTCTTCCTTCTTCATCGGCTGCCAGGGCTCGCGTCGCGCAGCCGCCCCCGCTCCCGGTTGATGCCGTAATCGCGGCCGACTGTCCGTCGCCGCAGGTGCGTTCGGCGGTGGGTCCGCCCGAAACAGTTCCTGAAAGCGCTCCGCCCCCACTGCTTCCGTGGTAGCTGGTGCAGAAATAGCCGGCGCGCGCGGAATAGTTCGCCGAGTTCACGCACTCCATGCCGTCGATTTCGTCCTGGCTAAGGGTACGAGGACCGAGATCCCCGGCCGATACCGCGGCAGCCATGGTGGCGGTAAGCAAAATCGAGTTATTACTGGTGAAGGTGGGGGGCTCGATACTGTGGTCGAGACCAAGACAGTGGCCGATCTCGTGGGTAAGAATGCCTTGGAGATCGTAGGTGGTGGCGCCGCCATCTACGCCGAAATTTCCCGTCGCCTCTCCGTTCACAACGATATCGCAGTCGGAATAAAGGAGCGTGGCATTGCTGGCGGAAGAATAGGCAACGGCCAGGGTGCCGGTGCTGGCGATCTGGTTGCCCTCGCCCGTAGTGCGGTTGTCCCAGCTGACGGAATTCACGGAATCGCCGCTATTCTTGGTGTTCGTGGTGGTTCCTGCAATCACCACACGCACATCGGAACCGCAGAGAGAGTTCCAGGTGGCTGCCGCAGCCGTCAATGCAGATTGGAACTGCCCGGTCGTGAGTTCCGGAACAATCGAGCCGCCGTAAACAGTCTGGTCGGTATTTACTCGCAGAGTGAGGGTGCGGCCTGTCCACATCAGCGCGTTGCTCACCGGACGCTCGCCCTTCTGGTAGGCGCCATTGCGGATCAAGATGAAGGCGTGCGCAGAAAGGGAGGAGAAAAGAACCAGAAGCGAGAGAAAGAGAACTCCCCTCTTACTCACTCACGACCTCCTTGAGAATCCATTCCGCGAAGTCGATTTTGGTGAAGGTGTCGCGTCCCTGCGAAAATTCGACTTTGAGATCTACGAGGGAACCCGCGGCCGGCTCACTGACATCCACGGCATAGGTGACCTCGACATTCGGAGCGCTGCCATGAAAGGAGGCGCCCCGCACGCGCAGCTTGAGGTCTTTGCCCTCCGGACAGATGTTTTTGTTCGAGACGTCCTGGATTTCCATCTTCCAAAACACACTGTCGGCTGTAAGGACTCTTCCTCTTTTTTTCACGGTGGCCCGTGAAAGCTCGCGCCCCACAAACTTCGCCCGCACCCGGCAAAGCTCGCGCTGCGGCTGTCCCCTTTCTGCAATCTTGGTGGTAGCGAAGGCGGGAGAGGCTACAAGCAGCAATAGGAAGATAATGTGCATACGGGAATTGTAAGGAAGGACAATGCCTCAAGCTAGTCCTGCTTGCGAATTAATCTGCGCAGCGCGCAATTCGCTGTCTTACAGCTTACAGTCCTCGGGATTGGTAGGACGGAACACCTTTACGTGCTCGAACTCGAGCTGCGCCGGGAAAGCGGCTTCGTCCACACCCTTGGCGCCGCCCCAGTTCCCACCCACGGCGA
The DNA here is from genome assembly GCA_036559405.1 of Bdellovibrionota bacterium. Classification (GTDB taxonomy): domain Bacteria; phylum Bdellovibrionota; class UBA1018; order CAIPTA01; family CAIPTA01; genus JAKFYM01. Next base: position 7,214 of record DATBTF010000076.1, read on the forward strand.
GGTTCAGCTTGATGTGGAACTCCTGGTCGAATGGCCACTTCTGCCAGCCCTCTTCCCGCTTCACCGTCTGCACCTTTTTGTCGTCGATGTAGAAGTCCAGGTGGCTGGGATACCATTCGACGGCATAGGTGTGGAAATTGGTATCGCAATCGTCGACCTTCTGCCGCGTTGTGCGCTGGTTGTTGTATTCCACGCGGTAGAAATCCGAGTGCGCGGCCTTGCCGATGGTGCAGGGCATGTGGCCCACGGCCTCCATCACATCGATCTCGCCATTGTCGGGCCAGAAATTCTTGCCGTAGATATGCTTTTCAGGAAACAGCCAGGCGGCCGGCCAGGTGCCGTTCTGGATCGGGATCCGCGCGCGGAACTCGTAGCGGCCGTAGACGAAGTGTTCCTGGGAGTTGAGCTTGGCAGAAGTGAACGTATTGTGGTTGTTGTCCTTATCCACCGATTTTTCGTGGATCGCTTTGATCACGAGCTTGCCGTTGTCGGAATAGGAATTTTCGATGCGGTCGGTATAGTTCTGCAATTCATTATTGAACCAGCCCCAGCCGCCGGTTTCATATTTCCACAGCTTGGGATCGGGCTTGCCTTGGTATTTGAAATCGTCGCCCCACACGAGTTCCCATTTGGCAACCTTGTTCATCTCCTCCACGCAGGGCGTGAGGCTGGGATCGCTTTTGGCGTTCACCTCGAGCACCTTCTTCACTCCGGCGCGGATCAGGGTCTCCTCGCAAAGATTGCGCGCCTGCGAAACGGGGGATAGCAGCAGAAAAAGGACGATTAAAACAGATGGCATGCCACACTTTACCCGGGCGTTAAACATCTTGGCAACACCAAGCGGCTCCAAAATGCCGCGCGTCCAGAAAATCGGCCCTGATTTTGCTGCATTCCCAAGTATGAAAAGTAAGATTCTAAAGCTAATTTCAAGCGCCGCTATCCTCGGCGTAATTCTGATCGAGGCGAAGCACTCCTTTGTCGATCGCAAGCCGTGGCTGGGCTTCGAGCTCGTTTCCAATAATGTATCTTACTTCCTCATCACTCTATGGTTGGGAGCCATTGTGGGCCTTTGGACAAAACGGATATTTTCCTTTCCGGCGATGTTCATCGGGATTTTCATGATCTTCGCCCATAGCGCCGTTCTTTCTTCCGGCGGAAACGGCCCCACCTTCGGTTCGATTTATTTCATGCTCGGCCTGATCGCCGGCCTCAGCGCCGTTTTCGCGCACGAAGCCTTCACCCATCAAGAGATGAAATCCGAAGAGCTGCAGGACCGGCGGCTCGCTTCATGAGGGATCGCTATGAGTAACCGAAACGTGAATGGACAAAATCAAACCAGCGACAAATCCGGCCGTGAAAACAAATGCAATAAGAGCGACCCCGTTTCCAAATCTGAGAATGCTCGACACCAAAAGGGACGCTCGCAACATGCTCGGAGACAAGCAAGCCATGATTAAATTCCTGAAAGAAAACGGGCTTTCATTGGTGATGCTCAACCTTTTCGGCATCTTTCTCGTCGGCCAGGCATTTGCCGGGCTCTTCGCGCACAATGCCGATCTTTTCACTCACGGCGTTCCCCCGCTCACGCTTTGGCAGTATCTGGGAACGGCGGACTTCTGGGAGGCCACGGCCGAAAACTGGGAGAGCGAGTTTTTACAAATGGGCATGTACGTGTTCCTCACTGCCCTGCTTTTCCAAAAGGGCTCAGCGGAGTCCAAACGGATTTACGCGCATAACGAGGTAGACGCGGACCCGCGCCGGACGAAGAACCGTTTCTCGCCCTGGCCGGTGCGCCGGGGCGGCTGGGTCCTCAAGCTCTACAGCCACTCCCTGAGCATCGCGCTCTTCACGCTCTTCCTCTTTTCCTTCCTCCTCCATGCCTACTCCGGGGTGCGCAAATACCTGCAGATGGAGGCCCGGCACGGGCACGAGTACGAGATGTCGATGTGGCAGTACATGGGAACCTCGCAGTTCTGGTTCGAAGCATTTCAGAACTGGCAGAGCGAGTTTCTATCCGTCGGCGTGCTGGTACTGCTTTCGGTGGTGCTGCGCGAGCGTGGTTCGCCGGAGTCGAAGCCTGTGGCGATGTCGCACAATCGGGAAGTGGCCTGAAATTGAAAGACCCGGATACTTTCATATCCAGGTCTTTTGCCTGATCCGGGATTGCTCCCGTCTCTGCAAGGAACGTTACTTCAATCTTTATGCCAGCCTGAAAACGAAAATGGGGGGAGCTAAGTTCGCCAACGTACCTTTTCTCCCCGCTCAAGGCATGTGCTTGTGGTGCTCCGTCTTCGAGAGCGATCCATTTTTGTCTTTGTCGGCGCCCTTGAAGTGCTCATCCGCCGCATTCATGAACTCGATGATGCTTACCTTTTTGTCCTTGCTCTTGTCGGCCTTCTTCTTCCAGTTTCCGGCGGCCTTCATCTCTTCGTTCGAGAGAAAGTGGTCGTGGTCTTTGTCCATCTCGTTGAAACGCTTCACCACTTTGCAGAGATACTCGTCGCGGCTTACGGTGCCGTTCTTGTCGTGGTCGAATTCTTCATAGCTCTGCGGCGCTTTGGCGTCCTTCATCGCATTGCAGGGACTCTCGACGATCGTCAGCTTCTTTTCCGGCTGCTCTGACGCACCCGACGTATTGCCCGAACCATGCGAGCAAGCCACCAAACCCAGAAACGGCAAAATCAACCACAGACTCTTCATTGCGTTCTCCTTTTTCATTCAACCTAGCAAACCAAACCTAGCGATTATCCTCGATGGTGAGCGTTACCTGACCGCCGGTTTCCTTGCACCGGGCCGTCCATTGCTTTCCGACATTCGCCATCACCTGGCATTCCATCCTGTCGTACTTACTTCTGAGAATCCGTAAGGAGATCTGGCCTTCGCTCTTCTCCGATACTAGCTGCAGCATCAGTTGGCCCCGAAACCTGCAGCTATCCGTATCGCTCCACTCAATGGGCGTCCGGAATACCCAGCGCTCCTGGATCCTCGCGTACCGGTCTCGGGTGCGGCCACATTCGTAGTCTCTCAATTCCAGCGCCCAAGGCAGCTGCGAGCGGTTTTCGACCATGAAAGTGCTGTCACCTCCGGCCACTTTCACTTCGGAAGGCAAGCTGTGCATCACCGTGGCTTTCTGGCGCTTGTCCGACCAGACCTCGCAGGGTTTCTCGGCGTTCTGGCGGAGTTCCACCCACTGGTCGGGCCAGAGGAACATCGGCGCGCAGAACTCTTTTCCGTCTTGAAGCACTCCCATCGCGAAGAGCTTTCCATTGGAATCCGTCGGGTGGCAGTAGAGCTCTCCAGGGCCGACGTCCATGCTGACGGCTTCCGGCGATTCCCACTGGCTGAAGTGCACGCTCTTCATCGAGTCGGTATCGTTCGTCACGCAGAGAAAACCGGCCTGCGCGTGTACGGAAAATAAAATACCGAAAAGAATTCCTGCTCGCTTCATCAAATCCCTTTCATGGATCGCGGATCGTCAAGGTGCCCCGCCGGCCTTCCGTGCTGCAGCTTAGATATTTTTCAAGACCATACACCGTGCAACCCAGGCGATCGCTACCCGGCGAGAAAGCGAAGATCGGGCGGGCAAAGCTGCGCTCTCCCTCGATGGAAACCTCGATACCGAGAGCGGAGCGGTAGCAGGAGCCAGACCCATTGAACCAGCCTACCTCGCGCTCCACGTAGTCGCCCGGCCTAGGAAGCGGAAAGGGCACAGGAAAGTCCGCGCACTCGAGGAGCGGCTTCAGCATCAGCACCTTCACGCGGGTGGATCTATTATCGATGCGCACGATACTTTTGAACTGGGCTTTCGTGCCCAGCTTATCCGTGCGGACCATGCAGCCAACCTCGCCATTGGGGTATTCGCCGATCTCGATCCACTGCCCACCAATGGCCGTCAGCCCCGGGCAGGCGCCCTTGTCGGCGCCCAGCATTTTCAGTTCATAGCTGGCGTCGGCGTAGGTCACGGGAACACAGCTCGGCTCACCGCCACGAATCACCAAAAATCGGGCCGTGCCGGTTTCCCACTGCACGAGCTGTAACGCTTTTTCCTGCGCGGTTTCGTTATGAATGCAGATCACATCCGCAGCTTGGGCATGAAAGGGCAATACGAACGTGAGAAGGATCCAGGAAAGCATGCGCTATTCTCTCGCGCGCTAAGCAAGAAAGGCAAGCCAACCCGGGCTCACACTCTAGCGGTTTTCGCGACGAGCCATGATCAGCGAAGCGGGAAAGACTTCTCCTCACCCGCAAAGCTTGCGCTGCGCAAGTGCGATAGCGCCGACGAAGAGCCAAATCCCAGGCGCAGCTCTGTGATGGCGCAGCCTGGGCGGATCTCCCGACGATAGGGAGCCAGGAAAGAATGGTTCAGGATCCAGCTGTCGAGCACATAGAAGCCGACGGCGGGAGCGAGCGTTTCTTTACGCGTCTCTTTTGATCCGGCGCATCGATAGCGGACATAGGGCTCAAACACCGCCTCTGTCCAGCCGGCGCTGATCAGGTTCGACGGCTGCGAGAGAGGTTGTCCGAGAATTTCCAGATTCAAAGGCTGTGTGGCGTCTTTGAAATCTTTGCTTCGGGCGACAAGCGCAAAGCGACAAAGCGGATCCGGGCAATGCTGGAAGAGCGCGACCTTTGCCTTGCCTTGCTTCTCCTCTTCGAGCGCGTTGTTGATGTTTTCTTCCTGAAAATTCTCGTAATGCTCGGAGCGGTTTTGAAAATACGCCGGATAGGCGTTCTTATCCTTCACAAAATAGGGAATGAGCAGCAGATGTTTTCCGAAATCATTCGCCTCCCCCACCAGGATTTTTTTCTTCCGCAATCCATCCTGAAGATTGCCGGGCAGGCGCTGCTGAAGGAGCCAAGGTACGGGATCCCGGATGGCGGCCTCTTGCTCTGCCTTGTCTTTCGCACGAGCCACGAAATAACCATCGGGATCCGCGCCCAGGGAAACCCGCGCGGCCATTTTCGTCAGCGCATCCTGGTAAACTGTCTGCGCATTGAGCTCGTTGAAGAGGTTCACGTAGAAGGCGCGCTCGCGGAAGGTGTTATAGTCCCAGTCGGTTTGCTTGACGACCTCGAGGGAGAGCCTTTCGAGATCCGCGGCGGGCACAAGATTGGCGAAGGCCTCCTCGCTTTCCATGCGCTGGGCAAAGCGGGAAGAGAGGGCGCCGAAAAAGAAGATGTAGGCGGGAACAAGCAGCAGCAATGCTACTTTCACCCATTTTTTGCACTCGCCCGAATAGGCAGGAGCAAATTGTTTTAAAAGACTCGCCAAGGCACAGGCGACAAAGCCGATATAGGCCACTGTAAAGCAGCCGTTATAACGAACGAGAAAGCCGGTGCCTCCAGTGCCGAGGAAAGCGGGAACGAAGGCACAGACGGCGCATGCCAGCCAGATCAGGGCGAAGCGGTCGAGTTGATCCAGTTTTTGTTTTTTCTTCTTTTGTCGACGATAGACAAAATTTTCAGCCCAACCCAAGCCAATGACATACGCGACAAAGGTGAGCCCGCCCAAATCAAAAACATAACGATGCAGGTCGAGCAACAAACTTCCCAACGCGGAAAAGAATCCACTCTGCGCATCGAGCTGCCATTTCAAAAAGACGGGGGCATTGTAGGCAAATTTGAAAAAGTTGCCGAAACCTTCCGCTTCTGCAAAGCGAGGTGGCTGCTGGCCAAAATGCCAGCCCAAAGTTCCGGCGATTTTCCAAATCACAAAAGGCAGAAGCGGGAAGAGAAAGAGCGTAGCCTGGAAATATTTTTTCCAGGGAAGACCCACTCTCCCAATTCTGGCAGCAAAAACCTGCAAACCCAGAAAAACAGGAAAAAGCGCCAGGATCGTCAGATGAAACTGAATGCCCAAAGCAAAAAGGAAAAGTATGGCGCCTAAATTTAAAAAACGATCCCGTTCTGTCTTTTCATTCTCAAAAAAAGCCAGGCCCGATCCAAGAAGGGCGGCAAATAAAAACACACCGCTGGAATTCAAGGGAACCGCTGCACCGAAGAGAAGGGGATAGGCAGATGCGAAG
>DATBTF010000077.1:0-15118 GCA_036559405.1 Bdellovibrionota bacterium
GAAAAAGAACAGCACGTAAGCGGCGATCTTGAGGAGGCGTTTCCTCCGCACGGCCACGCGGCCTGGCTCGATGATTTTTCCAGGCTCAGGCTTGGGGCGCTTGGCGGTCTGAAGGAGTGCTGGGTCGAGGGTATCGATCGACATCACATTCCTCCCTTCGCGCCCGCATCTTTTTTAATCTCGAGCTGGGCCCAAAGGTAGCCTTCGGTATCGTTCTTGGCGTCGACGGTGAGCTTCTCCACCGAGGCTCCGCTGCCCGACTTCTCGATCAGGTAAAGGGTCCGCACCAGCTGGCGCAGCGATATTTTATTGAGCTTGAGGTCCGCGCCCGTCTTCGAGCCGGAAACCTCCACGCTCGACTTGGCGATGAGCGCTTTCGTTCCCACTCGCTCGGCGAAGGTGTCGGCGGGCCCGCTCAGGTCGAAGTCGCGAAGGAGCGGGTCGGCCGTGCGGCTTCGTTCCATGGCTTTGAGCTCCTCGATGCGCACCGACGAGTTCTGGGCCATGCGGATCTGGTCGTCCATCCGTGCCAGCTCATTCTTGAGAGAGATGGTCTTGCCCCACAGGGTGAAAAAGGTGAGCAGGAGCACGAGCATGAAGGCGGAGAACGAGCCAATCAGCACATAACTTTGCGTCTGGGTGTCGAGCTCGGCGAACTTCTGCCGCAGCTTGAGCACGGACTCGCTATCCCACACTTTCTCGCGAAGCTCGATTTTCAGTTTCTGCCACATCGTCAGGTACCTCGCTTTGCCGGAAGGGTGGCCGTGAGCGTGAATCTTTTCCGATTCCCCTTGCCCGGCTCGATGGGCCCGGCCTTGGCGCCCATCAGGAAGGGAAGCTGCGCGAGCGCCGCCGAAGCCCGCTCGGCATCGCCCTGGGAGGGAGACTCAATCTTCAAGGTGAGCTTGTTGCCCACAAGCTCGAACTGCTTCACCTCCATTGTGGCCGAGGGGGGCATGCCCTTGGTGAGGTCCTGGAGGAGATCGAGCGTGGCCGAGCTGCCGCCGCCGGCTCCCTTGGCCTGGAATTCGTTTTCCTTCTCCCGGAGCTTTGCCTTGAGGCGGTCGGGATTGGTTTTCAGGGTTTCGATGAAACTGTTGGAGCCTCCCCCGACCACGTTCTTGATGGCCCTGGTGAGCTGATCGTCTTTTTTGGCGCGCTCACCCCGCAGAATGATCGTCTGGCCGATCACGCTGGTCATCGCCACCAAATAGAGAATCAGGGCCAGCTTGGCTGGATAGACGAACTGCTTGAAGTCGAGCTTCAGGCCGCGGCTGTTGGAATAGAGCTTGCCGCTGCGGAGGTTGATCTGGGAGCGGCCTTCTCCGCCGACCTGTGAAAGCCCGATGGCGGTGGCGTTCGGCAGCAGCCACTCGAGGCCGCGCTGCGGCCGGATCGAGATCTGCGGGAAGAGATGGGTCACCTGGAGAGGGAGAATCCGCTTCTGCCAGCGCTGTGCGAGGAACTCGGGCAGGCCCGGTAGCAACGAGGTGCCTCCGCAGAGGTAGATCGCGTCGACTGGTTCGGAATAACGGGAGGAAAAAGCCATCAGGCTTTGCTGGAAGTCGTGGAAGACGGGCTCTAGCGCCTGGCGGATGGTCTCCGAAAAAGCCTGCTGGTCGGCGTTCAGCTGCATACCAGCAACGGCCAGGAAGCCGCGGTCGGTCTTCGCGAGTTCGGCTTCGGCGAGGCCGATATTGTAGCGCTGGGAGATGGCCGCCGTCACATGGTAGCCGCCCACCATGCTGTTCCGGTGCAGCACCGGCAGGCTGTCGCGGAAGAAGAACATGCCTGTCTTGCGGTGGCCGAGGTTGAGCACGGCCACATTCTTCGGGCGCTCTCCCTTGGTGCGCAAGAACTGCGCGGCCAATGCGGCATCGTCCATCATCAGGCAGTCCGGAGAGAGCTGGATTTCCTGAAGGCTGTCGAGAAATCCCTTGAGCGGGGGAATGGGCGCGAAGCCCGTGAGCACATGGGTTTCCTTGGCTTTGGTCGGATAGAGCTGGCTGCTCATCACGCAGTCGTCGAGGTCGAAGGGGATCTCGTCCTCGATCGCAAATTTCACCGCCGCCTGCACCTTGCGCTTGTCTTTCAGCGGGAAGGTCTGAAAGCGCGAGCTGTAAAGGGAGTAAGGCAGGTTGGTCACGATGCGGTCTACCCCGGCGGCGTAGCGGGAACGAATTTCGGCCAGAGTGGAGAGCTGTCCGGGGCTCAGCAGGCGCTCATTGGGGAAAACGGGCTCCCAGGCATCTGGCACCGAGGTGATATCGTGGAGGGAGATGTCAAAGCCCTTGAAGCCGAAGGCCTTGAAACGCGCCTCGACGATCACGGATTTGATGTGCGCGGTGCCGATATCGATGGCCAGGATTTTCATAGCTAATCTGCCTTTAAGTATACAATGTTCAAGGAATCCATGTCACTGGAAACGGTGGTATTGGTATTCGTGTTGGTTGAGGTCGAGGTGCCGCTGGGCGAGGGCTGCGGCGGTGGTTGCCCTGGCTGGAACGTATTGGCCTGCTTCTCCTCCACATTGGGGGGGAGGGCCCCGAACTTGGCCAGCCAGACCTTGCTGGCCGAGCCGCTCTGGGCCGTGATCACGGCGTAATAAGTGGTGTCGGAGGAGAGAATCTTCAGTCCCCTGTCCGTGAAACGTTTTTTCGCCTCATCGAAGTTCCCCAGGGTTTCGAGATAGCCCCAGAAGTCCTTCTCATCTTTGAAAGGGCCGCCTAGGCTTTCGTCCTTACGGCGTTTATCGATGCGCTCCAGGGCGTCGTTGTTCAGCTCGGGAATCAGCGAATGCAGCAAGGTCATGGTTACCTTGTTCACATCCACGGAATTCGTCGGCTGCATGGTGAAGTTGTCTTCCATGAGCTTGGCGATCTCGTCGTCGAAGCCTTTCACCATATGGTACTCGCTTTCGGAGACCATGGGAGCGTTCTTGAGAGCATAGGGTTCGGGCTCGGCGCGCTGGTAGTAGTCTTCCTTGTTCCTGTGGTCCCCGTCGTCGAGGGTTTTCGGGTCCATCCAGGCGAGGAGATTGCCCATCAGCTGCTCGCCGGTGAGCGAGGGATATTTGTCGCGGAAGGCGTCGTCGTCCTGGCGGCGTTTCTCCAGGATGTTCTGCAGGATCTCGGCTACCTGCGTCTGGTTCTGTTTCAGAAGCTCTTTTTTATCCTCTGCGGTCATTTTTGGGATTTGGGAGCTTGGCAGCGGTTTTCCGTCGGGACCGGTCGGTGTGGCTCCGCTATAGTCCGGGTTTTTCGCCTTATCCTCCGCGCCCGCCGCGAACGGCCATATGATCTGGTTGATGCTGATACGCTCGTTCTCGCCCCGGATGGTGGTGGAGACCACGCCCTCGAGCTTGAGCGAGCTGCGGAAGGTTTCCAGTGTGCTCGTTTCGGTGGGGGTAAGGCCGGGTAGCACGGGGGGCGGGAGCACGAGCGGCGTCTGCCAGATTTTGTCGATGAAGGCGTTGTTGTCCCCGAGGCCCATAGTCTTGGCCTGGGCCTTGGCTTTTTTTGCGCCCACGAGCTGGAGGCGGGCGAGGCGCAGGCCGGAGCGGGCGAGCAGGGTGGCGCGCAGCTGGTCGCGGGCGCGGAACACCACGCCGCTATACACGCCGCTCTGGTACACGAGCTCGCCCGAAAGAATGGCGAGCAGGAAAATGGTCACCAAAGCCATCATCATGGCCACTCCGCTTTCCTGATTATGGTGCCTTCGCTTCTTCATTCCAGAAACTTCTGCTTCTCCGTGGCTCGTGCCTTTTCATCCAGATAGTTGAGCGGCATATTTGGCCGCACGATGATCTCCCAGGCGAGCATATTGGCGTTGTTCTGGGGGTCAGGGGCCTCGATCCGGAGCTTGATCAGATCCGGGAAGCGGCTTTCCTCCTTGGCGTAGACGCTTTCGGAATCCCAGGTGTCGTTCCAGGTCTTGTCTGCCTTTTTGTAGAAGCTGAACTTGGCGCTGGACAGGTTCTCGAGCAGGGCCACGCGCTCGGGCTTCTTGCCGGGATTTTCCTCGTAACGGTAAACGTCCCAGTCGGTGGTGCGGTAGAGCGAGTAAGTGTTGCTTGCGTTCCGTTCTACCTCCCAGTTGATTTTCTGGAAGTCCGACATGGGCGAGCCCGCCTCCACGCGGCGGTTGTTGTTGGCCACGAAGGACACCTTCGCCGCTTCGCCCTTGAAGCGGGAACGGCGAAAACCGTCCGATCTCAGGGGCGCGCTCCAGTAGGCCTCGGTTTTGTCGTCGGGTTTGGCGGGAATATTTCCGAGCACGGGCGAATAGATCTGGGCCAGGTCGCTTTCGATGCTCTGGAGGCTCAGCAGGATGGTGGTGGCCTCGGTGGATTCGTTGCCTAGGCGGAAGTTCAGGTCGAAGGAGCGGCTGGTGGCCTGGAAGATGCCGATGCTCAGGAAGGCGAGCAGGGTCACGGCGATCAGTACCTCAATGAGGGTGAAGCCGCGCTGAGGCGCGGGACTATATTGCAACCGTAAGTTCCGCATCGTAGTTCACCAGCAGTTCCGTGAACGTCTGCGAGGTGGTGCCGGAACCCTCCGGCCACTCGATCGTCACGGTCATTCGCCTAACGCTTTTCTTCATGTACTCCTGGAAGATCTTCAGCACCATCTCGAGCTGGCCGCTGGCGCCCGAGTCGGTGTTTCCGTCCTTCTCCTGCTCGTCCTTGGAGGCGTGCCCAATCAAGGCCGAGAGAGCGGAGAAATCCACCTCCTCATAGGCCACGCTGCATTTGAAATCTTTATTGAACTCCGCGCATTCCACGTCCTCGGTTTTCGGCAGCCGTTCGAAGCTCTGGCCTTCGTACTTCACTTCCTGCTGGTTGATCACGTTACGCGCGAGGTTGGTGGCCACGATGATGTTGCGGTTGCGGGTGCTGGAGTTGATGCCGCCCGTTTGGGTGATGAGCGCGGCGAAGAGCACCACCACGATCATCGCGAAGGCGATCATCACTTCCAGAAGGGAGAATCCATTTTGCTCCCTGAGCAACCGCATTATCTTCCCTCCGGCGGCGCCTTGGCCTCGAGTTTGGTGAGCCCGGTTATCGGGTGGATCGAGATGGAGTGGTGCACTTTCTCGTCCGTCTCGAAGTAGATCGTGGCGCCGTCGGCGTTGCCATTGTTGAAGAAAAAGATGTCGGCCGTGCCTTCCGTGATCGGCCTTTTGAAACGCGGGCTGCGCACCTCGATGATTTTGAGGTTATAGGGCATTTTGCGCGGCTCTTTCATGAGATCCTGTACGGGCACGAAGGTTTCCGTCTCCTTTTTTTCCAGCTCCTCTTTTTCCCGTTCGCTGGGCGGCTTTTCGGGAGGCTTCCGCACCATGTAGGTGGAAGGAGCTTCTTCGAGCAGCATCTGCTGGTGGTCGATGTCCACGCGCAGGCGGATGAGCTTGTCCGTGAGCATGGCGCGGTCGCGGGCCTGGCCCAGCAGAAGCGAGGTCTCGCGAGCGAAGGAGTCGGCCGAGGTGCGGAAGGCGCTCACGATCGAGGGAATGCTCGCCGCAGTGATCAGGGCGAGCATTCCGACCACGATCAGGATCTCGATGAGGGATATTCCCCTCTCGTCAGTCGTTACTATGGAGGTCTTTGTCATACCCTTCGCCGGCTTCTTTCCCGTCGCGGCCGTAGCAGGTGATCACGTAGGACTTGCCGTCCGCCTTGTAATCGTAAGAATTTCCCCAAGGGTCCTTCGGAACCTTGCCGTCGGCGATGAAGGCCGAGGCCGGGTAGTTCGTGCATTCCGGAGCCGTGGTGGGCTTGGCCACGAGGGCGTCCAGGCCCTGCTCGGTGGAAGGATACACGTTGCAGTAACGGCGGTAGTCTTCGAGCATCTGCTTCATGCCGTTCATCTGGGTCTGCGCCGCTTTCTGGTAGCCTTCCTGCATCCGATCGAGCACCTGCGTGGCCACGAACGAGCCGGCCACGGCGATGAGGGTCATTACGATCAGAATCTCGACGAGCGACATCCCTTGTTCATTCCTTACTACGGTACGTTTCACTTTCATTGTTTCTCCTTGTTCATTGGATTTTTTGCATTTCCAGTAGAGGTACGAAAACTGCCATTACGATGATGCCCACGCTGAGGCCCATGAATACGATCATCAGCGGCTCGAGCAGAGAGGTGAGGCGGTCCACCTTCGAGTTCACCTGCTCTTCGTAATTTTTGGCCACCATCTCCAGCATCTGCGGGAGTTCGCCCGTTTGCTCGCCGATCGAGATCATATGGATGAGCAGGCTCGGAAATTCCCCGCTTCTTTTGAGCGGCTCGGCGATGTTTTGTCCCTCTTTGATGTTCTCACGTGCCTCACTGACGGCCTGGGAAAGGATTTCGTTGCCGACTACCGCCTTGACGATGCCGAGGGCGCTCACGAGGGGAACACCCCCATTGAGCAGGGTGGCCATGGTGCTGGCGAAGCGGCTTACAGCCACCATCCGCACCACATCGCCGAAGATCGGCAGCTTGAGCGAGAGTTTGTCTTTTTTCACCCGGCCCGTGGCGGTGCTGAAATATTTTTTCATCAGGAAAACGAAAATTGCGATCCCGAGGCCGATTGCCCACCAGTAATCCTTGATGAGGAAGCTGATGTTCATCAGCAGCTCCGTATACCAGGGCAGCTTTTTTTTCATCGATATGAAGATCATCCCGATTTTCGGGATTACCACGGTGAAGATCACCATCATCAAGCCGCCGCCAATCACGGCCATTAACAGAGGGTAGGTCATGGCGGAAGAAACTTTCTGCCGCAGCCGCACCTGCGCCTCCATGAAGTCGGCGAGCCGTACCAAAACGAGAGGGAGTGTGCCCGAGGCCTCGCCGCTCTCCACCATATTGATGAAGATGGGCGCGAACACCTTGGGGTGCCGGGCGAGTGCGTCGCGGAGGGAGATACCTTCGTTCACCTGCTGGCGAATGTCGGCGAGTACGCTTTTTAATTTAATGCTGTCAGTTTGGTCGATGAGCGCAGCCAGTGCTTGCACCAGAGGGATGTTGGCTTTGATGAGAGAGGCGAACTGCCGTGTGGTCACGGCGAGGGTGCGGATGTTCACTGAGCCCGCGCCCGAGAGGGAAGGGAAGAGCTTCGTCAGTCGGCTGGCCTTGGCACTCGATTTTTCATCTACGGAAAGCAGCACTACGCCAAGCTTCTTGATCTTCTGCTTGGCCGTCTTGATCGAGTCGGCGTCGATCGTCGAGCGGATCGCCGTCCCGTTCCTGTCTGTGCCTGTGTATTCGAAGATCGGCATTGTCTATCCTAGAGCTCGTCAGCGTGCAGGGTGCGGGTAAGTTCCTGCACCGTGGTAACCCCAGCCAGCACCTTGCGGGCGCCGTCTTCGCGCATCGTGAGCATGCCGTGGTCCATGGCGGCCTTGCGGATGGTGGCGGAGTCGGAGTTTTTCATGATCAAAGTGCGTACGGAGTCATCGACAGTCAGCAGCTCGTGCACGTTGATCCGGCCGCTATAGCCCGTTTGTGAGCAGGCCGCGCAGCCTACGGCCTTGTAAAGCGTGATCGGACCCTGCACGTTTTTCACCCCGAGCTCCTGAAGTTCCAGGGGAGGCGCCTCATAGCTTTCACGGCATTTTACGCAAACCCGGCGCACGAGGCGCTGGGCGAGCACTGCGTTCACCGAGCTTGCCACGAGGAAGGGCTCGACGCCCATGTCGATGAGACGCGGAAAGGCACCGGCGGCCTCGTTGGTGTGGAGGGAGGAGAATACCAGGTGACCCGTGAGGGCCGCGGTTACGGCGAGGTCGGCGGTCTCGGAGTCGCGCACCTCACCGACCATGATCACATCGGGATCTTGGCGGAGGAAAGAGCGCAGTGCTCTGGCAAAGGTCAGGTCGATCTTGGCGTTGACCTGCAGCTGGCCTACACCGTTGAGTTGATATTCAATCGGGTCTTCGGCTGTGAGGATGTTGATGTCTTCGGCATTGATGCGCGAGAGGCAGGCCGCCATCGTAGTCGACTTACCGCTACCAGTGGGGCCGGTCACCAGAATGATGCCGTTTTCCCGGGCCACGAGCTTATTGATCTGCTCGAGCGTTTCGCCCTCGAAGCCGAGTCTCTCGAGCGAAAGAAGCTCACCGCCCTTTTCGAGAATACGCATTACGAGTCGCTCACCAAACTGGGTGGGGATGGTCGAAAGACGGATATCGATCTCTTTCCCCGCCACCTTCCGGAAGATGCGTCCGTCCTGGGGGATGCGTTTTTCGGCGATATCGAGGTTGCCCATCACCTTCACGCGGGAGGAAACCGCGGCGTGCACTTTTTTGGGTTGGTGGAGGATGTCATGCATGATGCCGTCCACGCGGAAGCGGATCACCGTATCTTTCTCGTAGGGCTCGATATGGATATCGGAAGCCTTCTCTTTCACGGCGCGGAAAATCACCGAGTTCACGAAGCGGATCACGGGAGCTTCGTCTTCGGTAGAGTCGAGAATGTCAATCGGGCCCTCAAGATCGTCGTAGCTCTCCTCGTCCTCCTTGTTGATGTCCTGGATCATGTTGGAGGTGTTGCGCTCGTAGACGCGGTTAATGGCGTCCTGGAGGCGGTTGGACGTCGTCACCACGGTGCGGATATTGGGGCAGCCGAAGAGCACGCGTATGTCTTCAAAGCTCTCCAAGTTGAACGGATCGGAGACGGCAATCGTCAGCACGCCGTCTTTGTTCTCAATCGGCAGCACCTCGCGGGTCTTAGCGTAGTTGATCGGCAGCTTATCCACGAGGGTGGGATCGATCTCGTTGGGCTTGAGGTCCTCTAGGTAGGGGAGATCGATCTGGGCGCAGAGCGCGCGCATGATCTCGTGGGGCAGGACGTATTTTTTGCGCAGCAGGATGTCACCGAGCCGGCCCCCTTCCTCTTCCTGCACCTGCACGCACTCGTCCAGCTGCTCTTTGGTGAGCGTCGTGTATTTGAGCAGCAGTTCCCCGAGACGGGATGTTTCCATCGAAGGAGGCGTCATTGTGGGCTCACCACCTCAGGGCTTACGTTCTGCGGGATCGCGGCCGGAGGAGGAAAGTTTTCGGCTCCGCCATCGTAGTTGTAGGGCGGAGGAGCCGAGGGGAGAGGACCCTCGAGAGGGATCGGCCCGCCCGGTCCGACCGGATCGTAGTATCCGGGATCGTAGTAGTCGTCCCCGTCGTCGCGGTCCGGTCCCGCGGGGCCCTGGAAGCTCGAGCTTTCCAGCGGCTGATGCTGGGGAATCGGCTCGATCACCGTCAGGTCAGGCAGGCTTTTCTTCAGCCGGTTCACTTCCCGGCCGAAGGGGTCGATGCTTCCCTGCGTTTCGTGCACGAATTCGTCGCGCTCGTCGAGCTTTTTCGCCAGGATCTTCCGCATTTTGTCGTACTGCTTGACGATCCGGGGCGTGATGAACACCATCAGGTTCGACTTGCGATTCTTGGTGGAAGAGTTCTTGAAGAGCCAGCCGAGCACCGGGATATCCCCAAGGATCGGCACCTTGTTGATCACCTCCTGCACCTGGTTGCGGATCATCCCCGAGAGCACCACGGTATCATCGCTTTGCACGAATACTTTGGTGTTCGTGGAGCGGGAGTTTTTCCCCGTCGCACGTCCTCGGAGATCGATGGGAACGTTGGTCGGATCGAAGTTCTCGAGTTTCTGATCAATTTCGAGCTTCACGAAGTTCGATCCCTTGTTGATCTGCGGGGTGACGACGAGCGTGAGCGACGCCTTATCCGGCTCGAAGCTCGTGACCGGAACGCCGTTGGACGTGGTGGTTTTTTCCACCGGTACTTGCTCGCTCACCTCGAAGGTGGCCTTTTCGTTATCGAGGGCGATGATCTGCGGAGTGGCGATCACCTGGGCGTCGGTATTGGCCTGGATCAGCTCGAACAATCCCTGGAAAGAGCTGACGTTCAATCTGGTGTTGCTGCTGTCGCCTGTCTGCACCTCGACCGATCGGCCGGATTTCATTCCCAGAACGAAGCCCGAAGGCAGTTTCCCTGGAGTCATGATATTCTGCAGGTTGCCGCTGGCGGAGTTGAGGGCCAGTCCGTTGACGGCGTTGAAAAAGGAAACCCCGAAGGCGTTGTCGCGGTTGAGGCTCATCTCGAGGATCATCGCCTCGAGAAACACCTGGTCGCGGGGCTGGTCGAGGCGGTCGATGACCTTTTTCATGGAGGCGAAATCCTGGGGCGAGGCCGTGATCACCAGGCTCTGCGTGGTTTTGTCCGGCGACACCTTGATGTCGTTCTGGAAGGTCTGGGGCGCCTCACCCCAGGCCGGAAAAGCGCGGTTGCCGCCGGAGCTCTTGCTGCTGCTCGCTCCCGAGGTGATGTTCTGCAGCACCTTCGAGAGCTCTTCGGCATTGGCGAAGCGCAGGGACACCACGTGGATGCGGCCGCTGCCCTCGGCCACGGCCACCTTGGTGTCCAGCCGGCGAACCAGGGCGCGGATCTCCTGCAGTCCCGCGGCGTTGGCTTTCACGATGAGCGAGTTGGTGCGGTCGTCGGCGATGATCTTGGAGATCGTCGAGCCGCCAGCCCGGCCGCGGGTGCCGGTGCGGCCGCCCTGCATACCGTAAGGGTTGCCGGGCCTCGGCGGCATTCCGAAACCGCCGCCACCGCCTCCGGCGCTGCGCTCGTTGAGAATGCTCTCGATGAGCTTGGCGATGTCTTTGGCGGCGGCATTGTGGATCGGCATCACCACGAGCGATTCCTGGTAGCCGGCCACGTCGAGCAGGCCGATCAGCTCCATCATCCGGTTAATGTGCGTGGCCGTATCCGTGATGATGATGGTGTTTGTCTGCTGGTAGGCCTGCATGCGCGCTTCGCGGGGCATCCAGAGGCGGAAGGCGCTCTCGAACTCCGTGGCGTCGATATAACGAAGCGGGATCACGCGGGTGATGAATTCGTCGTTGTTCGGCGCCTGTTTCTCCGAGTAGATCGGCGTCTGCTTTTCCTTGGCCGAGGCGATCCGCTCGATGCGCAGGTACTTCCCGCTCGGCACGATGGCGAAGCCCTTGATGTTGAGGGAGGTCAGGAAGGCGTTCCAGGCGTCGCAGACGGTGATCTGCGTCTGTGAGACCACGGAGATGCGGCCCTTGATGTCTTGAGGGTTGTAGATGAAGTTCTTGCCGGTGAGCTTGGCGATGGCCTTGGCCACGTCGAGGATCTCGGCATCAGGATAATCGAAATTTTCCACCGTTTCCTTGCAGGTGGCCGGGGGCGGGAGCCGGGAATTTTTTCCGCCTGAGGCAAAGCCACTCGAGGAAGGAGGGGCGGCACGGCCGCCCGAGGGACGGGAAGGGGATCCGCCTCCGCCCGGAGGGCTGAAGCTCTCCGTGGGGCGGGCGCCTCCGCCTCCGCTGGCGCGGCCGGCAGCGAAGTCGTCGGGATAAGCGCCTCCCGGAGCGGCATACTCGTCGAAATCATCGTCGAAAGGAGTGAAGGGCTCGGAGCCGTTCGACGGCAGGTTTGAGAAGGGATTCGGCGGCGGAGGCGGGGGCAGGGGAGTGTCGGCGGTGAATGCCGAGCCCGGCAGCAGGAGGGAGAGGAGCAGTAGGTGGGTGAGTTGCTTCATTTTCTCGTCCTAGTTGATGTCATACTGGTAAGTCGAAACGCTTCCGTTCCTGTCGATGGTGAAACTGATGCTGCGGGTGGAGGGATCCTTGAGGGAGTTCAGCATGGTGAACACCCGTGTGGGGTCGTTTACGTTTTCCCCGTTGATCCCGACCACGATGTCGCCGTCTTTGAGCCCGAGCTTGTCGTAGATCGAGCCGGGCGTGATCTGAAAGCAGCGGTAACCGGCCGGGCGGCCGCCTTTTAGCTCGGGAACGCAGCGCGCGTCCTGGAGGATGGTGTTCATGTCCATCATCGCCTTGTCGATCTCTTTCCGGTCGATATTATAGTGGGTCTCGCCTGTCTTCTGAATCCCGCCCGCGCCCTTTGCCGGCGCCGCCCGTCGCGTGGCGAGGATCTGGTCTTTCGGAAGCTCGATATACTCGCGGCGATTCTGGCTCTGGTTGAAGAAAATCACGCGGTCTTCGGTGATCTTTTCCACCAACGTGTCGCGGGTGATGTTTTCCCCTATACGCACGGCCACCACGAGATTGGCGGTTTTGTCCTCCACGCTGGCCACGCTCTTTTTCTCGTTCTCCAGCACGATCACGCCCATGAGGTTGAGCGGAAGATTGGTCTTCACGGGCGGGCCATCGCCCCCGCCCCCGCCCTCGTCGTTGTCGGGCACCAGGCCCTTTTCACTGAAAAGGTTCGGCCGGCCCCTGGGTAAAATCGCATTGGCGTAGAAGAAAAAATCCTTGTGATCCCCTGTGATCATGCGCGGGCGGGGTGCCTGGGCGGGTGGCATCCAAGGGGTTATGCCGGCTACCAGCAGGTCGGCCACGAAATAGCCGCAGATCACCGCGGCGATCGAGTTGTAGAGAAAGGATTTGCGGTAGAGCTTTTCCCAGTCGATCACCGGGATCCGGAGCTTGCCGGCGCTGAAGGTGAGGGTTTGCCCGGGAATGGCAGCGATTCCTTGAGAGCGGGAGCGGCCGATCCTGATCTTCGCAATCCAGCCGCGAATCCGTCCGCCCAAGTTGCCGAAGCTGAACTTCATTTCAGGCTTTTCCCCTTTTGCCTTTCGATTCTTCGAGTATTTCGATCCAGTTCCAATGGGTGTGCAATCGACGCGCCATAGGGCGAAGCTTAGCGCGCGCGCAGTTCCAGAAGAAAGCTAAAGAAAGGAAAGAGGATTTTCTGATTTACACGCTAGCGGATGTCTCAGGAATGGGCTGACAAAATGGCAGAAAAAACGTGAGTTACACGGTTTTTGCCAAAATGTCGGAGAAGCAAAGGAAAGATTGTCAGGAGGGCGAGCTGGCTTACTTCTTCCCGACTTCCACTTCGTCGCCCACCATCACATTGGTGAATGCGCCGAGCGGAGTGGTTTCCGGCGGCAGGAACTGCACCACGCGTGCGACGGCAAGGTCCGTGTCGGCGTGGATCACCTTCAGCCTGGCAATTTTAAAAGCGGTGTTTTTGCCCGTGCGCTGGTTGAGTTCGTCGACACTCGTCACTATTCGGTAGGCGTCGAGGGAGGAGCCGGTCTTGATGCCCTGGTTGGTTCCCATATTCACGTAGACATCACGGAAGAGCTGCTGTCCGTCGGCCATCGGGAAGTCGGTGCGGATCCCGAATACCTTGTAGTCGCCGGCTAAGGCGGCGGTGGCGCAGATGGCGTAAACGATCAGGGTCACAATCAGGATAGTGAGCTTCATTAAGTCTCTTATCGGAGACAGGAAGCCGAACCTTAGGGGTTTATCCCCGTCTATTTTGCTTCGCCGGAGCTATTGGTGTCGCTCAGGCAGCCCAGGGGACCGCAGTCGCCGTTCCCGTTCGCGCTGCTCGAGGTGCCCTTTACCTTACGGTCGTTGTCGACGATTTTCGAGATCGAGGGGCGGGCGTTGATGAGCTGGTTAAAGAAGCTGACGTCCACGGCATAGGCCGAAGGGGTGCCGCGCAAGTCAGAGCGCAGGTCCGTGGGCGCGATCCCGCAGGTGAGCATTACCGTGCGGAAGTAGCGGTTGGTTTCGCCGGGTACCTTGCAGGCGTCGCTGTTCACCCATGCATCGATATTGCTGTCGCTCAGGCAGTCCTGGTATTTGGCGAGGAGCTGCACCTCGAGAACATGGGTGAGGTGGGTTTCTTTTTTGCCCGCCGAGAGCACTTTACTCTGGGCCAGGCAGGTGAGGGCGAAGTAGTCGCCGCTGGGCTCGTAGCGCACGTCAAACGACTCTTTTTTGTCGATGCAGGAAACTCCGGCCACCAAGCCTCTGGTGATCTTCGGCATATACTTCGAGATTTCGCGCGCGTAACCCTCGCGAGCCTTCAGGCGCCAGAGCTTGAACCAGGAGGAGAGCTGGGCATGGTCGCAGGTATTGGGCGGGAAGGTCATGCTCACGTCCACTCTATTGCTGAAGCCGCTGGCGTTCATATTGGTACGCACGGGCGTGGCATTTGCCGGGATCATGAAGTGGCCGTCGTCGCTTTCGTCATCGGCGAAAGAATTTTGTGGGGGGAGGAAGAGAAGGGAGAGAAGAAGGAGGGCTTTCATGGGGTGTTTGCTCCTATTCGAGTTTGCCGCCGTAAATCATCACGAGCTCCGCGAAGAGCGAGCGATCCACCTTGTGCATCATCGCGCTCTGGATCAGCTTGAAGGCCTCAAACGGGGATTTGGCCTTCGAGTAGGTGCGATCTGTAGTGAGCGCGTTGAAGATATCCGCGATCGTGATGATCTTGGCGAATACGGAGATCTGGTTGTCCGTAAGCCCGTGGGGATAACCGCCGCCCGCGCTCTCCTCGTGGTGGTGGAGCACGGCGAGCTTCGAACGCTGGCTCACGTCGCGGTTGTCTTTCAGCAGCTCATAACCCCAGGTGGAATGCTGGCGCATCGATTCCCATTCGGCCTTGTCGAGGGGGCCGGGTTTGTTGATGATGCCCGGATCCACTTTCGTCTTTCCGATATCGTGCAGCAGGCCGGCGATGCCGAGGTCCACCAGGTCCTGCTCACTGGGCATGCGGATGCGTTTCCCCAGCGCGATCGCATTGAGGCCAACGCCCACGGAGTGCTGGTAGGTATAGGCGTCGTGCGAGGAAAGGCGGATGAGGTGGTAGAAGGCTTTCGGGTCGCGCACGAGCAGGTTCACGAAGCCCGACACGGCTTTCATTCCCTTGCGGATATTTTCGGGGCTCGGGTCCTGGAAGAGTTCTTCCGTCATGCGCACGGCCGCCGAACGCATCAGGCCCACCTGGGCCTCGGTGCTCACCTGGTCTTTGGCGTCCGCTTTTACGAGGAACGTTTCGAGGTACTGGCGCACGATCGGCGCGTCGGCGCGGGAGAGGAACACTCTGTCCACACCGGAGTCGAGCAGGCTCTGGATTTCGAAAGCAGTGAAGCCTTCGCGCTGGTCGCGGAACATGCGGTAGCGCTTTCCCCGTTTTACAAAAAAGGAAACGGAGGGAATGGAATCCGGGCGGATCAAATGGATCCGCAGGCCCACGAAGGGCTCTTTATTCTCCGGGTTGAGATCCTCGTAAAACTCGTTCAATGAACGGCTTACGGGGTCGTCCCCGGCA
>DATBTF010000078.1:0-3173 GCA_036559405.1 Bdellovibrionota bacterium
CCCAGGAATGACCGACCTGGTGCTGGCCGCGGTGAAGGAAGGCCGGCCTGTGAACTGCGCCCTGCCCAGCGCCGCCTTAGAGTCGGTCATGGGCATAAAGGACGCGAAAGCGGCGGCCTGCCTGGATTTTAATAATAAACCCTTGGTCCTGACGGAAAAGCTGGATGCGCTGGGGAAGCCGATTCCCGGAAAGTCCTCCTACTACCCCGATACAAACTCCCCGGTCTTCCGGCAGTACGTGGCCAGCGCCATCGCCCTCACCAAGGCCGCGGGATGCACGAGTCTGCACCAGGACAACCCCCTCTTCATGTACTCGCCGCCACTGAACGCGAAGGGATGCCGCGCGAAAGACTCGCAGACGAAGGTGTTGGCGGACCTGCGCGCCTACTACACCTGGCTCAGCGCCAATGTGGACAAAGTCTACAAACGCCACGTGCCCCTCACCTACAATAAGCTGATCCACAAGAATGGTGACCAGATCGCCGACTTCTTCGACGCCGTCGTGACGGAGTGGTTTCTCAAGTACAACGACCCGTACCTGCTCTACGATAAGATCTACGCCGTCAATGGCGCGAAATTCCACCTGACCACGGCCACAACTCTTCGCAGCAGGAACAAGCTCGATCAGCAAAGGCATATCGCCTCGGTGTACGCCTTGGGCGGCAACCCGATCTTTCCCTGGGACATTTTCGTGGGCCTCACTAAAGAACGTTTTTACGGCAAGGTGGCCGACTACCTCGACTACTACCGCCTCGTGCAAGCTAACCGCGCGCTGTTCGAGGGCCATAAGCTGATGGACGCCCACGCCGACGGCGCGGCCGGAAAGAAGGCCTTCAACCGCAAGGGACTTGCCGTGAGCGGTGACGACGGCGCGCTGCTCGTGACCCTCCGGGGAAACCCCGTCAACGGCAGTCGAGTGCTCCACATCGTGAACTGGCGCGCCACAAAAAGGGATCTCAAGATCCTGCTCCCCACGAACGCCTTCGACAGCGCCCCGCGCAGCGCCATGCTTTCACGCCCCGGGGAGAGAGACCTGAAGCTCACGCTGACCAAGAGTGGTACGGGATACTTGCTTTCCGTGCCCGGGGTGAACGTTTGGGCTGTGATCGAGATACGGTAAAAATTGGCGGAGGTGGCGGCTTTCGAGCTCCGATTTTGTTTTGTGGTTCTCGCAAGATCCCACCATTGCACCGAGTTAACCCGATGCGCCTTGTGTCGGGCACGGAGTCACCATAACACCGCCTATGCTATTTCTTGCCACGCTTTTCCTTCTGCCTCTGCAGGGCCATGCCGAAGCTGCTCTCTATGAGTTTGACCTCAAGCCCGTGATTCATACCGTGCGCGACGGCACGAAGATCGCGCTCACCTTCTACGAGCCGCGAGCCAAGCAGCCAGGGGAAAAATTTCCCGTCCTTTTTTCCATGAACCCCTACCGCAAAGATGATCTCTTCGCAGCACGGGACTTTGAGCTCTACCATTACTTCGCCGAGAGAGGATTTCTTCTCGTGCGCGCCGACGTGCGCGGCACCGGCTCCTCATCCGGCCCCGTGCCCCGCATGGAA
Source organism: Bdellovibrionota bacterium (assembly GCA_036559405.1). Classification (GTDB taxonomy): domain Bacteria; phylum Bdellovibrionota; class UBA1018; order CAIPTA01; family CAIPTA01; genus JAKFYM01. The sequence continues at coordinate 1,563 of DATBTF010000078.1, forward strand.
TATTCCCGGGCCGAACTCGACGATGCCGTGGAGCTCATCGAGTGGCTGCGCACCATCCCCGCTTCGAATGGCAATATCGGCATGTGGGGGCTCTCCTGGGGCGGATTCAACTCCCTACAGGTGGCCATGCGCAATCCCACGGGCCTCAAAGCCATTCTGGCAGGCTGCGCGAGCGACGATCTTCACCGCGACGACATCCACTATGTGGATGGGATATTTCATATCGACGAATACATGCTCGATATGGACCACGAGGTGGCACTGCCCGCCCCGCCCCGCTACGAAGCAACGCCCGAATTCGAGAAAGACCGTCTGGGCTCCTATCCCTGGATCCTCACCTACCTCCACCAGCAGCGCGACGGCGCTTTCTGGAGAGCGAACTCCCTCCGCTGGCAATACGACAAAATCCACATTCCTATTTATCTCTTCGGAGGCCTTCTCGACACCTACCGCGACAGCATTCCGCGGATGCTCAAGAGCGTGCGAGCACCGATTCGCGCCGTGATGGGCCCCTGGATCCACACATGGCCAGATATCGCCGATTCTCCCGGCCCGAGCTTCGAATGGCGCTCCGAGGCCGTAGACTTCTGGAACCAATGGCTGCGGCCCACAGCAAAGGCTTCTGCTCCACCGAAAAAAAGCCTTCGCCTGTTTCTTCGCGATTATTATCCCCCTAGCCTCGAAACGAAATCGATTCCGGGGCGCTGGTGCGAGCTGAAAGATGGCCAATATAGCGAACCTCTTCGCCTCGGTGTTTCCAAAGATAAGCTCCATCTTCCCGGCGAAAGATTTCAGACGAGCTCAGGCACAATCACGCTGAAAACCAATCCGGCAGAGGGAGAAATGGCAGGCTTCTACTGGGGCGAGCTCACGGGGCCGATGAAAACGACAGACGGCGTCTCTTTCGTTTCAGCTCCTCTCTCCAGCAATTTGGTGATCGCGGGAATGCCGCGCATGCGCTTCCGAGCGCGGAGCCAAGGCTCTGGACAAGTGAACTGGGTGGTGCGGCTCGAAGATGTGAACGAAGCCGGAGAGAGCGCGCTAGTGGATGGAAGCGCCTTGAACGGCTCACAGCGGAAAAATCGCCTCAAGCCTCGCAAAAACACAGGCGCATGGGAATGGATCGAAACCGATCTTCACTTCACCACCTGGACCTTCCGTCCAGGCCACCGAGTGCGCATCGTGATTTCACACTCCTCCTTTCCCATGCTCTGGCCCTCGCCGGGCCTGGTTACGAGTGAAATTCGCGCGCGCGGTGCCTTCTTAGAGCTGCCGCGCTTTACCGCGGATCTTCAACGCTGCCCTTTTACCGCGGAGCCCAAACCGGCCCCCCGCTTGCTGCACCCTGATTTTTCCGAAGGAGAGCACGACTGGCCCGCAAACTATCGCTCCCATAGGGAAGGCGACCAGGTTTTCCTGGATGCCCAGGGCAAAGGAAGCTGGAAGCTGAAGGACTGGAGCGCCCGCCTCACCGAGTTCGCTCGGCAGGGAGTGAGCATGACTCATCCGGAAAACGCGACCTATGAGGGCTGGATGGAACACATTTTTGAGAAGCAAGGCAAAGGATTCAGCCTCCACACCACTCTTTCGATCACTTCCGACAGCAGGGAT
>DATBTF010000079.1:0-26045 GCA_036559405.1 Bdellovibrionota bacterium
TCGGCGAAATTGTTGAAAAAAGCTTCGTTACCATTGGGGGAAGCGAGGTCCACTGTCATCCGCACGTTCAAGGTGGGCTTCCGACAGAGAAGGCTGTTGCGGTCCATGTCCTTGCACAAGGGGTTCTCCGTCGTTCCCTGATAGACCGATGCCGCCTCACTTCCGTCTCCCGGCCAAGTTGAGTGCTGGCCGTCGCGAGGAAAATCGCTTCCACGCGAAAGTCGGAAGCGAGCGGTAAGTCCCGGAATGTTATTGGGGGCTATCGTGCCTGTGAAAGTACCGTTGCTGATGGCGCCGTTGATGGCCAAGCTGGCGATGCCCCCACGGAAGGGAACGGCGATCGTTCCGTTATAGCTGCCGTTTTCGCTCTTATTGGGCGAATAAAACTTGGCGCTCTGGATGGTGGCCGTAGTCTGGAGATTGTTGATCAGCTTCACCGAGCCCTTCAAAGCGGCCCGGCTGCTGGTGCCAGTTCCGTCCGGCTCGAAACCAGCGCTGAGATCGATTTCAAACAGCCCCATATCCTGGCCTGTTTTTTGGTTTACAAGCAGGCCGCGGTACTCACCCTTGATGCTATCGTAAAGCGCAAGATCCTCGGTGGCCTGTTCCTGCTGGTATTCTTCTATAGTCTTGTCTTTGGAACAGGAAAAAAGAGTGAAGGCGGAGAGCAGAATCACGGCTTGTAAGCTGCGCTTTTTGGTTCCCAAGATCGCCATGGAATCCCCCCGGAAAACGACGAAAATTGGTGTAACACCGTGCACCAGCCCCGTCAATCAAAGCCCTGTTTTCTTGGATAGATTCGCGTTTTTAGGGCCCAGCTTGCCCTAAATCAGTCCCCGGCGCCCTGCTGGCGGCTCAGCTCATCCAGTTTGGCAATCAGAACCTCGCTCGGCACGCCCATCGCGTTGAAGTACTTGGAAAGGGAGACGATGTAGTTGTACTTGGCCTGGAAGTAGCCGGTCTGGGAGTCGAGGAAGGCCTGCTGGGAGCTTTGGTACTGCAGGTAATTGATCGTTTGGAACCGATATTGGCGCTGGGCCTCCTGGATCGTCTGCCGCCCGAACTCCGCGGCTTTACGGGCCGAGTCGAGCTGGGTCAAAGCCACGGCGAAGTCTTTTTCCGCCTGGATCTGGTTCACAGAAACCGTATCCGCCGTATGGGTTTCGTCCAGCTCTAGCTGCCGCTGCTCGGCCGCGAGCGAGGCGCGCTGGTGGAAGGAGGAAAGTCCGGCGAAAAGCGGAACATCCAGCACGAGCGCCACACTCCAGCTTGTCGTATTGGCGTCGATCAGCTCGCGTTTGGTATAGGCCTGGCGCTGCAGGTTTCCCAGCACGCCGAGAGAGGGCCAGTATTTTGCCATCTGCACCTCGCGATTGTCCTCGAACTGGTTCACGAGCTCCTTGGCCTGCAGCATCTCGGGCAGATCCTGCTTCTTCTGCTGCACGTTCTTCTTCACCCAGGAGGCTTCGGGCGTGACGAGCGCGCCGCGGATGCGAATGCTGCCAGCGTCGAGGTTGCGCAGCAAAGTGGCCAGCTCGGCGGCGGAGATGCGCATTTTGTTCTCAGTCTCGGCGATCTTGGGCAGGCGAAGCGCGGCCTGGGTGCGAAGCTGGAGCACGTCGACCTTCTGGGCTCGACCGGTGCTTAGCCAACGCTCGGCGATCTTGAGGGTTTCATTGTCCACCTTCAAGGCTTCCTGGAGAATTCCCAGCAGCCGCTCGTGGAGCAATACAGAGTAAAAATTCTCGAGTACCTTCTGGGAAAGATCCCGCTCGGCGATCGATTCCTTGTACTGCTTGATCTGCACGTCTTTCTTGCTGTAGCTGTATCCGGAAAAAATCGCTCCATCGTAGACCGGCTGGTCGAGATTCAGGGCCGCCAGATACTGGTTGTAGGGCTTGCCGCCGAAGAGCGGGCTGCTGGAAGCCGAGGACGCCTTGAGCCAGCTGGCCTTGAGCTGCCCGTCGATCGTGGGAAATACCTTCGAAATAGCGAGCGATACGTTCGCCTGGGACTGTTGCACCGCTTCGCGGGCCTTGAGCACATCGGGGTTGCGGTCGAGAGCGGTACGCACGGAGTCCTGGATCGTGATCGCGGGCAGGTCGCCCCAGGCGGACGCTGCCAAAAAAATCGTTCCGAGCAGAATTTTGCCAACGATTGTACGCACCTTCTCAATTCATACTTTGCTTTACCTACCTAATCCAGGCGAAATCGTCGGAAAAACCCCCTGGCTTCACCGTTGACTTCGCCCCAGAGGCGGTGCTACTGCCCATAGCGTCAACTCGAGATCTGGGGGAACCTTGAAGCTACGAATCTTACTCATCCTGGCATCGCTCTTTCTCTCTGCCCTTCCCTATCTCGCCGATGCGGCCCCCAAGTCCGCTAAGAACGGACAAGAAACAGCCCAGCCCCTCGATGACACCCAGGACATCACGATCCCGATGGCCAGCCATGAATTGCAAGCCGAGGTGCAGGCCGAACAGGCCCAGCGCGAACGCGCCAACGCCCCCAAAACCCAGGTGCAGTTGGGCGCGAGCAGCTGGAAACCCGGAAGCCTGGTGCTGCCCTCCCGTTTTCCGACGACCTCCTTCACCACAACAGATCTCCCCACCTTGAGCATCAGCCTCTTCAGCCCCCTCTCCTCCATCTGGACCGCCGAAGTGGGCGTGAGCTTCATGACCATGCGCCGCGAAGGCACGATCAGCTCGAGCGGCCTGAACATCCGCCAGGAGCAGAACGCCTACGTGAACACGGTACGCCTGGGCGGGATGTACGCCCCCTGGAGCTTGTGGGGCGACAAGGTACGTCCCTATGCTTCTGCCGCCATTTTGCCGACGATGGTGGTGACCCGTTCCTCTTCTTTTGGCGAAGGCGTGAGCGAAATGGGCGTGCCCATGGAGCTGGGTGCTGGTGCCCTGATCAAAGTTTCCCAACCGATCAGTGTGGATCTGGGCATCTCGCAAACCTTCGGTAAGGTACAGGACTCGGATATGAGTGGCTTTGCCGTAAGGGCGGGCGTCAGGGTGCCGATCTAGCCGGCTTGCCCAGCCCAATCTCTTTCAACCGCTGATCCAGATACGCGCCCGCCAGAATATCGGGATAGCTCTTCTTCCCACCCATACGGTTCACGCATTTCGGCAAAGGATTGAGCTTCACCTCGGAGCGCGGATGCACGAAAAACGGCATCGAAAAGCGGCGCTCCCGGGAATTATCGGGATTCACCACGCGATGGGTGGTCGAACGCAGCAGGCCGTTCGTCAGGTTCTGCAGCATATCGCCCGTATCTACGATGATCTGGCCTTTCAGGGCATGAATGGGCAACCAACTGCCGTCGCGTTGAAGCAGTTCCAACCCACCCGCCGTGGCTTCACAAAGCAGAGTGATAAAATTGATATCCTCATGCGCGCCGGCGCGGATGGCGGCGGGGTCGCGGTCTGAAGCCACTTCGGGATAGTTGATAATCCGCAGAATCGTGTTCCCGTCGGTGGCCATCGACGGCAAAAGATCCGGCTGCTCACCCACATACAGGGAACAGGCTTCGAGCAGACGCAGCGAGCAGAGATCGAGCTGCCGGTAGAGCTCCACCATCGTGGCCTTGAAATCGCGAACCTCAATCGGCCAGAAGTTCGGATGATACTCCTTGTTCAGGGGATGGTCGTCGGGCAGCTCGCGGCCCACATGCCAGAACTCCTTCAGGTCGGGAACTTTGGCGCCCTTTGCCTGCTCACGGCCAAAGCTCGTGAAGCCGCGCTGGCCTTTTAGCTCCACCACTTCGTATTTGCGCTTCACTTCCACCTGCAGGTCGAAGAAGTCAGCGGAGAGCTGGTAAGCTTTTTCGATGAGGCTGTGGTCCACCCCATGGTTCTGGAGGGCGAAGAAGCCGATGTCTTTGAGGGCGTTGCCCATCTTGGAGACGAAGCGCTCGCGGAGGGCTCCGCCAGCAAGGTACTCGTCAAGATCCACCACGGGTATGGTCTGTTGCATGGCGATCTAAGAGCTACCGAAAGTTCCGGGGCAAATCAAGAAGGAGCGTAGTCAGGATTCTGTCAATCTGTCAGTCGGCGAGTTCGCCGCCGGGCCGGCGCTTCTCGAGCACCATGTGCAGCACATCCAGATGGGCCTCGCAGCCGATGATCCTGCTGAGATCCTCCATCACCGGAGCCTGGTACGGCAGCAGCATCCGATCCTTCACTTCCTTGATGCGCGCGTAAGAGGCTTCCACCTGCTCGGCCTTGATGCGGCCCGAGGCGAGGAACTTGCGGGCTACGTCCATGGCTTGGCGGCCCTTTTCCTCCGTCTTGTAGAGCAGGATGTCCACTCCGGCATTGATGGCCAGGGCGATCATGTCCTCTTCGCCGAAGTTCTTGGCCACCGCGTCCATGGTCATATCGTCGGAGATGATGAGCTTGTTGTAGCGAAGGTCCTTGCGCAGGCCGTTGGTCACGGTGCTGTAGGAAAGAGTGGCGGGGTAGAGGGGATCAAGCGCGTTGTTGAGGATATGCGCCGTCATGATCATGTCCACCCGGCTCTTGATCACCTTCACGAACGGGCGAAGCTCCCGCTTCATCAGCACGTCCCAGGACACGTCCACCTTGGGCAGGTCGACATGCGAGTCCACGGTGGTATCGCCATGTCCCGGGAAATGCTTCACACAGGCCACCATTCGTTTCGCGATAAAGCCGCGCACCATAGCGCTCGCCATGCGCGAAACCACATCTTCGTCGGAGGAGAAGGCACGCTTTCCGATCACGGGATTCGAGGGGCGGGTGTGGATGTCGCAGATGGGATGGTAGTTGAGGTTGATTCCCACCGCCTTTAACTCATTGGCCATCACCTCAGCCACGAGAAAGGCCAGCTTGGGCGAAGCGATCTCGCCCAGCTGCGCGGACTCGGGAAAGTGCGTGAAGGGCTTGCGGAAGCGAAATACCCTGCCACCCTCGTGGTCGATGGAAACGAAAAGCGGAAGGTTGCGTGAACGGTCGCGGGTGTCCTGGATGCTCTCGCTCATCTCGGCCATGAGCGCCGGCGTTTCGTAATTGTGGCCGAAGTAGATCACGCCTCCTGGACGATACTCCTCCAGGAATTCCTGCGAAGGCCTGGCCAGCTCCGTGCCTGGCAGGCCGACGATGAACATCTGGGCAAGCTTGGCTTCTAGTTCGGTCAGTTTGGACATAGGGACAGGGGGTGTTTCTACTAATTATTGGAACCTTGTTTGATCCCAAGCTCTTTCATTTTCAGCTGCAAACCTTTGCGGGAAATTCCCAGATGTTCGGCTGTCCGGGTGATATTGCCGTCCATCTCGTCGAGGGCTTTCTCAATGAGGTCTTTCTCGAGGCTCTGGGTTTGCCGGCGCACGATCTCACGAAAATTCCCCGCTTCCGCGCCGGACGAGAGGTCGATCTCCGAACGCAGGTCAGAGGGAATGTCGGTTGCACGCAGCACATTTCCGTCCGCCAGGAGGATCATCCGTTCGAGCACATGCTCAAGCTGGCGGAGGTTGCCCGGCCAGGAGACGGCACGGAAGATGTCCATGCAGGAAGGATCCACGCGCTCCACCGTGCGGCTGAGCTTCTGGTTGAGCCGCTGGAGAAAGAAATCCACGATCTCCGGAAGATCCTCTTTCCGCTCGCGCAAGGCGGGAAGGGGAATAGGAGCCACGTTTAGTTTGTAGAAGAGGTCTTCGCGGAACTTGCCGTCTTTGGACTCTTTCCCAAGGTCGCGGCGGGAAGCGACGATCACGCGTACGTCGGCCTTCCTCTTCTCTCCCGTCACGGCGTTTTCAAACTGGCCGGTCTCGAGGAAGTCGAGCAGGCGCACCTGCGTTTCCGTATTCATCTCCGAAATCTCGTCGATGAAAAGCGTTCCTTTATCCGCCAGCTCGATGCGGCCCGGCTTGTTGCCGCCAAAAAGTTCGGTGTCGAGCGACATGGATGAAACCGCGAGGCAGTTCACCTTGAAGAGCGGCTGGAAAGAACGGTCGGAGAGCTGGTGAATCTCCTCCGCGAGATACTCTTTCCCGCAGCCTGTCTCCCCCATCACAAGAACTGTCGAGGGCGTGGGCGCAACGCGTTTCACGATCTCCCGCAGCCCTTTCATCCCCTGGGAGTTGCCGCCAAGAAGGGCGGAATAAGCGAGTTCCGCGGGCGCCACGGCTTCGCGGTCGACGGAGAGGCGCTTCAGGCGGAAGGTGTTCACGGCCTTCTGCACCACCGAAACGATCTCGCTCTGCTCGAAAGGTTTGGTCACATAGTCGAATGCGCCGCGCTTGATCGCATCGACGGCAGAATCCACTGTGCCGAAAGCCGTGATCATGATCACGGGCAGGCCGGGATAGAGGCGTTTCGTTTCTTCCAAAAAAGCCATGCCGTCGATATCCGGCATATACAAATCCGTCACGCAGGCTTCGTATTTGCGGGCGCGAAGGGCGTCGAGCGCCTCGCGGGGATCCGTGAAACCTTCCACCTGGAAGTTGCGTTTCTCGAGTATGGCTTTTAACACCGTCACGATATTGCGTTCGTCGTCCAAAACGAGAACCGAACCGTTCGCCTGACTTTCTTCGAACATGCCCTACTCCTTCCCTTCCGCGGTAAAGCGCAAGGTCATCAGCGTGCCTTCTCCCGGCACGCTCGACGCTTCCATGCGGCCACTGTGGGCTTCGGCGATCTTCTGGCAGATCGACAGCCCAAGCCCCGTTCCTTGCTGGGACTGGGTGAAAAACGGGATAAAAATCTTATCCATAACCTCGGGGCTCATGCCCGGGCCGTTGTCTTCCACCGAGAGGCTAACCTCTGTTTTACCTTCGCGTATTGTATGTGCCAAGCGTAGTGAAACGGTAGGGATTTTTTGGCTTTTACGGGTTGCGTCAGTCAGCGCGCGGTAGGAGTTTTCGAGTAGGTTGGTAAGCACCACTCCAATGAGTGCAGGCTGGCATTTCACCTGCGGCGTCGCATCAGGAATTTGCACACGGAAGTCGATGCCCGAAAAGCGGAAGCGCTCGGAAAAACGCTCCGCCGTCGCCTTCAGCATCTCTCCCAGCTGCGCCCATTCCGGCTTTCCCTGGAATGGCTTCGCGTAATCCAGGAACTGTGTGACCACCTCGTTTAGCCGGTTCACCTCCTCGACGATGATTTTGAGGAATGGCTCGGACGGATCACCCTGCTTGGGTTCCAGCACCTGAGCCGCCCCTTTGATCGCACCGAGCGGGTTACGAATTTCATGGGCGAGACCTGCGGCCATTTCGCCGATCGTGGCCAGGCGATCGCGCTCCCGGAGTCGCGCATAGACATCCAGCTCGCGCAAAGCCTCTCCCGCCCTCTCGAAAAACGGACCCATGAGCGGCAAAGCGCCCCAGCTTTCGTCCCAGTTCTCGGGCGGCTGGGGAAGGCTCATGGTAGCGAAGCCGAGGATGGTGCGGTCGTGCGTGAGGGGAAGCGCCAGTGTGCTCTTGAGCGTCTCCAGCGCCTGTAGGCTCAGCTGCGAGGCCGCAACGCGCGACGGAATCGTCTCCCGCTGGCTCTCTCTTTCCAACTCTTTGTCGAGGATGGGCATCCAGGATCGCGCCTTGGACCAGCGGAGCATGAAGGGAAAGGTAGCGGGCAAAGATTCGGGCAGGTTCTCCTCAGCTGTTCCGTCCTGGAGCTTCAGAAAATACTTTCCTTCCGCATCGAGCGCATAGAAAGAAACCATTTTCCCGCTCAGTGCTTTCGATAAAAAGCTGCCCGTGGCCAGCGCGATCGCCTGGCCGTGGAAGGCTCCCGCGATCTCTTTCCCCGCCTCTTGAATGAGCGCGTTGATCCGCTTGGCTTCTTTGAAGAAGAAGGTCTGGAAGGCGATGTTCGCCAGCGACCGCAGCGGATCGAGCGTGGCCGCCGCCACCAGTGCTCCAAAGAAGGCGTTGATCAGAAAGAGCGTGATCCTCCCGCGCACCCAGGTGGTGATCAGCACGATGATGAGGAAAATGGAAAGCGCTCCGACAAGATTGACGAGAAAGCGCCCGACGATGCGACGGGGGCTCATCAGACTCTGCAGCAGAACCGCGTCTTTGATCGAATAGAAATAGAGTGCCAGCAGAAGGTTGCCGATCGCGGGGAGTGTGCGCCCCATCCAGGGCATGCGGTCCATCTCGCTCAGCATGACCACTACGACGCCCCCGAGATACAGCCAGACGTTGCGCCGCCTAAGCGCATTGCGCATCTCGATCGAGGCGAGGCGGGCGAAATCCCCCCAGCCGCCCCTTGGCTTCACGGCGCCCACCGCCTCCGAGAAAAAGAGATAGAGGTTCGCTACGATGATGAGCACCGGGCTGTAGTAGCTCATCGCATGCACCCAAGGAGTCCGGTCGAGACCGAGAAGCACGAGCGGAACGAGCAGGAGCGAAGTCGCCAGTGCCAGCCGCAGCAGCCAGCGAAAGACCCAGCCCTCCGGCCACAGCATCACGTTGAGAAATACGAGGCTCAAAGGCGCGAGCAAGATGTTCGTGATGATGTGGGTGCTTTCGAACAACCGCCAGTCGAGCACGTTGGCCACGAAGAATGAAAACGCCCAGACACTGATCGCCAGAGTCAGGGCGCTATATGCCAAATTAAGTTTGTTGCCTAATCCGCGGGAGAGCACATATATGCTCAGGCTGAGGCACACGGCGGCGAGTAGAAGTGCGCTTTCATACAGTAGATCGATTTTCGCAGCGTACATCTAACTTCCTGGCCGTGGTTGGACCAATTCCCTTCAGGCAATCCCCATGAATTCCGAAACGTTTTTAGGAATATGAGGATACCTCGCATCTTCAAAAAGTCCCAGTCGACCTGGTTCGACCTGGCCATTTTTGCCGGCGTACTGGCCTTCCTCGCCTATTCCCTGAATTCCTTTCTCGCGGTTCGCGCCCTGCGCAGGGCGGCGACGGTGAAACCCACGGACAATCTCGATACCCCGGATAACCCCAGCCGTGCCCCCGCATCCCAAAGCACCAGCAGCCTCGGATCCACCGAGGTGATCCGCCTCCCCTGCTTCCAAGGGGGGTTGAACAAGCTCAGCAGCCAGGCGCGGCTCGTGCAGATCCACGCCCCGCTCTGTCCCACCGAGGATATGAAGCAGGTTCCCAGCTGGCATGCCAGCAACGAAAGCTCAGGCGAGGAGATTCTTGTTTTCGTGAACCGCAAGGAAAAGATCCTCTCCACCAGCTACTTCAACCTCCAGGAAGGCGCGAACAATATCGTGTTCGTGCAGGACCTCGGCAAAGGCAGATCGCGGGTGGAGAAACTCCTGGTCGAGCGCAAAGAAAAAGTGGAATAAAAAACCCGCGCTCCTCTCGAAGCGCGGGCCTTACACTAAACTAGTTTAGCTTAGTTCTGACAGCTGAACTGATTCAAGCAGTTCGTCTGTTCCCCTTGTTGCGCATCCCTCAGGGCACGCAGGTCGGAGATGAAGTCCTTGATCAGCCTGGAAATGCTGTCGGAGTCTTCGCCCAGAGCAGCCGCGATCTTCCGCATCGTGGAAGGGGCCGGGATATCGAGACGGGCGATCACCGCCAGCTCATCGGAGGTCAGCTTCAGAAGGTCGAGGGTTTCCTGGCGGCCTTCGCCTTTGGCAAGCGCCATGATCTTGAGGGCGGAGGCTTCACTGATGCCGTAATCCTGAGCCAGGAGAGCGGCCGGACTGTTGGCTTGAGCGGAGATTTCTACCGCAGCGTCGGCAAGGTCAATAGCGTGGTGATGTCCGCCACCGTGGCGTCCACCGCCATGGCCCCAGCCACCGCCGTGATGACCGGGACGTCCCCAGCTGTGATTGCCGCCGTGATAATGGTGTTGGTGGTGGTAGTAGCCGGGCGCATACCAGCCCACATTGCCGTAATCGTTGTATCCATAGTCATAAACGCCTACTGCCACGTCGCAGCCTTGTAGCAATGGAAGGCAAGCGAGGGCGAATAGAGCAAACAGGGATTTCTTCATAATATTCTCCATAGTTTTTTGGTTGTCGGGGGCGGGAAATAGCAACCCCTATGCCTAGGGAAAATCCAAAGAAATCATGGGACAGGCAGAATGACACCGTGCCAGCAGTGGTTCCGGTGTCGGAAAGCCATGAAATTTTTACCGGGGGGCGGCCTAGAAGCTTAAGGTGTAGTTCACCTTGGCCTGCTCGCGGGTTTTCTCCCCGCTGGGGCCGCTCTTCCCGCCCGTATAGGCGGAGTGGTCGAGATCGAGGGAAATCTTGTCTGTGATCCGCTTGTTCAGATTCACATTCAGGCATTCCTGCTTCACGCCGTAGGTCGCGGTGCTCTTGAGCGTGAGCTTGCGGAACTCCTTGTTCATCTCCAGGGAAACGTCTTCCTTATCACCCTTCAGAGAGGTGGTGGCCACGGGGTTCGTGAACACCAGCGAGCCGTTTCCTTTAACCACATTCACCTTGGTGCGCAGCTTGGTGGGAATCTTTTCCTCTTCCGGCTGGAGCGGAGGCAGATCTTTGCGGTGAGCGCGCGCGGCCCGCTGTTCGGGAGTCAGCGCTTCTGCACTCGGGATGAGGTCAGTGCCGCCAGAAAGTTTTTGCGCCGTCTCCAACACCTGGATCGGAGCCGAATCCTTATCGCCTCCGCGGATCAGGTCTTGTAGCTGGTCGTCGAGCACTTCCGTCCTGGTCCACTGGGCGAGATCCTTGCGGCCCTTCTCATAGCGCTCTACTTCGTAAGAGCGAGGACGCCAGATCGGGTTGGTGGCGTTGCTCTCAAAAGGAGCCACTCTTTCGACGTATTCCTTGCGCATTTTCTTTTCGAATTCGTCGCCCTTCAGCACCTGCTGTTTCCAAGTGAGACGCGAGTTCAGCACTTTCTGGGCGTGGTCAAAATCAATATCATCTTGGCGGTCCACCGGACGGAGTTTGGCGAACACCTCTTGCTTCAGGCGGGAGTAAGAGGAGGAAACGCGTCGGCCGTTATGCTGGACCAGTTCGGCCAGCGAACCTTTTCCGGTTCGCTCGGGTTGAAGAGTGGCCTGCACGGCGGGAATGGTTTCGGGGTGGCGAACGCTGCCCAAAGCAGTTTCCCAGGGCGCCAAGCCCGAGAGGAAAGAGAGGATCAGAAGTGTAGCGAGCATTGCCTTCGGCATATGCAGTCCTTTGCTACTCAGAATATTGCAAAATCAGCACCAGTAACCGATTCAAATGCTATTAATCTTTAAAATCAATAGCATAGATCGATATATAACATAATGCGTCAAATAATCAACCTCCCTAAAATGTCCATCCTTTGGTCACAGGGGAGTATTTTCTACGCTTTTCTCCCGGGAAGGGGGCCAAAAGGCCCAATTTTCCAGGGAAAAATCCTCTCCTAAAACGATAGCAAGCTTAGGGGGCGAGGGGAAGCTGGGCGCTCCAAAGTGCCAGGGACATTAATGCCCCGCTCACAACCGGAATCGCGAAGTTATCGTCGATATTGAGCGGCAACAGCTCAGACACGGCACCGGCAAATCCCCCCAGAAGCGTAAGAATCAACAGCTTGTTCGCCGGGAATCCCTGCCAGTGGAGGTATACGAAAGTGGCTATGGAACAAACAACGAAGCCGCCCAAGGTTCCCTGGAGGCTTTTATTGGGAAAAATCTTACTGCGGCCGTACAGCACTCCGAAAAACGAGGACGAAGGGTCGCCCAGAGCGAGGTACAGGATGGCCAAGACCGCCACATGCTTCGGGAAAATCAGAAACGCGAAAAGACAGGAGGCCATATAGAACGGGATGCCCGTAAGCTGGTTTACCTCCGTGTCACGCATGATCGGCCCCATGATCCGCACCGCCACTCCGTTCACCCATTCCCAGCGCGAGCGCGCGTATTCGATGCTCATCACCACCCCGAGGATTGTGCCCAGGATGGCCGCCATGGTCTCCCGCGAAAAGCCGAGGAAAAGATAGGGAACCAGAAAAGTCACCGCCCCCTGCATATGGAAAAACTTGCGGGCCAGGTGCAGATCGGAACGGTGCCTCAGGCCGGAGGCGGAACCCGCAATGCGGATGGAGAGGAGGCGTTGGAGCAGAGAAGCAAAGTTCATCGACTAGAATTGTAAGCATGAGAAACGGAAAAATCCCAGGAGCGACGCGCCCGCTAAAGTGTTGACTTTCCGCACCAAGAAGCCGGATAATTGTATGAGGATCGGGGGGTTTTCCAACTAACCCATGAATAAAATAGCGGAAAGAGAAGCTCTCCCGGAGGGTGCTGAGAGCGCGGGCGCTCCCCTCACTTCCGCTCCGGCTCCGGGCACTCCCTATAAACAAATTTGGGCGATTGGCGGCGGCAAGGGCGGCGTGGGTAAAACGCTGATTACGGCCAACTTCGCCATCACGCTCGCGAAAGCGGGAGCCTCCGTCACGCTCGTGGATCTCGATCTCGGCGGCGCCAACCTCCACACCTGCCTGGGCTTGGAGCAGACGGAACGCACTCTCACCGATCTTTTTTCTCCTGACGTGAAAAATCTTTCGGAGCTATGTTCGCCGACGAATGTCCCCAATCTCAGCCTGATCAGCGGTGCACAGGACTCTCTCAATGTCGCCAATCTTCCCCATGCTCAGAAGCAGAAGCTGCTAAACAAGCTGCGCCAGCTGCCTAGCGACTACATCATCCTCGACCTTGGTGCAGGTACTTCCTACAACACCCTGGACTTCTTCCTCGCCGCCGACGTGGGCATTCTCGTGGTGCTGCCCGAGCCCACCAGCATTGAGAACGCCTACCGCTTCATCAAGAGCGCTTTTTACCGGAAGCTGAAAAACATTGAATACCTCTACGACGCCCGGTCCTTTGTTGACTCAACCATGAATCGGAAGAACGAACTGGGCATCCGCACTCCCGCCGACCTCCTGCGGGCCCTCGAGGAACAGTATCCCGAAGTTGGCACAAAGGTGCGTAACGCCATCGGCCGCTTCGACATCAAGCTGGTGGTGAACCAGTCGCGCACGGAAACGGATTCCGAAGTCGGCTTCGGGGTGCGCAACGTGTGCAAGAAGTACTTCGGCTTCAACCTCGACTACCTGGGCCACCTGGAATACGACAGCGCTGTGTGGCAGAGCGTGCGCCGCAAGCGGCCCCTCGCCATCGAGTTTCCTTCCTCGCCCCTGGTTCCCAACATCCAGCGGATGGTGGGCCATATCGTTGCCGAGCAGGCGGAAAAGCTGAAGCGCACCGAGCTCGGGCTCTGATCCGGTTTTTTCTTCCCATCTAGTTGGAACGCCCAATTTGCTGTAGGATTTTTCTGATGGGGAAAGACGGCAAACAGTCGTATTACGAAGTTCTGGACGTCAGCTTCAACGCCAACTCGGAAATCATCCGCACCGCCTACATCCGCGCCAAGAACGCCTACAACCGCGACTCGCTCGCGGCCTATTCCCTCTTCGACAAGGAAGAAAGCAAGCGGATCCTCAACGAGATCGAAGAAGCCTACTCGGTGCTCTCCGACTCCGACAAGCGCCGCAAGTATGATGAGTCGCACGGCATCCTCTCGTCGGAGTCCGTTTATGAGAGCTACCACAGGGGCAACCACGCGGTAGCCGCCTTTGCCCGCGAAGCGATGTCCATGGAAGGCGACTCGGGAAGTTTTTCTTTCGAAGACGATCCTTTCCGCCGCTCCCACTCTTCCCCTCCGCCCGCCGCCGCGGCTTCGGCTGCCGTGAAAGAGGCGCCGAAGGCGGAATCGCACGTGGATCGCTTGAAGGCTCTACAGAACATGGACCAGGGCCAGCTCGGATCTCGGAACTACCAGATCTCCCGCACCCATGAAACGAATCCCGATATGGAAGAGCGGATCAAGAAATGCGAGAACGTCACTGGCGCCTTCCTGCGTACTATCCGTGAGTACAAAAAAGTTTCGTCCGACGAGATCATGAACATTCTCAAGATCAGCAAAAACTACTTCACCGCGCTGGAAGAAGACGATATCTCCCGCCTTCCGGCCAATGTGTTCGTGCGCGGATTCGTGATCCAGTACGCCAAAGCCCTCAAGCTCGACCACGAGAAGATCGCCAACGCCTACATGGACTACTTGCGGACCAAGCGCACGGCCCCCGGAGCCTGATGCTCACGCCAGGGTCCTGGAGTGCTTTCAGTGTCGAAGAGGCCGAGCCACCGCGGCTGGATGTCTATCTCGCGAAAAAATTTCCTGAACTTTCCCGCACCGCGGCCCAGCGACTGATCGACGAAGGAAACGTCAAAATAAACGGAGTGGCTGCGAAGGCAAGCCTGAAGCCCGAGCCCGGCGATGAAATCTCCATCTTCCTTCCTCTGCCTAAGCCGCCCTCACTCGCTCCGGAAGCGATTCCGCTGACAATCCTCTACCAGGACGACCACCTCGCCGTGATCGAAAAACCCGCCGGCCTCGTGGTGCATCCAGCCGCCGGTCATAGCGACGGAACTTTGGTGAACGCCCTTCTGCACCACTTAGGCGATCTGTCCAGTGGCGGAGGCGTGGGAGGCGAGCTGCGCCCGGGCATCGTGCACCGGATCGATCGAAATACCTCAGGCATTCTGCTCGTCACGAAAACGGACCGCGCCCACCAGGAGCTGGCCACACAGTTCAAGGAGCATACGATCACGAGACGCTACCGTGGCCTCTGCTGGGGAAAACTTCCAGCGAGCGGCGAATGGGACAAGCCGATCGCCCGTGACCCGAAGGAACGCAAGCGGATGGCAATCGTCGAGGGCGGGCGCAGAGCGGTGACCCGCTTCCGCTCCCTCAAACACTTCGGGTCTGGTGTAACCGAACTCGAGGCCGAGCTGCTCACGGGCCGCACCCATCAGGTGCGCATCCACTGCGCCGCTCATGGGTTTCCTCTGTGCGGGGATTCCGTCTATATCGAGGCGGGCCGCTCCGGCCGCATGGCCCGCAAGAGCGGAGTGGATGTCCTGCGGCGCCATTGCCCGGAAGCCCTGGCGGGGATCGAGACGCTGGAAGCGAACAGCCGGCAGTTCCTGCACGCCGCCTTTCTCGCCTTCACCCATCCTGCGACGGGTCAAAAGATGGAATTTCAGAGTGAACTCCCCGAAGATCTCGCGAAGATCATGCTAGCCTTCCGGTCATGCTTCCCCTGACGCAGACACAAAGCAAGCTGCTCGCCTCGGTGCCCGGCCTCAGCCATGGCTTTACCGACAATACCACCGCGAAGCAGGACGACGACCAGCTCATCGCCGAGGTGTCCATCGCCAAGCAGGTGCATGGCGACCGCATCGTCTGGGCTGAATCGTATGAGCGGCGGCAAAGGGAAGCGGATGGAGTGGCCACGTTCCAAGCCGGCTTGGCCGTGGGCGCCTCTTCCGCCGACTGCACCCCCATCCTTACCTCCGCCGTGGATACATCCACAAATAAAGTTTATGCCGCCATGGCGGTGCATGGCGGCTGGCGGGGCACGGCCCAGAGAATCGCGGCGAAAAGCTTCCGGGAGTTTGCGGAAGCCTGTGCCAAGCGGTATCCCGAACGGCAAGGATCTACACGTTTTCTGGCCGCCATTGGTCCCTGCATCAGCTATGCAAGCTTCGAAGTGGGTGAGGACGTGATCCAGGCCTTCCCCGGATGCGAGTCGCGCGGCATCGCCCGCTTCCTGAGGATGGAAAACGGAAAACGGAAGTTCCTCTTTGACCTGCCCGGAGAAAACGCACGCCAGCTGCGGGAATGCGCAAAGGAGCTGGGGGTTGCGCTCGAAATCGACCAGCTGAACCTCTGCACCGTGAAGCTCGATACGCGCTTCCCTTCCTATCGCCGCGATGGCGCCAAGGCGGGGCGCATCCTTTCCTTTCTGCGATTCGACGGCTAAACGCTCCCATGCTAGGATTTGCTTATGCGCAGCAATACAACCTTCCTTAAGCTCGTACTCATTCTCAGCCTGATCGGGATCGTGGTTTCCGGAAAACTTCTGTCGATCCACAACCGCTTCAGCACAGGGCAGGCCGCACTCACGGAAACCTGCACCATTGGAGGCACCGGCTGCGCCTCTGTTGCGGTAAGCGACTACTCCGACATCGCCGGCATCCCGGTCGCGGCAATCGCCATGGGTTATTACTTCGCCCTGCTTTTCCTGATGATTTGGGCCCTTCGCAATCACCAGAGCGCCAATGAGCCGCTCTACACGAGTTTTTTCCTGTCCACACTTGCCGTGGTGGTTACGGTGGTCATGTTCTCCATCTCCAACTACGTGCTCCGGCAGTTCTGCGAGTACTGCGCGATGCTCTGGGTGGTGAACCTTGCGGTCTGGCCCTGCCTCGTGAAGCAGCTCGGCCTCGGCTGGGGGAACGCACTGGCCGCCAATAAAGAAATCTTCGGTGCCGGCAAGCTCAACCTCCGCAAGGAGCGGCTGATGGCCTCCTTCGGCATCGCCGCCGGCTGCGTAGTAGTGCTCGCGGTGCTCGGACTCGTCGCAAAAGCCGGCGAGGGCGGAAAGAATCCCACGGGAGAAAGCACCCTGGTGAGCGACTATGCAAAAGCCCCGATTGTGATGCTGCCTTCCGAAGTCTACGGCGGCGCCACCTCCAAGGGCTTCAAAGATGGAACCGGCGCTCCTGTGATGGAGATCGCCGAGCTCGCGGACTTCGAATGCCCCGGATGCCGTTACGCTGCCCAGTTTCTCAAGCCTTTCCTCCTGAAGCATGGCAATAAAGTACGTCTCACCTTCCGCAACTTCCCCCTGGACGGAAGCTGCAACTCCTACGCCGCCAATGGCCCGCACCATGTGGCATGCGCCCTTGCCAAGGCGGGTCTCTGCGCCTCCAAGCAGAACAAATTCTGGGAATACCATGACGAGGTCTACGACCGGCAGGCCGAAGGGCTTTCGCTTTCGGTGATTGAGGACGTATCCCAGAAGATCGGCCTCGACCGCGGCGCATTTCAGGCCTGCCTCACGGACCCCGCCACGGAGATCCAGCTCCAGAAGGACATGCAGCTGGGAGAGCAGATCAACCTGCGCTCCACGCCGACCATGGTCATCAACGGGCGCAAGATCGAGGGCGGACGTCCCCCTGCCGAGCTGGAGGCCTTGCTCAACTCCATTGAGAAAGAGGCCAAGCGCTGACGATGCTGATCGACAGCCACGCCCATCTCGATTACGACTACGAGCTTTCCACCGAAGAGCTGCTTGCGGCCGCGAAGGCCGCCGGAGTGCAGCGGGTGATCGCCATCGCCGCCGCTCCGGATTCGCTCGAGCGTGTGCGCGAGCTGGCCGAAAAGTTCCCACAGGTCTACTTCACCTCCGGCGTGCACCCCCACGATTCGAAGGATTTCACGGAAGCGATTTTCTCGTCGATCAAGAGTCTCTCGGCGCATCCTAAATGCGTGGCGGTGGGCGAGCTCGGCCTCGACTACTTCTACGACCATTCCGACCACGAAACCCAGCACAAGGCGCTCGAAGCCCAGCTTCGTTTCTCGGCGGAGATCGGCAAGCCCGTCGTGGTGCACACCCGCGACGCCGATGCTGATACGCTAAAATTCCTGAAGCCCCACTCCCGCGACTTCCAGGCCAAACACCCGGGAAAAGCGCCCGGCGTGATCCATTGCTTCACAGGCACAGCGAACCTGGCCGAAGAAGCTCTGGCGCTCGGCTACTACATCTCTTTTTCCGGTATTCTCACTTTCAAAAACGCCGAGCCACTGCGCGCCGTGGCCAGAGACATCGTGCCCATGGAAAAGCTGCTTGTGGAAACTGACTCTCCCTTTCTCGCCCCCATCCCCCACCGGGGTAAGAAAAACCAGCCCGCCTATACGCGGCTGGTGGCGGAAAAGGTGGCCGAGCTCAAGGGATTGAGCCTGGAAGAGGTGGCGCGCCAGACCGTGGCCAATACCGAACGCCTCTTCTCGATTCCTAAACAATAGATAGTTATTATTCTATTTTCTTCAATAATTTCAACAAATTAAAGTAATAGCTATTTTTGGGCGATAAAGCAGCTGGATACTAGCTGGGGGTTCAGGTTTCTTCAGAAAGATGTTCAGGCGGATGAACTTTCCGCGGCAGGATACCTCTGCATTTCTGAATAAACCAATTTTGATATATTTGACTTTAAGTTTTCAAATGCTTAGCATTTGACTATCGCGCATGGACGCCGGCTTTGGGGGGCATGGTGGCTTCACTTTCAATTATCATTGTGGATCCGAGTGAATCCCTGGCCAAAGAGCTGGGTGAGCTGGCCAGGGGTGCGATCGGCAATGGCCAGGTGTACTACGCCAAAGACGGCTACGAAGCGCTCTTCCGCATGAAGTACGTTGTGCCCTCGGTGATGGTCACCGATCTCGACCTGCACAAGTACTATTCCGGCCGCAAGCTGATCGAAAGTGTGCTGCGGGATAAACGGCTCGATTCCATGGGAATCATTGTAATGGGTGCATCCGCGGGACAGGAATACTGCGTAAACGAAGTAGCCAGCGGCCGGATACAGTTCATGCGCAAGCCTCTAGACCCGGGAGAGTTCCAGCGGTCGCTAGGCCGCATTCTTTCGCGATCTGGCAGCCAGACGCTGGAATTCACGGTGCGCGCTCTTTCCGCCGGCCAGACGCTTTTCCGCGAGGGAGAAAATGCCGAGTTCGCCTTTCTCGTGAAGTCGGGAAAGCTGATGGCCTATTGCGAGCGGGACGGTACGCGCGAAAATCTTGGGGAAATTCTTCCTGGGGAGTTTGTCGGGGAGATGGCCTATATCGACGGCGAGCCACGCTCGGCCAGCGTGGATGCGCTAGTGGATTCGGAATTGATAGAAATCCCGATCAACAACCTCGATGTCATCGTATTTTCCAAGCCGGCCTGGTCGAAGGCCTTGCTCAAGACGCTTTCCAAGCGGCTGAAAATGGCGAACGGGAAACGGACAAGTTAGGTGTCTCCCGCTCTTGCGGAAAAAATCCAGGCCAGAGCGAAAACTGTGAGAGTTGCAAAGGGCGCGATCTGCAGCGGGAAGCTGCCTATGGCGTTCACGGCCAGCATCAGCAACGCGCCTGCCGCGAGTTCCTTTCCCTTGGAACGTGGCAGGAAATAAATACGTCTTCCCAGCGACAGGGCAAACGGCAGAAGCACCAGCAGCCCCACCATTCCCATATTGAAGACATACTCGATCAGCTCGTTATGCGCCTCTTCCCAGCGCTTATCCCCCAGCACCTGATGGTAGGCCGGAAACTCCCGTGAGAACTCCGCCACTCCGTAACCAAGCCAGGGCCGCTCTCCCAGAGCATTCACAGCGTAGATCCAGATAGGCAGACGCCCGTTATGGAAGAACAAACTCGTGGGATTATCGGTGTCTAAAAAAAGGAATGCTCCCAGAATCGCTGCCATTACGCCCGTAACCAGTGCACTACGGCGCCAGCCCCTGCAGTAGGCGAACCACAACAGGCCATAGAAAAGCGAAGCCAGGGCGAAAGCGGATTTGGTCACAGCTACCCCCGCTACACAAAGCAGGAAGAGCGGAATCACCCGCATCTGCAGCCAGTAAAAAGCCAGGAGCGCACAAACCAGCCCATAGAACATATGGTGGCCCAGAAATCCGCCGGGAAGAACCTCGTGGAGGCCCACTACTTCGGCTCTACGAAACAACGGATCCTTTCCCAGAAGCTGCAAGATCCCGATGGCAATCTGAAGGATCGTAACCGCCAAGAGAGTCCAACGGATTGCACGTGCTTCCAGTTTCACTGGCGAATTTACCACTGCGAGAGCACCCGCCCCCAAGGACAGGGGCGCCAGGAGAACAGGCAAAAAATACTTCCAGTCGCCGCCGAGCATTCCCCGTAGAAGGGCGTAACCCCATATAGGCAGCAAAGCCCAGGGAAAGAATCGGCTCAAACGGCGCCAATCACTCTTCCTAAAAAAGGGAAAATGCCCGGCGGCCAGTAGCAGGGCACCGAAAGAGGCCCAGTACCATTGGGGAGTACGCACACTATCGCCCAGCCCCTGCCAGACAAATACGCTCAGACCGAGGAAGTAAAGATACGTCAGGCCGGCTACGGCTTTAGAAATACTGGTTGAGCTGAAGATTGTAATAGGTGCTCGAGGAAGCCAGAGTGAGGTAATAGGATGAGCCAGAAGACACGCTCTGGTACTGCTTGATCCCACCCGCGAACTGGTAGGTGCCAGACGCGGTTCCAGTG
This sequence comes from Bdellovibrionota bacterium, assembly GCA_036559405.1. Classification (GTDB taxonomy): domain Bacteria; phylum Bdellovibrionota; class UBA1018; order CAIPTA01; family CAIPTA01; genus JAKFYM01. The sequence goes on from DATBTF010000079.1 coordinate 20,071, forward strand.
CAGCCGGCATTGTCGTAGATCTTGATTCGCATCGGAGGAGAGAAGAAGTTGCCTCCGATCGGCATGCGGAAGTTTGTGGCGATGTTGCTTGGGCTGCCACCCGAGCTACAACCGGAGGTGATGTTAAATCCACTTCCCTCCACGAATGTTCCATCGGGAGGTTTGATGCCGCCGAGCAGCTCGGTCTTCACATACCAGGTACCCGATGACGAGGAGGAGCAGCTGGGATAGGCGGCCCCCGTACATAATTGCACGCTCATCGTATCGAAGTTGTCGTTGGTGGGATCATTCGACTCAAGCGCGATCCCGAATGCGGAGCCGGAGCCGAAGGAGCAGTTGGCTTTGTTAAAGGTCAGAGTCACAGTTTTAGCGGCACCCGAAAGATTGACGTCTGAACCCCCGTCTCCGTAGCCGCAGCGGACGTTGCCCTGGAAAGGGGAGCCTGAATCCCAGCCATAGGCATAAACTTTGTAGGGGCCGTTCGGAAGAACCACCGACTTGCTGTTGATCTGCGACTCACTGTCGAAGCCGAATACCCGCCCCGTCTCGGTATTTGCCTGGTTCACGAAGTAAACCATGACACCACCGGTGAGAGTGGTGGCCTCTTGCAAGCCATCACCACGGCTCGAAAAATAAACCCGCGTGACATCTCCATTGATGCGCGAAAACTTTTCCTCCAGCCGGCCGCAGGCAAGCACAACGGGAAAGAGGAAAACGGTCGCAAGCAGGAAGCGGGTCTTCATGAACACATGGTACCGAGTCTCAACAGTCCGTGACAAGCTGTGATGCGTTGCGTCGTTGATATGGGAATCCAGTCATTTCCAAAGCAAACGCATCGAGCGAAGCAGGGCCCCCCAGGCGAGGGTCCACAGCAGGAATACCGGTAGCGAAGCCCAGCCCACGGGCACAACCCAAAGAAACTGCAGCACGAGGATGCCCAACAGGAACCCCCAGGGATTGAGCTTGGTGCCTGGTTTCGGAGGAAGCAGCCGATGGCCGGCCCAGAGCGCGGCCGCGAGATACGAGACCAGGGCCGCTCCCACCAGGAAAAGAAAGTAGAGGGGGATGATCACGATTCCGATGATCGAAATCAGAAGCATGACGAACACCATGCAGGCCCCCATGCTGCCGAGCAGGCCGACCACGAGATTCTTCGCCCAGTCCTTGGCAAGGGTCCCCTCGGTGTTTTTCTGCAGACCAGGAAAGCCGTGAAAAAGCGCCCAGCCGGAGAGCCAGAAAAAGAGACAAGTGACCAGGCCCGCGAGCAGCTTGGCCACCCAGTCGATATTCTCACGCCAGACATTCCCCGCGGAACGCAGCATGCGCCAGAACGGCCCCGGCAATTTGGCGACCACGTTTTCCGCGGCGACCTTCGCTCCGGGCTGGCTCTCGAAGGTACCGCCCATCACCACCAGGGACTTATTGAGCTTGGAAGAGTCGTGGAAGGTCACGTGGCCTGAAAGCACCACCACCTCGTCGACCTCTCCGTAGATGTCGAGCTTACCCCAGAGCAAGACCACCGTATGGTAGATCTCCCCTTTTTCGATGCGCGCTTCGTCGGCGCCCAGGAGAACATTGCCTTCTTTGCTGTCCTCGATGCGAAACGAATGTTCCGAGCTCACCAGTGCCGGAGCCGAACTCGGAAGTAACAACAGTAGGAGCGCAGCGTAAGGTAGAAACAATTTTATCATGGCGCGATTCTAACACTATGCCCAATGCCGTCAATAAGCGCTGCCGCCGCGGCACAGATTCGAGTATGATGAATGCCTATGAAGAAGCGCCCGTTGCTCACGATTTTTCTCGTCGTCTTCTTCGATCTGCTCTCTTTCGGGATCGTGATTCCCATTCTTCCCTACTATTCCAAAACCTTCGGGGCCAATGCCTTTGCTCTGGGCTGGCTGATGGCGATCTACAGCATCGCCCAGTTTCTTTTCTCCCCTCTCTGGGGCTCGCTTTCCGACCGGGTGGGACGGCGCCCGGTGCTCCTGGCGACCATCCTTGCCGGTGCGTCCTCCATGGTGGCCACCGCCTTGGCGGGAAATTTCTGGTTACTATTCCTTGCCCGCCTTCTGGCCGGGGCATTCGCCGCCAATATCTCCACGGCCTCCGCCTATATCGCCGACGTGACCACCGAAGCAAACCGGGCAAAGGGCATGGGAGTGATCGGCGCAGGCTTCGGGCTCGGCTTCATTTTCGGCCCGGCCATAGGGGGATTGTTATCGGTGCACGGATACGCGCTGCCGATCCTCTTCGCGGCGGCACTGGGGTTCGCCAACTTTATCTTTGCCTTCTTCGTGCTGGATGAACCCGAGCGGGCCAAGGTGCCCCCTACACGGGCACGCTGGGCGGGAGCGGGAATGGCGCTCGGAAATCCGCGTACCGGGCTGCCCATCGGCCTTTTTTTCCTGCACACCCTGGCCTTCACCCAGCTCGAAGTGGCCTTCGGGCTTTTTGTATTGGACCGCTTCGGCTACGGGGCCCGCGGCGCGGGCGCGTTTCTAGCGGGCGTGGGCCTGGTGAGCGCGACGCTGCAAGGTGGCCTGATTGGCCGGCTAGCGAAACGTTATTCCGAGGCGAACCTCATCCCTCTCGCCTTCGTGCTCCTGGCGGTGGCTATGTTTGGGGCCGCCTTCGCATACACTCCCCAGTTCTTCGCCTATTGTCTCTTTGGCGTGGGCCTGGGCATGGGCATCGCCAACCCCTGCCTCTCGAGCCTTACCTCGAAGGGCGCTACACCCTCCGCACGGGGCGCCATCATGGGAATTTATCAGAGCGCAGGGTCGCTCGCGCGCGTGGTGGGACCGCCGGTGGCCGGATTGATGTTCGACCGGCTCGGGCCGGGCTCCCCCCTCCTCTGCTCTTCGGCTCTCGCCGCCATCGCCCTCGTGGTGGCCATCACAGCGCGTAAGGAATTCGCATGAGCTTTCCCGAGCTCGTATTTCTCGAGAGCCTTCTGAAAGAGCTCGGCAGCCGCGCGCGGGTGGAGCAGGTTGCCTCCGTGAAGTTCTCCACGGAAACATTTCCTATTTATACGATCGCTTTCGGTTCCACGAAACCGGAGGCGCCCACCCTCGCGCTGGTCGGCGGCGTGCATGGGATGGAGAAAATCGGCTCGCAGGTGGTTTTGTCTGCTTTGGAAACGATGACGGAGCTGCTCCAGTGGGACGAGATGACGAATATCGCGCTCGAAAAGTCCCGCGTGGTGTTCATGCCGATCGTCAATCCGGTGGGCATGTACCTCCTGCGCCGCTCGAACGGCAATGGCGTGGACATCAACCGCAACTCCCCCATCGACGCTGCAAGCCACTCCTACCCCCTGCTCGGAGGGCAGCGCTTCTCCCCTCACCTCCCCTGGTACCGAGGCCCTGCCGGCGCGCCCATGGAGGTGGAGGCGCAGGTGCTTTGCGACTTCATCCGGCGCGAGGTGTTCCCCTCCCGCGCGGCGATCGCGCTCGATTGCCATTCCGGCTACGGGGCTGTGGACCGCCTCTGGTTCCCCCACAACCATACCTTCCAGCCGTTCGCCGAGATTGCTGAAGCTTTCGCTCTCAAGAACATGCTCGACAACGCCTACCCCAACCATGTGTATGTGATGGAGCCGGGCGCGCAGGGCTATACGATCAGCGGAGACATCTGGGATTATCTCTACCTCGAGCATCGGGAAAAAACCGGCGGTTCCCGCCGATTCCTGCCGATCACCCTTGAAATGGGCTCCTGGCTCTGGCTGAAAAAGAATCCCGTGCAGCTTTTCTCTTCCGTCGGGCTCTTCCACCCGATGCACCTGCACCGCCACAAACGCATCCTCCGCCGCCATATCGTGCTGCTGGAGTTCCTGCATAAGGCAGTGATCTCCCCCGAGCAGTGGGCCTTCCTGAACGAGAGCGACCGCGAAGAGCTTCGCAAGGGCGCGCTCGACTACTGGTACTCCGAAGAATGAGCACGCGAAAACAGAAATGGTTTTTCCTGCGCGGACTGGTGCGTGAAGCCGGCCACTGGAGCGGCTTTCTCGAGCGCTTCGAAGCGGCTTTCCCTGACCGGGAAGCCATCGCCCTGGACATCCCCGGCAACGGCAGCCGCTTCCGCGAGACGAGCCCCACCTCCATCCCGGAAATGCTGGAAGCCGTGCGCGAGCGCTACCTGCCCCGCAAGGGAGAGGAGAACCACCTCTTTGCGCTTTCGCTGGGCGCGATGATCGGTATGGAGTGGATGCGGCAGCATCCAGGCGACTTTAAATCGTCCGTATTAGTGAATACCTCACTGCGCGGCCTGAGCCCTTTTTACCACCGCCTCCGTCCCAGGAACTATCCCCGCATTCTCTGCATGGCTCTGTTCGGTAAGCCCGAGGCGGTGGAACGGAATATTCTCGCGATGACGAGCAATCAGACGGCGCGACATGGCGAACTCACAGTGGCCTGGACGAAAATTCATGAGCAGAGGCCCGTGTCCCTTACGAACGCGGCCCGGCAGATTATCGCTGCGGCCACGTATCGCCCCTCTCACGAGAAGCCCGCCATTCCGGTTCTGCTGCTCAATGGCGGGCAGGACAACCTAGTTCATCCAAAATGCTCTCAGGCGATCGCGAAACACTGGGGCCTGAAGCTTGCGGTGCATCCCACGGCCGGCCACGACCTCACGCTCGACGAGCCGGCCTGGGCGCTGGAGCAGCTTCAAGCACGGTAGGCGGTTTACATGACTAAAGAATCCTTCCGCCAATTCGCTCACCACATTTCGCTCGCAGTCGGCACACCCTCAGCCTTTTTCTTCGCTCTCATACTGATCGTCGCCTGGCTGATAACGGGCCCGATCTTCCACTTTTCCGACACCTGGCAGCTGGTGATCAACACCGCGACGACCATCATCACTTTCCTGATGGTGTTCCTGATCCAGAATGCGCAGAACCGCGACGCCAAAGCCTTTCACCTCAAACTCGACGAGATCATCCGCGGAGTAAAGGGTGCGCGCACGGAGATGGTGAATCTTGAAGAGCTGGGCGACGAAGAGCTCGAGCGGCTGCACCGGGAGTTCAAGGCTCTGCACGAGCGCCTGGCGAATAAGATCGAGCACAGGAAGAGCCATAGCCCAAAGCGCTCTTCTTCGTAGAAAAAACCAAACCCTATCGGCCTACGTCTGTCGTAGGAGACTGAAGGCGGTCGAGAAAATCCGGGATAAAGTAGTTAGGGATCAATCTCAGAACTATAAGAGCCGTAACTAATAGGTGGAAACTAAATCCGGCAAGAAGCAGTCCTCCAAGCGCCCTAAGTAAGGAAGCCTTCTTCGATACGGACTTCTGAAACGACGCATTAAAAATCAAAAGAGAAAACACCAGCGCCAACAAAATGAAGCAAACACTCACAAAACGGATAGAAGCGGCACTGCGACCATTGAGCCCGTAAATAGCTAGAGCAAGGGACGTAAGGGCTCCTATCGTACAGACCCACACCTTAGCCTGCCTAAAGGCATAGTAGGCCAATGCAATTACGGCGAGGAATAATAGGGCAATAAGGAGGCTCATGAATTCATGATGCCATCCTCTTGCCTCGCTCGCTTAGAAAAAGTTACCAGCAGCTGGCCGGCCTCAACACGTAGGTGCGATTGCTGTTGTATTTGGAAGCGGCCGGAATCTTGCGCAGGATATGGACCACCAAGTTCCCTGCCGCATCCACCGCCACGTCTATGGTCGACTGCAACGTGCCCATATATTTCGGATTCGGCCGATAGGCCAGCTTGCCCGTGAACTTGTAATGTTCGCCCTTGCTGTCTACCTTGAAAGTTCCCCGATCATTGAACGCATTCCCCTCGTCCATCATCAGCTCGTTCGAATTACTGTCAAAATAGGCGGTGCTGATGTTCACCGCGGGGATCGGCTGCTTGGTCTTCGCGTCCGCGAAGTAAGTGGCCAGATCTTCCTTCACCGTGGAAAGAACGCTGTAAGATTCGACAGGCTTGCCGTTCACAGCGATCGTTTGGTAGCAGCC
>DATBTF010000080.1:0-5556 GCA_036559405.1 Bdellovibrionota bacterium
CGGGCATGAAGATTAATATGAAAGAAGAAAAAAATGCGGCCATGATAAAGGCTGGGCAAGCGCTAGTTTTGCGCGCCGACGCGTTAAAAAAAGGCGTTTGCGAAGCCGATGATAATGCAAAGAAAAAATACTACGCCTCCCTCAAGGCAAATAAGGCCGCTTTATCAAAAGTGATACCGGCTAATTTTGAGCCGTCTGAAGAAGATTCAGGATCTCAGGACGCGATATAGGATTAGCAAATGAAAATCTTGATCGATAAAATTAAAATTGTCCCGAGACGAAGAGCCATTCACCACTCAGTAGTAGTTGTCGCGCAGATTTACTTGATCCTATTCACTAGTTTTTCTATGGCTAGTGAGTGTCCAAATGCTACTACCTCATGTAAAGCCAGCATGCCAGAAGCATTAGACACTTGTTTTTCGATAATGGCTCCACAGCTCTGCCCCACCACTCCCACTCCTCCGGCCTCCGGCAATTCAGCAGTCACAAACAAACCAGAAAAACCAACTAGCACAGGTGCCGCCGAATCGCAGGCGAACGCCAACTCCGAGGCAGGCAAAGGTACCCAACAGACCCAGAACCAGCAAAGCAACGTCAGAGGCGGTATTGGGGACTTCAGCAAACTCTCCAATGACTCTCTGGGCTCTGCCCTTCACCGTGCGGCGGATCCCAATTTTACCAAGCCCCCTGCTGGCAGCCAGTCAACGCCTCCCCCCGATCGGCCCAAAACTCAAGCCGAGATTAACCACGACCTGCAAATCGTCGAATACGCGCTCAACCAGCGAGAAAAAAGCAAACCCATTTCCAAAAAAGTCGTCGGCACCGCCTACGACCCCGGAGCTCGTACAGACCTACTGATCGCCGCCGGAGCACAGCAGATGCGCCGCTATCTGGAGCAGGAAGACGCCCGCCTCACCCAAACGCTCGCAGCCCTGACGAACATGGCCGCTCTCACCTCGCAAAGGCTTACCGCCTTGGACTCTGTTCCCGCCGAAGGCGGCAACGCCGCTAACCTGGCTGGTCGCGCTCCGTCTGCCACCGGTGGCGGCCCTACCATCTCCTCCACGAAGTTCGGCGACCTCGCCGATGCTCGAAAGCGCGGCGATGGTTTGAACAAAGACGAAGTGCTGGGAAACAACTCAGGCCCTGGCGCTCACTCCAAAGACACCTCCGAGCTCACAGATAAATCACTCGCAGGCATGAGCGCTGAAGACAAAACAAAGCTCCTTGCCACCGCAAAGAACGCTGTCCTCCGCGAAAAGCTGCGTCGCCAGCTTGCTAGAGCGGGAGCAGGCGATTCGAGCGGAAAGAAAGACCCTCGTAAATCCGCGGACTCTGTGGACGCGGGCGATCACTTCGCAGGAAACCTTCCCACTGAAGGACTTACTCAAGCGAACGTTGGCACGAACGAAGGCACCTCAGGCAATATGGCGTCTCAGATAGCAAACTCCATGTTGGACTCTGCAAAATCCGATTTCCATCTCGCCGGCTCGGAAACCGAGTCTGCAGTAAAGCAAATCATTAGTGATCATGAAAGCGCGGCTGGTTCACAAGCCGATCCCGCAATACTAGGCACTGACTCGCTCTCTCTATTCGAGCGAGTAAAGTCCGCACACAAGAACTGCATGCAACGCGCATGTGTCCGTTCCAGCCGCATGGTAGGAAAGCTGAACTAAGACGGGCCTCCTAAGGCCTCTTTGTCTTCAGCACATTCAGCGCCGAACCCGCTTTGAACCAGCCGATCTGCTCGGCGTTCAGCGTGTGCTTCAGCGTGATGGTATTTTTCGAGCCGTCCGTGTGGGTCAGCGTGCAGGAAAGATCCTTGCCCGGCGCGATCGACGCCAAATCCGTGATCGAGATCTTGTCAGCCTCTTTCACCAGATCGTAATCCGCAGGATTGGCAAAGGTCAGCGGCAGAAGGCCCTGCTTCTTGAGGTTCGTCTCGTGGATCCGCGCGAAGCTCTTCACAATCACCACCACGCCGCCCAGGAAGCGCGGGCTCATTGCGGCGTGCTCGCGGGAAGAGCCTTCGCCGTAGTTCTCGTCGCCCACGACTACCCACGATTTTCCGGAAGCTTTGTACTCACGCGCGATCTTCGGCGTTTCCGCCTCCGAGCTCGTGAACATATTTTTCACCTTGCCGGGAGTGCCCGAGAACGCGTTCACCGCGCCCAAGAACATATTGTTCGAGATATTGTCGAGGTGACCGCGGTACTTGAGCCACGGACCCGCGGGAGAGATGTGGTCGGTAGTGCACTTACCCTTGGCCTTCAGCAGGAGGGGGAGATCGATGTAGTCTTTGCCGCTCCAGGCGGGGAAAGCTGCCAGTTCCTGAAGGCGATCCGACTTGGGATTGATGGCCACCTTAGCGGAAACTCCCGCCGGTTCCACGAAACCTTCGCGCTTCGGAATGAAGCCTTTAGGCGGGATGTCGTCGGCCACTTTCGGTGCCTTGAGTTTCCATTTTCCGCCTTTGCCGTCATCGAGTTCGTCGTGGAGGGGATCGAAATCGAGCCGTCCGGCGAGGCCCATCGCCACCACCACTTCGGGCGAAGAGATGAATCCTTCGGTCTCAGGGTTGCCATCGTTACGGCCGCGGAAGTTGCGGTTGAAGGAAGTGACGATCGAATTTTTCGTGCCGTCTGACACGTTGTCGCGCTTCCACTGGCCGATGCAGGGGCCGCAGGAGTTGGTGAGAATCACGCCTCCGGCCTTTTCGAGCGTATTGAGGAAACCGTCCCGGCGCACCGTCTCGAACACCTGCTCGGAACCGGGCGAAATGAAGAGCTCGCTCTTTGACTTCATGCCATGATCGATCGCCTGCTGGGCCACGTCGGAGGCGCGCGAAATGTCTTCGTAAGAGGAGTTCGTGCATGAGCCGATGAGCGCAGCCGTAAGGTTGTTCATATAACCCTTTTCCTTCACCTCTTTTTTCAGAGCGGAAATGGGTCGCGCAAGGTCGGGCGTATGCGGGCCCACCACATGGGGCTCGAGAGTGGAAAGATCGATCTCGATCACTTCGTCATAATATTTCTTCGGATCCTTGAGCACTTCCGGATCCGCCGTAAGCAGATGTTTGTTCTTCTCGGCCAGATCGGCGAGGTCGGAACGGCGGGTGGCGCGCAGGTAGCGGCCCATCGTGTCGTCGTAGGGGAACACCGACGTGGTAGCGCCCAGCTCGGCGCCCATATTGGTGATCGTGCCTTTGCCCGTGCAGGAAATCGAGGCAACGCCTTCGCCGAAGTACTCGACGATCTTGTTGGTGCCACCCTTCACGGTCAGGATGCCGAGCAGCTTCAGGATCACATCTTTCGAGCTCGTCCAGCCGTTCATTTTTCCCTTGAGGTGCACGCCCACGAGCTTGGGATACTTCACTTCCCAGGGGAATCCGGCCATCACGTCAACGGCGTCGCCGCCGCCCACGCCCACGGCGACCATGCCGAGGCCACCCGCGTTCGGAGTGTGCGAGTCCGTTCCGATCATCATCCCGCCGGGGAATGCATAGTTCTCAAGCACCACCTGGTGGATGATGCCGGAACCTGGCTTCCAGAAACCGATTCCGTATTTGCTGCTCACGCTCTCGAGAAATTCGTACACTTCCTTGTTCACCTGGAGCGCGTTAGCGAGGTCCTTTTCCGCCCCGAAGCGGCCCAGCAAGAGGTGGTCGCAATGCACGGTGGTGGGCACCGCCGTCTGGGGCACTCCGGCGCTCATGAACTGAAGCAGGGCCATCTGGGCGGTGGCGTCCTGCATGGCCACCCTGTCCGGATTCAGCAGCAGGAAAGACGAACCCGCCTTGAGCTCCTGGTTCTGGGGATCCTCAAGGTGGCCCAGCACGATTTTTTCCATCAAGGTGAGCGGCCTGCCCAGGCGCTTTTTCACGATTGCGAGATTTTTCTCCATCTTGGCGTAAACGCCGCTGACAAATTCCTTGGTGCTGTCGATTTTTGCGCTCATATGGCTCCCGGGCTGACTAAATATAAAGAGTGTGTGCCCACGTAGACTAGCACGGAAACCCTCATGCGGCGGCGTACCGAAACGCATCCCCACCCTCCAAAATGACCCGATTTTTCTCAATGTTTTTAGGGCATTAGCTCTACCTGTAGCCGAACTGAAGCAGGGGGGAGATTTGGACGTTAGAGAATCTAGGAGCCCCCGCAAGGGGGAAGGGATGGAGAGAACAGATGGAATTGGAGACCGAATATGAAATCCACCCCGAAGAAACTGTCGATCCTGGCCCTCGCTCTCGTGACCGTAATCGCCCTCAACGGCTGCGGCAATAAGAAGAAAAAGAAGAAGAACGACGACGCATCCATCAAAGTGGTGCACTTCTACGCTTAAATAAAAGTAGTAGAAATAAAAAGGCCCCGGCAGTCAGCCGAGGCCTTTTTTTTGCGCCTTGAACTAGCGGTTCTTGAAAGCGTCGATATCGCCCTGGCTGGCACCGGCCAGCTTCAAGGCTTCCACGGTGAACGATTTCACGTAGCCGCGGTAGTCGTTCATGAAGTCGTCTTCCGTCATGTTGTACTCGACGTCAGGCGAAACCCCGTAGTTCTCCACGTATGCGCCGTTCGGGCGAACCATGAGGCTCTCCGTCAGGCGGAATTTGAAGAAGGAGTGGGCCAGAGGGCCGTACTCCACCACGTTCCCTCCAGCGCCCGTGGTGCGGGCACCGAACAAGGTCACACGTCCGTTGTCTTTCATGATGGCCGGGAAAGCATCGCCTCCCGAGAAGTCCAGCTCGTTGATCAGCAGCAGCACCGGCTTGGTGTAGCGCACGGACTTGTTGGGCTGAATCATGCCGAACGTGCCGGTCAGATTGAGCGAAACCGGATTCGTGAGGAAACGCTTCTGGGCCATCGCATCCGTCACCTCTTGGGAAAGATAGACGAAGCGCGCCTTAAGAGCATTCGCCGCAAAGTCGGTCGGATCGGCAGTCAGCATGTCGGCGATCTTGGTGTTGATGTCATCGAACTCCGACTTCCACTTCAGGCTGGGACGCAGCTTGAAGGTCATGTCGGTATAGCTTTTATCGGCGAAGAGACCAACGATGTCGGATACGAGAGAAACCGAGCCGCCGGGGTTGTTCGTCTGGTCGAGCACCAATACATCCGTATCTTTTTCCATCACAACGAGAGCTTTGGCGAGTACGTCGTCAAAGCTGTTATCGCCGTATTCCGGAATGCGCAGGATCCCGATCTTCTTGCCCGCCGCTTCGTAGATCGCCGCGGTGATTTTGAATCCGGGAATCTCTTTGGCGCCCTCGGGCAGCTTGAACATCGATTTGGCCGAGCCGATATCGCTCACGCCGATCTGCTTCATGTCTTCAATCGTCTCTTTGGGCAGAACGGAGTTGAAGATATCGCGCTTCATCAACTCACGGAGAAGCCCTTTGCCGCTGGAAGCTACGTTCACGATCCCCAGATTGTCGTCGCTAAGTCCACCGAGGTCGTCGAGGTCGAGAGCCGGAGATCCAGAGGTGATCCAGGTGGCGGTCACCGTGATCGGAGCTGACGCGCCCTTGGGAAGCACGGTTACCGTGGTCACGCCCTTGGG
>DATBTF010000081.1:0-7061 GCA_036559405.1 Bdellovibrionota bacterium
GCTCATTCTCGCGCTCGGAAAAATCCCCGTGGTTCCTTATGCCCGCCCCGGTACAGAGGAGATGGGCACGAACCTCCACCCCTACCTTCCCACGTGCCGGGCGCTGATCATGGCCAGACACGGAGCCCTCTGCTGGGGCGAAACTCTCGAAGAAGCCTACAACGGCATGGAGCGGATCGAGCACTCAGCCCTCATTCTGAAAAGCGCGCAGGAGCTGGGTGGGCTCACCACCCTTCCTGCGCAGGAAGTGGCTGCGCTCCGCGAGCTCCGCAAAAAGCTTGGCGAGAAAATTCTGTGAAAAATCTCAGCTCCACAGGCCTCAGGGTGGAAAGCGGCAGGCTTCTGGTACTCGATCAGACAAAACTGCCCGCGGAAGAATGCTGGGTGGAAAGCAAGACTCCCGAGGACATGATCCGGCTGATCCAGTGCCTGGCCGTGCGGGGCGCTCCTTTGATCGGCGTGGCCGCCGCCCTTTCGCTGGCGCAGTTCGCAAAGCAGGGGGTCTCGGAAAAGGACTTCCAGTCCGCCGCCGCAAACCTGCGCAAGGCGCGGCCTACGGCGGTGAACCTGATGGCGGCCGTGGACCGGATGCGGAAGAGGTTTGAAAAAAGTAAAAGCAAAGCTGAAGAAATGGTGGATGAGGCGGAACAGATCTTCACCGAAGACGTACGGCTCTGCGAGGCCATGGCGGAAAGGGGCGCCGCCCTGGTGCAGCCGGGCGACCAGCTGCTCACCCACTGCAATGCCGGCGGACTGGCCACGGCCGGAATCGGCACCGCCCTCGGCGTGATCCTCAAGGCGCACCAGCAAGGCAAGAAGGTGCATGTCTATGCGGACGAAACCCGGCCGCTCCTGCAAGGCGCGCGGCTGACGGCCTGGGAGCTGAAGAAGGCCGGAGTACCCCACACCTTGATTTGCGATAGTATGGCCGGCTTTCTTATGGCCCAGAAAAAGATCCAGCGCATCTTCGTGGGCGCAGACCGCATCGCCGCCAATGGCGACGTGGCCAATAAGATCGGCACCTACAGCCTCGCCGTGCTCGCCAAGCACCATTCCGTGCCTTTTTACGTGGTGGCTCCGCGCACTACCTTCGATGCGCGCTGCGCTTCCGGCAAAGACATCCCCATCGAAGAGCGGGCTCCCGCAGAAGTAAGCGCGCGTTCCGCCACGGACAGCGCATGGAATCCCGCGTTTGACGTGACCCCGCGCGCGCTGATCACGAATATCGTTTTTGACGACGGGATGATCTAGAGCGCGATCACGTTGTTCGTCAGAATCTTGGTGTCGGTGATATTCCAGGAGTCGGAGTTAGTGGCGCCTTCGCGCACGCAGCCCACGCCGACGGCAATGAAAGATTGCGAGTCTGTCGCGAGCAGCGCGCCCAGAGTGGCGGCGGTACCCGAACAGGTATACGGGTTGTTGTTCGTGGCATAGCTCGGGGTCGAGCTGTTACCCGAAAAACCTGTCACGGTATTCGCCTGGGCACCCGACCAGCCGATGGCATAGAACCGGCGCTGGCCTTCCGGGGCGTAACCAATCGCTTCCATCGATCCGATGTAAGACGCGTACTCGGAATAGAAGCTTTTTTCGCCTCCGTAAACGGCGGCCAGGGCGATCTTGGCCTCCGACTGGCGCGCTTTCGACTGGTAGCGGGAGAAGTTCGGGGCGGCGATCGCCACGAGAATGCCGATGATGCCCACCACGATCATGAGCTCGATCAGAGTAAATCCTTTTTGCTGGCCTAATTTAATGAACTTCATGACTCTATCTCTCCCGAAGACCAATATTTGTCCCTCTCATATAGAGTGCAAACTGCCTGCCGCAAAATTCCCCCGTGAAATGAACTCCGTCTCCGCGCGGACATACCTAAAAAACGCCCTTTTTTGTCCCCGGCACTGCCAAAAATTGTCATCTGCACTGGACTCGGATATGGATTAGGGAATGCAATTCCTCGCCGCCACTTTCCTGTTCGCCTCCCTGGCCATGGCCGAGCCCGAAAGCAAGGAACCGCCCTTTTCCACCTACGACGCTCAGATCGGTGAGCTCGACATGATCCGCAACGCCAAGGATCTCACTCCCGCCCAGCGCGATGAGGTGGTGCGGCTCTATAAAAAAATGGAGAAAGAGGTGCTGGCGATACGTGCCGAGGCCGCCGAAGCCAAGGGCGAACTTTTCCGCGCCACCATGGAAACAAAACGCGATCCGGGAAAGGAAAAGACACTCAAGCAGAAAATCGCACAGCTGGGAGTGCAGGAAATCGATTCACTTCATGCGCTGTTCGAAAAGCTTGCCCAGACCACCCGTCCCCAGCTCGACCACCACTACCTATTTCGCGCCCTCCTGCGGGAGGAGAGACGCACCGGCCTGGAGATCGTCCGTTGAAAAGGTCGCTCCTGCTGGCCTGCCTTCTCCTTTGTTCGCCCGCTTTTGCGGCCTCCCCAAAGCCCCTCTGGGTTAACGCCGTAGGCTGCTCCCTCTTCGACAGCAAAGGGCAGCTGCTCAAGAAATACCTCGGCTGGGTTTGCGCCTTTTTCCCGAATGGCAAGATGCTCCTGGGCGATGGCTTCACGCTCACGTTCTACGACAAGGACATGAACGTAGTTTGGTCGAAAGACGTGCACACTCACCACATGATCACCTACTCCGAGGCCGACAAAACCGCCCTCGTGATCGCCTCCAACATTCTCGAAGACAAGCTCCGCATCGACCGCCTCGAGGTCTACGACAGCGAAGGAAAGCTCCTGAAGGGTTTCAACTTCACTCCTGCCCACAGCCTGGGCGCCTATCCCCAGACCTTCGACATCTTTTCCTTCCCCAAGGTGAAGCAGTTCCTCACCTTGGTCGAAAGCTTCTATCGGATCGGAAAAAGCAGCTCCAAGCTCCCGTTCCTGGCCGAAGGAAATTACGTGGTGCGCGAGGCCAGCGGGAGGATCTACTTCTTCGACCGTGGCCTCACGAAAATTTTGCATACGATCAACACCCGCGAATGGGGCTTGGATGATCTGCGTGACCTTCAGGTGACCAGCCGCGGTAGTCTGCTCGTCTACAATAGTGGGAACAAGGTGAATGGAGTACCCTTCACCACTCTGGACGAGCTGGATCCCAAAAGCGGCAAGGTCCTCTGGTCTTACAGGGCCGACCCGCCCACGGCCTTCTACGGGAACTACGAAGGCAATGTGCAGATTCTCCCCAACCACCACCTGCTATTCAGCGTGGTCATGGACGAGTACCGGGGGAACGACAGGAAGAGCGTGCCCGAGTCGGAAAGAGAACCCTGGATGGACGTACAGGGAATGCATCGGTCCACCGAGATAGACCGCAAAGGGAAGGTGGTATGGAAAATGTCCAATGATGGAAGCGGACTCTCGGGAATGCCGAACGTGGTGAAGCGGCTGAACCTCGCCCAATATCTTCAGCATAAGGGCAGCTACTAAGCTCTTCTAATGCGATGCGCAAACGGCTGTGGGTAATTGGCAATTTCCCTATTCGAGGCCTATGATTACGGAAGATTGGATACTCCAGTTACATCCAGGCTTTGGGACGAAACACGCGCCCTGCGCGAAAGGTTCGCTTCGGCCTCGCCCTTCCCCCACCTGGTGGTCGACCAGTTTCTGGACCCGGCCTTCGCACGGAAGATGGTGGAGCAGTTTCCCTCTTTCTTTACCGGCAAGTCGATCGACGAGCATGGACGCAAGGGCGGCAAAGCCGCGCGCGAAGACGTAGCCAAGCTCGGTCCTGCCTACCAGGAAATTTCCCAGGTGTTTCAGTCGCAGCGTTTTCTGGACTGGGTGAGCTCCATCACCGGAATTCCCGATCTGATCTTTGACCCCGCCTATGTGGGAGGCGGAACTCACGAAAATCTCTGCGGCCAGGATATGAGCCTGCACGTGGATTTCAACTTCCACCCCATCCAAGGATGGCATCGCCGCTTGAACCTTCTGATCTACCTCAACGAGGAATGGGAGGAAAGTTGGGGAGGAGCGATAGAGCTCTGGGAAAACCCGTGGGCCCCTCCCAGCAGAAACAGGATTGCGAAAATCGCGCCTCTCATGAACCGCATGGTGATCTTTCCCACCACGGAAACCTCCTGGCACGGCTTCGAAAAAGTGAACATCCCCCAGGAAAAGATCGCCGGAGTAGGTTCCCGCAAGTCGTTCGCGCTCTATCTTTATTCAAAAGAGCGGCCGGCCCAGGAAACTGGGGCGATGCACAGCACCGTTTACTACGAGCGGCCGATGCCGGAAACGATTGTGCCGGAGAAAGCCATCAGTAAAGCCGACTGGGATGAGATGACCCGCCTTACCATCCGCCGTGATGAGCTGCTGAAGCTGATGTACAGCCGGGAGCAGGAACAGAATAAGGCGATTCTTGGAATCGCCCAGGAAAAAATCCGGCACGATACGCACGCCAAGCACTGGCTCGCCTCACTTGCCTTCTCCGACCTGGAGATTTCACCAGTGCCCAAAAAAGAAAACTCATTTGAAGTGCTTCGCGGCGCCTGCAGCAGCCCCGTGATCGGGCCCGGTTCCGTTCTGCATGTGGATCCCCGCCTGCAGCCGAGCCCTGGTATGTGGGCCATGGCTGCCAAGCGCGACCGCTCCGAGTTCCGGCTGCTGACCATCCATTCGCGTGTGGGTGGCAAATACATCTGCCTCCACCAGGGACAAATCGAAGAGCCGCTGCTTGTCTCCGCCGAATCGCTCCGCGGAATACTGGTAGGCGCGGAGAACTTCCTGGGAGAGCCAGTGGTGCTTCCTCCCGTATGGGACGCACCCTCGCTGCGGGCGCGCGCCGGAATCATGCTTTTCCTGTGGGTGCATGAGCTCAAAGACGAAATCTTCGGAAGAAGGAAGAGCCCGTTGCTTTGGAAGCTTTCGGGATACTATCGGGAAGCGATGCGGGCCTTTGGAATCGAGTTACCGGTGCTCTTGCCGGGAGATGGAGTCAAATGAGCGGCGATAAATCCCTCATCGGTTTTTGTAGCGCCCCTTGGACCGACTGCATAACCTACGCCGACGGCGCCCTGCGCGCCTGCGACCGCAACGACACCTCGTTCGGCAACTGGCAGGAAGGCGGCCTCTACTCGACCTGGCATAGCGACCAGTTCCAGGAGTTCCGCCGGCTCATGGCCGAAGGAAAGTATCCCAATGAAAGCTGCGCCAGCTGCCACAACAACGGCACCCAGCGCACGGCTCACTCCAGCCTCGTGGGCGCCTTCGTGGTGCACCAGGAATTCCTGAACGTACATTTCGGAAAGAGCTTTCCCGAGCTGGAAAAGATGCATGAAATCCTTTTCCGGAAGACCCGCGACGAGGAAAGCGACGCCGCCCTCGCGAGCTACTTCGGGCTGATCAACGCACTCCGCACCTCCCCGGATTTTTCCACCAACCCCCAGGTGCACCAGGCGGTGGTGAAGCTGCAGGTGATCGGCGAATCCCTGGAAGACTACCTCGCGGGAGAGCTGAAGCCGCGGCGCCTCGCCACCTTTCGCCAGTCGCAACTTCAGGCCAAGTGCACCGCCCGCTGCGTGATGTGCGCCGGGAAATACACGGGCGAGATCGTCAGCGGCCCCACGATGGACGCGAAATATGTCGACGAAGCTTTCGCCCGCCCCGAAGATATCACCGACTTCTGGTGCAACGGCGCCGAATACCTGTTCTACAAAGAGTGGAAGAAGGTGGCGCTGATGCTGGCCGAGCAGGGCGTGAAACTGCGTCTTTCCACCAACGGTATCCTGCTTAATGAAGCCACCATCCAGTTCATCATCGACAACAAAATCCTCCGCTTCCTCACCTTGAGCCTCGACGCGGCCACCAAGGAAACCCTCGAAAGCACCCGGGTCAATGTGAAATTCGACAAGGTGATGGAGCGGATCCGCTTCCTTCTCAAGTACTCCGCGGAACGGAACTATATCTTCGAGTTTACGGCGGCCTTTGTGCTGATGAAGCGAAACCTTCATGAGCTGCCGGCCTTTGTGCGCTTGATTCACAGCCTGCGCCCGAAGAACTGCCGGAACCTCATCACAGTTCTCTGCCAGCCGCTCGAGAACTTCGACGTCGAGGGCTACCGCCGCTTCGTGCACCAGGAACACCACACTCTGCTCGGCGAGCAGGAGCTGCGGCGGATCTTCACCGAAACCCATAAGGCGGGAAAGGAAACCGGCGTAAGCGTGACCTTCTACAACCAGAAGCTGAACGACTTCATGGAATCGGGCATGCCGATCCCCGCCTTCTTCCCCCGCCGCTCCGATGTCGACCTGATCCTCGCCGACATCGCGGCCATCGACCAGCGCTTCCCTGTGGTCTTCAACGAGATCTGGAACGAGATCGAGTCCTGGCTGCGCCGATCAGGCTTCCAGCGCGATAAGCTGCGTGAGCTGCTGGCCACTCACCTCCACCAGCTCAACTTCGGCAGCGAAGTGATCCGGGTCACGGCGGAAAAATTCCCCGATCTGCAGGAGAAGATCGACCAGTGCACAGAGAAGTTCGTGAACAGGATCATCCACAAGATTGATGCCGCCACGGTGGTCCACCGCCACAACGGCAAGGCGCTGGCCACGAAAAAATATGTCATTGACCCCATCAGCAAGGGCCAGGGAGTGTTCCTGGAATCCGGATTCCGGGCCACCGCCCTGCTGGCAATTTTCGGGAACCGGGCGTTGCTGATGAACGGTTACGTGATTCCGCTGCAAAAGCTGAAGGTGCTGGCCGAGACCGACGGCCGGGCAGTGACAGTGGGCATTCCGGGCGCGAGCCTTGTGCTGATCGGCTTCCTGCACTCGGCCATCCACTACGCCAAGGAGCGCCTCATCGGTAACCGCAAGAGCAAGCTGCTTTGGAAACTTTCAGTAATTTACCGTTCGACTCTCAAGTTCCTGGGCTTCAACGTGCCCACTTTCAATTTCGAGAACGACTCCGGCTGAACGGCACCAGCGTTTCTTCCACCGGCTGCGGCTCGCCTTTCTGGAACACCAAATCCCTCGTGCGTTTTCCGCCGCGATCATAGGCATAAAAGATCCCATGAAGTATTCCCGAGCGGTATGCCGCCGTGCTTTCGAGGGA
>DATBTF010000082.1:0-49298 GCA_036559405.1 Bdellovibrionota bacterium
GCAGCAGGATCGGTACCGTATTTTTGCAGGCCTATGACGCATGGCTCAGCTACCGGAACAAGCCCATGGTGCTTGTGCTTTCATTGCTGATTTCCACTCTCAACCACCTTTGCATGGTGGGAGTAGTGATGCTCTGCGCGCGCGCCATCGGCGAAACCAGCCTGACGCCCATGCATTATTTTTTACTGGTACCTGTAGGTTTGCTTTCTACGGCCATCCCGGTGGCGCCAGCGGGGCTGGGCGTGGGTCATGCCGCTTTCGCCGCGCTATTTTCGCTGGCGGGTTCAAGCCATGGGCCGGAAGTGTTCACCATGTTGGTGACGATTCAGATCTTCTTCAACCTCACGGGGGTGTTCTTTTACCTCCGTAGTCCAAAGCTAGAACCGCAACCGGTCGTTTAGTAAAAAACCATTTTTTATCTGGATTCGTCCTTGCAAGAGACCGCGCTCATGAGCACGGCAACCTTGGATGAAATGCTGGCATGCGCGGAGAAAGCTGTTCGCTGCTTCGGGCTTGGCTCGCTTCGCACTCACCAGCGGGAGGTGCTAAGGAATCTGGCAGAGCACCGCGCGGTATTTGCGGGCCTGCCCACGGGTTACGGAAAATCGCTGTGCTACTGGCTTCCCGCACGTGCCTGGGGATGGAAAGTTTGGGTGATCAGCCCCTTGGTGTCCCTGATTCAGGACCAGGCGATCAGCGCGAAAGCGCGTGGGCTAAGAGTGGTCGCATGGCAGGGGAAGCTGACGGACACGCAAAGAGCCGAGCGGGAAGAGGAAATGCAGTCCGGAGCCTGGGAAGTCTGCTTTCTTTCGCCAGAAAGGTTCGTTGCTTGGGCAGAAAACGGCTACCTGCATTCCTTGCGTTGCATGGGCCTGGACGCGGATCTGCTTGTTCTCGATGAGATGCATTGCATGGAGGAGTGGAGGGAATTCCGCTCCGCCTATCGGAACCTGGGGGAACATTTCTACCGGTCTGTGAGTGGGGGGACGCTCTTTCTTGGATTGTCCGCCAGCCTTTCCGCCTTCCATGGCCGGGCTTGGATGGCTGAGTTCTGCGGGGATCATGCGCTTGTGCAGGCGGGGCTGGGGCGGAAGAACCTGAGCCTCGAGGTGCTGCCGCTGGAGAGAGAGGAGGAGCGCTGGCTGGAGGTTGTGTCGTATTTGCGGGAGCTGCATGCGCCCCAAAGTGCGCTGGTCTACTGCCATTCCCGCGGAGAATGTGACGATCTTGCGCGTTGGCTGAAGAGCGCCGGGATTCCTGCGGTCGCTTATCATGCCGGCCTTCCCCAGGAGGAGCGAACAGTCAGATCGCTGGCGTTTCGGGAGGGGCGGCTACGCGTGATTTGCGCTACCTCTGCCTTTGGAATGGGGATCGACTATCCGCATGTGGAGTGCGTAGTGCATTTTTCCATGCCCCATGATCTCGAAAGCTACTGGCAGGAGGTGGGCCGCGCCGGCCGCAGTGGTGCGCCGGCACGCGCGCTCGCTTTCTGGAGGCGGAGCGAAATCACGCGTGCAAGAATTCTTCAGGCAGGATCGCGGGAGCGGTTCGCAGCTCTGTGGAAGGCGTGGGCAGAGGGAGGTTGCCGTGTGCGAGCGGTGGCCAGCAGGCTCGGAATGCAGGAGGACGAATGCGGCAGGTGTGATCGCTGTCAAGGCAAACAAATTCTTGCTTGGTGGCTTGAGCCTGAGGCACAGCTGGATGCTTGGTTGGAACAAAATTTCAATTTCGTATAGTGAATTTTCGTTTCAGGAAGATTTTCTTATGTTCGGCCGCGGTGGGATGTAGAAATTTTTCAGGGGGAGAAAAAATCTTGACCCTCGGAAATTTCCTGTTAGGTTTTTTCCATCAAACATTTTTGCAGAGACCGCGTGTTGCGGGATTTCGCAGATTCTGAATCTCTCTGGAGGACACTGATAAATGAATAAGGCACAAATCGTAGACCAACTTGCAAAAGAGCACAGCGTTTCGAAGACACAAGCGGAAGGAATGCTCAACAGCACCTTGGATATCATCAAGAAGTCCGTAAAGAAGGGTGATGTGGTTACGCTCGTTGGTTTCGGCAGCTTCTACAAAGCCAAGCGCAAAGCCCGTAAAGGCCGTAACCCGCAGACCGGCGCCGAGCTGAAGATCCCTGCCCATAATGTGCCGAAATTCCGCCCTGGAATGGAGTTCAAGCAAGCCGTTAAGTAAGCTTCTGCTTGCCGATAAAGAGGCCTCCGCTGCGAAGCGGGGGCTTTTTTTTGGCATCTCGCTGAATTAGGGTAAGCTGATCTTATTCCTCCGCCGGGGTGGTGGAATTGGTAGACACACAGGACTTAAAATCCTGCGGGAGCTAATCCTCCCGTACCGGTTCGATTCCGGTCCTCGGCACCAAACCAAAAAAGGTCCAATGCTCAAACAATCCTCGCTTCCGTCCATGGAAGCGAGGCAACTCGCATTGGACCTTTTTTTGGTTTGGAGACTGGGGATTTGGATGAGATTTGGTACTCTGGTACGACAAAAGTAGCAGGACGCTACTTTTGGACTCTGAGCATAGCGAAGAGCCCGGAGGGTGAGGGATAGGAATCCCGAATCATTCCGGTCCTCGGCACCAAAGATTGTGAACACTTTGAAAAATTTCATCAAAAAGCTCTACCGGTCACTCCCATATAGGTTTCAGGTGTGGCTTTCGCGTGGTAATCCCAACATCGCCTTTTATATCAACTCCTCGCCGCGAAAAGTGGTCATCAACTACTATCTGGATCGGTACCGGGTGCATATCGATACGGAAAGCGATGTCGAGAGGCGGATGCTCTCTGGAATGTATGAGAAAGACACCACGCAGATCATCCGGAGGCTCGTGAAGCGCGACGCCATATGCCTCGACATTGGCGCCAACGTGGGGGCCATCACTTTGGCGCTGGCCGACACGGTGGGGACCGGCGGAAAGGTGCTGGCGTTCGAGCCCGGGCCAACCTTTTTTTCCCGGCTGGAGCGGAATATTTCTGAAAACCCGGACATGAAAAACCGCGTGGTGCTGCAGAACGTCGCCCTGTCCGGAAAAAGTGGCACTATCCAGTGGCAGCTTAGCGATACTGGCAGCACGGCCACCACTTCGCCGGACGGGATGAGCCCCCACTCTCCAACGATTGATGTTACAGCGGTGAGAATGGACGACCTTCCGCTGATCCGCGAGCTGCCGAGGCTTGATTTCATCAAGATTGATGTGGATGGCCTGGAATTTGAAATTCTCAGGGGCGGCAGGAGCGTTCTCGAGCGGCATAAGCCGATCATTTATACCGAAACGAATATGTGGAATGAGGCGATGAAGGAATCCGCCCGTCAGCTGGAGCTGCTTTTGCTCGATTTGAAGTACCAGTTATTTCGGATCGATGCCAAATCGCTGGACCTGATCCCCACCAGCTTTCCCGATTTTTCTTTTAATACGGTAGCCTTGCCCCGGCAGTGAGCGAGGCCTGCTAGCGCTTTAAAACGCTCACTTCCAGGGCTGCGAAACCCTTCCCTGAGGATTCTAGAATCGCGAAACCGCCCGTTTCCAATTTTGCCAAGGAGGAGGGGGCCTCGGCCTTCTCCGTCCAGGTCTCTTCAAAGGGGCCCACCCATGGTGTGCCCGTAAGGATCGAGATCGGGCCTCCGTTCTTCCGCGACCAGCGGCTCAGCCATTCCAGCTGAAGATTGCCGAAAGTGGATCCGGGTGACCGCGCCGCTGCCGCCGTTTTGCTACAAACGTTCTTTTTCCCCTTTTTTTCGCAGACCACCATAGAAGGCCGAGCCGCTGGGCGAAAGGTGTATTCATCCAGCACTGCTATGCGGTGGCCACCCAGCTGAAAGAGGGTGGAGATGCCGGGGCCGTCGACAATGGAAGATTCGTCGGCCCAATGAGGGAAGAAGAGTTCCAGAACCTCCCGGGCCTGGTCTTTGAAAGGGAATGTTTTGTCTCCCCCTAGCTTCCCGAACTCGTCTTCGCCCCAGGCTACCGTCGTGGGAAGGAGAAGTCCCTCGCGGGCGAATGACAGGGAGTTTCTTGCCTGGGCATGGCGGGCAAAGAAAAACTCGCGAGCGGCCTTTCTCTGCTTCTCCGGGGGAAGTTTGCCCAGGGTGGCCGATAGGGCGCCGTGGGTGAAAACCAAAAGATCTGGCCGGTTGTTGGCAAGGCTTGCCCAGATGCGTTTTTCACTCGAAGGACTGAGGGATTTGAGTCCACCCACGAGTGCGATGCGCGTCTTTCTGCCAGCCGTGGAAAAGGTGCGGAATGAGCGGCTCTCCACGAGGCGTCCGCCGGAGTCGCCGGCCAGCAGCTCGTAGGCGCTTCCCGGTTCAAGCCCCCTTGCCTCGATTCTCTGCAGCGACCAGGGGCCGGTGGTGACCGGGCGGACGAGCGAGAGCTTGGAGAGCTGGGAGCGGTCGCGATTGAAGATGAACCAGGAGTAAGACGAGGACTTCGGAAGAAGCGCCGTGAACACGGCGCGATCGGGGGGTGCGATTCCCTGCACGATCGAAAGGCGGGCCGGGGAGGGGCTGAATTCGTCGGAGTCCGCCAGCGAGCAGGCGGCCTGGTCGCCGAGGTCACAGTGTCTTTTCAAGTCGCGGATATCTACGGGGGTGCCGGGCTCCACCCCCAGCAGAATGGCTTTGTTTTCGGCCGCGCAGGCGCAAAGCCATACGAGCGCAAAGAAACAGGAAAAAAAACGCATGGGCACCCTCCGTAATCCCTAGTTTGCCACAGCCGGAGCCCTACACGGTTTCAGTACAGGGGGCCGAGCACCAGGCGGGGGTCGGGGTAGATCTGCAATGCCTCATTGCGCTGGGACTGGCTCACTGCGCCCGGAAGGTCACAGCGTTCCGGTTCCACCAGGCTCAGCTGGAAGTGCAGGTGGGGGTTCCAACCGCCATTTTCATGACGGTCGCCGACCCAGGCGATCGTTTCTCCACTAGCGATTTTTTGTCCCTTCTGTTTGGCGGCTACAGAACCTTCCGAAAGATGCCCGTAAAGAGCGAAAAGCGGCTCACCTCCGAACTCGTGGCGAGTGATCAGGGTGTAGCCGTAGTCGCCGGGGGCCCCGTTATATCCGAATAGGAAGACCTCGCCGGCATAAAAGGAGCGAATGGCGGTGTTTACCGGTGCAGCCAGGTCAATTCCCATATGGATGGTGCGGTGGCCGCTGGGGTCTTCAAAGAGCGCGGATGTGTACATCCCTCTCCTATCTTCGTCGTAACGGCCGATTCCGTAGGGGGAGGAAAGAGGCCGATCGGGATCGTAGCCTTTGGTGAAGTCAAAAACCTCGCAGTCTGAGGGTAGGGCGATAACCGGATGGAAGGTGTAGAGCGAAAAGTCGATCATGCGGTTTTCTATAACATCGATCGTTTCTGGCGCCCATGAGGATGTCAGGAATTTGCCAGGTGGTGGACACGAAATTTCGGTTAGAATAAAAAGAATACATCCGAAGGACTCGGATGCCGAAAGGTGCGGGATGCACAGTCAGATTTTCCTCTCTCTATTTTTCACCATCTGCCTCTTGGGCTGCGCCCTCACTTTGCTGGCTAGAAAACGCGTTCGTCGTCGCCGGGGGAGGGTCGCGGAAGACCGCCAGTTGTGGATGGGACTGGCGGCCGGACTTTTCGATGCCGCGGATTGCCCGTCCAGTGCCCGGCTCGAGATTGCGCTTTCGGCTCTTGCCCGCAAGCTCAAGATGCGTGCAGGCATGGTGACGGTACATTCGGGGGATGAGTGCCGGGTGATCGCCCATAGCGGTGATCCGCGCCTGCTGGCGAAGCTGGTTCGGCACGGAAACATTCCGCGGGCTTCAATATTTTGCGGGAAACTTAAGAGCCCGGGACAAACCCTGACCCTCGACTACGTGAGCCTTACCGAGTGGCGCAAGCACCCGGCATTTCTCGAGCGCGGATGGGAGTCGTACATCGGCATTCACTGCGGCACGCAGAACGGAAGCGATGTCGTGGTTTGTTTTTTTGATCCTTCGCCAAGAGGAGCTCCCTTCACTACTGCCGAGAAATCCCTGCTCCAGCAGCTCTCTCCCTGGATCGCCTCTCTGAGCGGAGAAGAGCATCCGGCCATAACCCCTAATTCCGTGCTCGCAGCTGTGGAAATTCCGGCGGAATCATGATGCCTGGAGCGGGGAAATCCAGTATTCTAGATGCAGTGAGCATAAGCCTGCGTACTAAGCACTGGACAGCGATGATGGGAGCCGTGGCGTTGGCAACCCTTGCCTCCTGCGCCTCCTGGAGGGCGAATTTCGAGGGGGACCACCGGGATCCCGCCGCAGCCACTGCCGCAACGGGCTCAGCAACGGCCACGCTTTCCGACTCGCCGGCCGAAATCAACAAGATCATCGAAGAGACCAATCCCGTGCTTTCAGAGTTCGCGGGGGAGAACGAGAAGGTGCCCCTGCAAATCCCGATCGAGATCAACCGGCGCGTAGCAGGCTGGCTCAAATATTTCACGGAACGCGAACGCGCCATGACCACCCGTTATCTCGAACGAGGGGAGGCTCTGCGCCCGCATATCGAGGCCATTCTGCGGGAGAACGAGGTACCGGCCGAGCTTTTCTATCTTGCGATGATCGAGAGCGGTTTCGTGATCAGCGCGAAATCGCGCGCGAAGGCCGTGGGAATTTGGCAGTTTGTGAAGGGAACCGGGAAGAACTACCGGATGGTGATCAACAAGTCCGTGGATGAGCGCCGCAATTGGATCAAGGCCACAGAGGCTGCCGCAAACTATCTCAAGGACCTCAACAACGTTTTCGGTTCCTGGTATCTTGCCTTGGCAGCTTATAACGCGGGCGAACATCGCATCGTGCGCTCAATCATGAAGGGCAAGACCCGGGATTTCTGGGTGCTCGCCGAGCGAGGCCTCCTTCCCCAGGAGACGATGGATTATGTGCCCAAATTTCTGGCTGCCCATATCGTGGGCAAGAACTATGAGCGTCTCGGCTTCAAGCTGAACATCGGGCCCGAAGATAAATGGGACGACTGGGATACCGTGAGCGTGCCGTCGGGAGTGAGGCTCTCCGACATCGCCAGGAAATCGAGCATCCCCCTGGCTGTTCTGAAGCGCTGGAACCGCGACCTGATCCATGGCGTGACCCCTTATTCCCGCAACGGCACCGTGGACATCTACCTTCCCAAAACGGAAGTGGCCAAGTTTGACACTCTCAAAGAGCAGATCGAAAATCTGAAGCGCTTTCGCCACGGCTGGACCAGGCAGCAGATGGCCGACGCCACCAACGCCGCCGACGACGGCTCCTACGATTTCTATGTGGTGAGAAGGGGTGATAATCTAGCTTCCATCTCCAGGCGGATCGGGATTTCCACGCGCACCCTGATGAAGATCAACGGTCTGAGAAGAGGTCGCATCCACCCCGGGCAGCGCTTGAAGTTCTACGCACCCCCCACAGCGGCAGCGGAGGGCGGCAAACCCAAAAGCAGCCGGCCCCGCGACCGCGTGCCCGCCGACGAGCTGAAGTAGCCACTCCCCGGCCCTTCGTGATACTTAGTTTCCATGGGCAACGAAATCACGCTTTACCATTACTGGCGCTCGAGCGCCTCCTGGCGCGTTCGCTGGGGGCTGGAGATCAAGAAGGTTCCTCATCAGAAGATTGCGGTGGACCTGCTCACATCACAGGAAAAAAACCAGGACTACCTGAAACGCAACCCTGCCGGCTATGTACCCTGCCTGATTGCGGGAAAGAATCCGCCCCTGGGTGAGTCTCTCGCCATTTTGCATTGGCTGGAAGAAAACTACCCGAAGCCCTCCTTTTTCACGGGAGACTCGTTCCTGCGCGCACGCATCTGCCAGCTCGCGGAAACGGTGAATGCCGGCATCCAGCCACTCCAGAATCTTGATGTGACAAAAAAAATTTCCGATGACAAAGAGAAACAGGCCGAGTGGACCCGCCACTGGATTCAGCGCGGGATGCAGGTGTACGAAAACATACTCTCCAGCATTGACCGCAAGGGCTGCAAATTCTCTGTTTCCGACCAGCCGACGCTAGCCGATCTATGCCTGATCCCGCAGTGTTATTCGACACTCCGGTTCGGCGTGGATCTCAAGCAGTTCCCGCAGTGCAAGGCGATCTACGAGCACGCCCTAGCGACACCCGAATGCAAGGCGAGCGCGCCGGAAGCTTTCCAGCCTAAATAGGATCAGAGCCGTTACCAGTAGTACTCAGGTGCCGGGAGCGGAGTCGTGCTCTTCTGACGAGTCGTCTTCTTCGCCTGAAGGTTCTTGGAATGCCTTCTTCTTGAATTCAGATTTGAAGGTTGTGACACGGGGCCAGGGCGTGGATGGCTTCAGGTTCTCCTTGATGAAGTCGCTCAGGGCCTTGTTGGTTTTCGTGACGTTCGGGTCTTTCAATTGCTCCACCTTGAGATCGGGGCGGCGGAGGTCGTCGCGCACTTCGACGGAGCTGACGTTCAGGCCATCAGAATTGTCCGGGGTAACCACCACCTGCTCATAGTGAAACGGGTTGGCAAAGGAACCCGTATCTTTGACGAACCTGCAAGCCAGGCCTCTCGAGTTGGAAGGGCGCGAGCGGGTCATGGTAAGTAGCACAATTTCACCGCTCGGCGCACGATGCGCCAGACGGGTGCTGATGCGGCATTCGGCGCTGTCCCTGGAGAGCCATCCTTTGTTGAAGACGGTCCAGGAGTCGACAATGGTTTCCTTGCCGATGGGAAAGCTCTCACCCCGGAACAGGACTTCTTTCTCTTTCACTTCCAAAGGCTGGGTTTGGGAATTCCACCATGTTCCCGTAGAAATTTCCTTGCCCATGGCATCGAGGGGAAGCGCAAGCAGGCTCAGGAAAATGGAAAGTTGGATATTGATTCTGCTCGGATTTTTCATAGGTCGTTCCTTTCGCTAAATTGAAAACTTGTTTTCTTCGACAATCGCTAAAAGACGGGAAAGCATCCGCCGCGCCTCTTTTCGCAGGCGCGTCTTGATGGGCCGACCCTGCTGCAGGCGAATGAAGCCATCAATCACGTTCAGTACTTCGTTGCGGCTCAGGGCCTGCCGTTTGGAAAGCAGGTGATCCACTACATGGATGATGGCGTCGCCGGTGGCTAGGCTGGTGCGATTGTGCTGGCTGGCGCGCATCGTGGTTTCAAGGAGAGCGCGGCGGAGAGGACGCCCCTTATGGGCGAAGCGCAGCAGCTCCAGATAGGAACGCTGGAAGCGTGCCGCTGGCATTGAGTAGCGGGCCGAGGCCTTCATTTCCTTCTTGGTGAGGTAAGGTGTTTTCATGGCGCCAAGGAACTCTCTGGTGTCGAGTTCTCTGCCTTTGATCATCAGCAGCCGCGGCAGCTCGCGCAGAAGGGAGCGGACGCAGAAGATGGCCGGACTGTTCACCCCATCAGCCACGCGGCGCAGGCCTCGGGGGCATTCGCGTCTTTCGAAGAAGCGGTAGGCCTTGGAGAGCTCGGCTACGAGCTTGGGGCGTTCCGTCATGCAGCGCAGGCGTTGTGAAGGAGCCAGGCCGATCCGCTTGAGCAGGCATTCGGAAAGAGTGGCTTCGAAAACGGAATCGAACTCGGCAAGATAGGGGCTGTCGGCGAAAGCGCTCAGGTGCTTCTTCTGGCCCGTTCGCACGAAGTCGATGAGCTGCACGCAGGTCTGCACGAGGTAGCGGGCCTTCTGGCGCTGCTCTTTGAGATTGGTTGAGAATCGCTCCACATCGTCATAGCGATAGCGATGGTGGCAGAGGCCGAACTGGCGGATCGAGCCGT
The DNA here is from genome assembly GCA_036559405.1 of Bdellovibrionota bacterium. Lineage (GTDB taxonomy): Bacteria > Bdellovibrionota > UBA1018 > CAIPTA01 > CAIPTA01 > JAKFYM01. Next base: position 9,748 of record DATBTF010000082.1, read on the forward strand.
AGTCGATGATCCCACCGTCGAGCAGCATATTGTCGCCGTCCCAGTCGAGCCAGCAGAAGATGTACTCGTCTTCAAGACGGGCGGCGAAGCGGCCATACTGAGCGGCGATTCGCGATAGGAAGTGGTCGTATTTGTCGCCTTCCTTGGGGAACTCCCAGTCGCCGTTATGCGACTGCTTGGCAATGTAGAAATCGAGGGCGCGCCGGAGCATCAGCTGGTTTCCTTGCTTGAGATGCAAAAACAAATGCGACGGGCGGAGCAGGTTTTTCGCTGCTCTCACGTTGATTCCGTCTCCGTCCGGGGTCTCCAGCACCACAAGTGTGCGCTCGGTGAGAATTCCGCGGCTGTGGAAGCTTTCGCTCAAAATCGCTGCGGTAAGGCCTTCGTCCACTTCAGCCAGTCCGGAACCGTAGGAGACGTTCGGGTCGCCTGTGCGTACCGGCTTTCCGCCGTGGGCGAAGCCAGGGCTGAGCCGGGTTACGCCGGTGCCGCAGCTGGAGATGTCCCAGGCCACGCCTTCGAGGGACACAAACTGGCCATTCCAGACACTGCGACCGTCGCCCGAGGTGGCGCCTTTTTTGCAGTCATGCTGGAGCTGAAGGTAGCGGGTGGCCATATAGCGGTTGGGCTTGAGGTCGCGCCCCTTCACGGAAACTCCCGTCAGCTGGTCGTGCTCGTTCAGGATCCGCAGGGCGAAGGAGGAAATCACCTCGCGCTCCAGCGCGGGATTCATCCGGTGCGGGTGATCAACGGGGATCAGCCCCATTTCCATGGCGAGGGGGAAGTTGAAATAAACAATTTTTGTTCCCCTCAGAACGCGTGCCTGATAGTCCACGAAGCCGCTGGGCACGGCGAATTTCCATGGATGGGTTCCGTCGATTTGGGAAAAAGCGGAGTAAGGGCCGGCGGTTCCGGTTTCTGGGCTCAGCGCGTTGAGCGCGGCGATATTCCATTTGTAGGCGGCGGGCCGCATAACCGACTGATCGGCGTGGAAAGCCGTATTATTTAAACTTTCTACGGGAGTAGGGGATCTTTAAACGGAAGCGGGTTCCGGGTTCAGCCGAGCACGCGCTCCTGGGCCACTTTGTCGTGCTTGTCGAAGGTGTAGGAGCGGTGGAATCTCTTCCCGGAGAGCAGGAGCGGAAGCCAGATCCGGTCTGAGTCCCACATCCTTTCCATCGGAAGCCGGTCGAGGTTTTCCCAGAACACGCTGCACTCCTCTGTCTCTGGAATGAGATCCCCCGAAAAAGACTCTGCGGTGAATACCGTGCAGGTATTGTCCCAGCTCTGGCTTTCGGGGAAATAAAACTCGAGAATGCCGGCTTCCTCCAGTCCTGAGGGAACAATGCCCGTTTCCTCTTCCGTCTCCCGGATCGCAGCATCCACGGCCGATTCACCCGCCGCGATCTTCCCTCCGGGTACATTCACCTTGCCGGCGCCCTGCCCGCGCTTTTTTTGGATCATCAGCAGCGAATTTCGAGCACGGTCAAAGACGAAGCAAAGAACGGTGCGTTTGACCTCACCGCCCTTGAGAGACATCAGATCAGGCCTTGGGGTAGCTCGTCTTCCGTCTTGGGCTCCTCGCCCAGCTCGACGAGAAATTTCTTCGTGCGCGGCATGAGCGACTGGGCCGGCTGCACCTCAATGGTCACGGTTTCGCCGGGACGTTTTCCTTCGAGCACCTTTTCCACTTCGATTTGTTCGTCGACCTTTTTCCCATCAATGGAAAGCACCCGATCTCCGAGCTTGATGCCCGCCTTATGGGATGCGGATCCGATCACTACGCCTTCCACAAACACTCCTTTGGGCAGGGTCACGAGCAAAGTTCCGAGCCACGCGCGGGAAATGCGGCCGAATTTTTTCAAGTCGGGCAAAATGCGCTTGGCCTGGTTGATGGGAATGGCGAATCCCAGTCCATGGCCAGCCGCACTCACGGCGGTATTGATGCCGATCACCTCGCCCTTTGCGTTGAAGAGCGGCCCGCCCGAGTTGCCGGGGTTGATGCTGGCGTCGGTCTGCAAGAAATTGTCATAGGGGCCCTGGCCGATCACGCGATTCTTGGCGCTGATGATACCGGCGGTAACGGTGTGCGAGAGCCCGAAGGGGTTGCCGATGGCCACCACGCTCTCTCCCACCTTCACGGGATCGGAATTCCCGAGGCGTAGAGCCTGCAGATACGGCCCCGCCTTCACCTGCAGCAAAGCGAGATCATTTTTCTTGTCGGAGCCGATGATCTTGGCTTTCAGCTTGGTGTGGCTCCCGTCGTCGATGAACACCTCCACTTCGGAGGCGCGGTCGATCACGTGATGGTTCGTCAGGATGTAGCCGGCTTCATCGATCACGAAGCCCGAACCGAGCGACGGCTGCTTGCGGATGCGTTCCCGCGATACACCGTAAAACTGGAAGTAGAAGTCCTCGTACATTGGGTTGGCGATGCGTTCGTGCACCAGAGTCACGGCCTGAATGTTCACCACACCCTTATCCACACGCTCCACGAGCTCGGGTACATTGATGGTGCCGGGGGGCGGCGTGCCGGCCCATGCGGAAAATGACGCCGCCGCTACAAATACCGAGTAGATCCATTTCATTTTTTACTCCTAGGGTACGCAGGACGAACGGGAATTGACATTCCTCTGGCGTAGGAGGAAAACTCTTACGCCTACATTACCCCAATGGTATTTAGACGCAATTTAACGCAGGGAGTAAATCTATGAGCGCCAAAGAAGTCGTGATCCTTTCCGCCGCCCGAACGCCGGTGGGCAGTTTTCTGGGGGCCCTTTCCTCCGTTCCCGCCCCGCGTCTGGGTGCCGTAGCCATTAAGGCCGCTTTGGAACGTGCCAAGGTGGACCCCAAGTGTGTGGACCAGGTGTTCATGGGCAACGTGCTTTCGGCCGGCGAAGGCCAGGCTCCGGCCCGCCAGGCAATGATTTTTGCAGGCATCCCCCATAGCGTGGGCGCGACCACGGTGAACAAGGTTTGCGGATCCGGCATGCAAAGCGTGAATCTGGCCCGCAACGCCATCCTCGCCGGTGAGAGCGAGTGCGTGGTGGCCGGGGGCATGGAGAATATGAGCCTGACGCCCTACCTGATGAACGAGGCCCGCACGGGCTTCCGCATGGGCGAGAAAAAGCTCGTGGACTCGATGGTGCATGATGGGCTTTGGGACGTATACAACCAGTTCCATATGGGCAATGCCGCTGAGCTCTGCGTGAAGGAATACAAATTCACGCGTGAGGAGCAGGACCGCTTCGCCAAACAAAGCTTCGAGCGCGCCCAGGCGGCGATCAAGAGTGGCGCTTTCATGAACGAGATCGTGCCGGTGCCGATCCCTCAGAAAAAAGGCGATCCTGTGCTTTTTGATACGGACGAAGGCCCGGGCAAAGTGGACTTCGCTAAAATGCCGGGACTCCGTCCGGTATTCGAGAAAGACGGCACCATCACCGCAGCCAACGCCTCGACGATCAACGACGGCGCCGCCGCTCTCGTGGTGGCGAGCCGGGAGTTCGCCGACAAGCACGGCCTCAAGCCGATGGCGCGCATCGTGTCCTGCGCCATCCACGCGCAGGCTCCGGAATGGTTCACCACCGCGCCGGTGGAGGCGATGAAAAAAGCCCTTACCAAAGCGAATATGAAGGCCTCTGAAATCGACCTCTGGGAAGTGAACGAAGCTTTCGCTGTGGTGGCGCTGGCCGCGGCCAAGGGCCTCGAGATCGACGAGAAAAAGCTCAATGTCAACGGAGGCGGGATTTCGCTTGGTCACCCGATCGGCTCGAGCGGTGCCCGTGTGCTCACCACGCTTCTGCACCTGCTTGCGTCCAGGAATGCCAAGCGCGGCCTGGCCTCCCTCTGCATCGGCGGGGGCGAAGGCATCGCGATGGTTGTGGAGCGCACCTAATCCAAGAAAGGTTCATTATGGCGGTAAAAATCTTTTCCAACGCCGCGGAGGCCGTGGCTGATATCGCGAACGGCTCCACTCTTTGCATTGGCGGCTTCGGGCTCTGCGGGATTCCCGAGAATCTCATCAAGGCCCTGGTGGATAGGAACGTGACGGGCCTGACCTGCGTTTCCAACAATGCGGGCGTGGACGACTTCGGCATCGGCCTTCTCTTCCAGAAGAAGCAGGTGAAGAAGATGATCTCGAGCTATGTGGGCGAGAACGCCACCTTCGAGAAGCTCCTGCTTTCGGGCGAGCTCGAGGTGGAGCTGGTGCCCCAGGGCACGTTAGCGGAAAGGGTGCGCGCGGGCGGCGCGGGCATCCCGGCCTTCTTCACTCCCACGGGAGTGGGCACGCTCGTGGCCAAGGGCAAGGAAGTGCGGACTTTCGACGGGCGGGAATATGTCATGGAGCGCGCGATCAAGGGAGATTTCGCCCTGGTGAAAGCATGGAAGGCCGACAAGCTGGGCAATCTCGTCTATAGAAAAACGGCCCGCAACTTCAATCCCGTGATGGCCACCGCCGGTAAGATCTGCATCGCCGAGGTGGAAGAGATCGTGGAGACGGGGCAGCTTGATCCGGACAGCATCCACACTCCGGCTGTGTATGTAAAAAGACTCGTGCAGAGCAAATTTGAGAAGCGCATCGAGCAGCGCACGTTGAGGAAGGCGTAGAGCATGGCACTATCGAGAGAACAGATTGCCAGCCGCATTGGCAAAGAGCTCAAAGACGGGATGTTCGTGAACCTTGGGATCGGTATTCCTACTCTCGTGGCGAACTACCTTCCCAAGGGCGTTAACGTGATATTGCAGAGCGAGAACGGACTGCTCGGCATTGGTCCCTTTCCCACGGAAGCGGAAGTGGACGCAGACCTCATCAATGCGGGCAAGCAAACGATCACGACCCTACCTGGTTCCAGCTTTTTTTCCTCCGTCGATTCCTTCGCGATGATCCGCGGCGGCCATATCGATCTTTGTGTGCTCGGCGCCATGCAGGTGGATGTGAAGGGCAATTTGGCTAACTGGATGATCCCCGGTAAGATGGTAAAAGGCATGGGTGGCGCCATGGACCTCGTGGCGGGCTCGCGCAAAATTGTGATCGCGATGCAACACGTGTCCAAGGAAGGGGAATCGAAAATCCTTTCCGAATGCTCCCTGCCTCTCACCGGCATCCAGTGCGTGAGCACGGTGGTGACGGAGCTCGCGGTGCTTGAGCTTGAGCGGAACAAAGGGTTCCGCTTGAAGGAGCGCGCACCGGGAGTGAGCGTGGAAGAGATCAGGAAGGCCACGGCGGCGCCTCTGATTGCAGAAGGGAACGTCCCTGAAATGACGTTCTGACCAGCCGCCCTGAGCCAAGGAAGGGCTTTGCGCGATGGTATCCATTAAGCACCTGAAAAAAGGCGACGCACTCATGAAAGAGGGCGATATGTCCAACTCCATGTACTGGGTGCAAAGCGGCACGCTAAGACTTTTCAAAAAGAAGGGCGCGGGCTTCATCGAGCTCGGAGTGGTTCATTCCGGCGAGGTTGTGGGCGAGATGAGCTTCCTCGACAACCAGCCCCGTTCCGCGTCGGTGGAAGCGCTCCAGCCTTGCGATATCGTCGAGATTCCGCGCGGGAAGTTCGAGGAGTTCATCGCCGCCCAGCCGTCGTGGATGAAATCGCTGATCCAAACCTTGGTGAAGCGGCTGCGCACCACCAGCAACCGCGTGCGCGAACTGGAAAGTTCTTCGATGGCTTACGCCAAGGACGAAGCGGGCCGTACGGTGAAAACCCACGAGTTTCTGACATCTAACGAATCCCTGAAGCTGAGCGCCGGGCTTCTGCTGGCGTCCGCGAGGAACGGGGAGAAACTGGCCGATGGATCGCTCAAGGTGAAGGCCGGGTGGGTGCAGTTCTACGGCGGCCAGATTTTCGGAGTGCAACTGGCGAAGGTGCAGGCGTTTACTGATGTGCTGCATGAGGCCGGCGTGATCCGCATCGAGAAGCAGAAGGACTTCGTTGAGCTTGTATTGCTGGACCTCGAACGCCTCGAGAAGTTCATCTACTTTTCCCACGAAGAGAACGGCAAGACTCAGGAGAAGCAGCTGCCAATCGCACAGAAGGGAATGGGAATCCTCGACGCTGTTTTCGCCTACGGTGACTTGGCGAAGGCCACGGGTGAGATGGTGACCGTGGACATGGAAAAAGTGTTCAAAATGGCCGCAGAGAAGCAGAACTTGAAGGTGCCATTCGAGTGGAGCTCATTCGATGAGATCGTGAAGAGTGGTTTTGCCAAGGACGTTCGTACTGCTGGGGAGGCGAAGACGGCCGACTTCAACGTACCGATTGTGCAGAAGCTCTATCCTCTGCTTTCGCTGCGGCAGCGCTTTCGCGATTTGAATTCCCAGAAGCGCGATTAGCGTTTCAATTTGCGGGTGAGATCCCGCTTGACCAGCATTCCCGGTTCCAATTCCACTTCCTCTGAATGCCTGAAGCCGATCGCGGGGTTTTCGGCTTCCACGAGATACCTGCCGGTAGGGAGGCGTGTGCCGCCGATCGGGCCTTCGTTTTTCAGTACAACTGTATTGTCTTGCACCACTCGAACCGTGGACGTGGGATCGGCCTGGATGCTGAGTGTGCCGTAGGTCTGCAGGCCGGCGAAGTTTATGGGGATGTCCACGGTTTCACCGGCTGCGAGGGCGCGCTCGAATCTGATTTCGTCGTAACCGGCCTTGTTCACGCGAATGTCCAGCATTTCTCCCACCGGCACGTCGAATTTCTCGTCGAGATTGGCCACCGGCTGGCCGTTGACCATCACTTCGAAGCCGCTTTGATCGCTCGTGAAACGCAGGCTGGCGGCCTTGGACGTGCTTGCTGTCACTCGTGCTTTGTCGGCGCCCTTCGAACCTCGGAGCTTGTGGAGCGCTTTCGAGCCGAAGATAGGGGAAAGAACGAGCAGTAAGCCGCCCACCGTGACCGCTGTCTTAAGGAAGCCCTTTTGAAAGAGCCAGCCATTGTCGCCCTCTTCCTTTTCCGATCTGTTCAGCTCGTTCATGCGAGCGCGCATCTGGGCGGTGCGGCTTGTACGCATCAGACTGCGTTCTCCGACAGGAGTGTCCTGGGTGACCTCGCGCCTGGGCGCGCCCGGGACTGGCGTGCGGACAGGGGGAGGGGTGACGATGGAACCGGATATCTCCGTTTGCTGGGTGGCAAGTTCGATGACCGGTCCGGCTGCGGCAGGGGTGGCCATCGCCTTGGTGACCTCTTCGCTCACTTGGTCCACCTTAGTGGCCTCTTCTGAGGCGCGGAAAGGCTTCAGCTGTTTGGCGCAGAAATCGAAAAAATCGCCGGCGGAAAATTCGGGGAACTGGAATTTCAGCACCTTGTCGAGATCGAATGCCGTGGCCTCGGAGGTTTCGTAACGTTTGAAAAGATCCGCATCAAGCAGTTTGCGCATCACCGTGTCCAGCTCCAACGGAACCTCTTTGTTCGACTGGGAGGGCGCGGCGGGAACTTTTTCAGAAAGAGCCTTCGTCCATTCATCACGGCCCGACGGCGGATAGAGGGGCTTCCCGGAGATCAGCTCCCAGAGCAGCACACCGAGGGAGTAGCAGTCGCTCCGGCCGTCGAGCTCCCGGCCAAGGGACTGTTCGGGGGAGGCGTAGTTGGCCGCATCCGGCCGGTAGGAGCCGCGGGCTGCCAGTGCGACGCTTTCGATTTCGGCCACGCAGGGATGGGCCAGCTTCACCTGCCCGCCAAAGGTCACGAAGATGTTTCCAGGCCGCAGCTGCCCATGCACGAGTCCTTCCACCTGTCCCGTGGCCGGATTGCGGAAGCTGTGCAGGGAGTTGAGAGCTTTGGCCAGCTCACTGGCAAGGAAAATGGCTTCGGCCACCGGCCAGCGGCCGAGCGGCAGCTGCAGCTTGGCCATGAGAGTGGAAAGCGGCAGGCCCGGCAGCCATTCGCTGGCGACTCCCATGGCGTTTGCTTCGTGATAGATGCCCAGGGCCGAGAAAAGATTGGCGTGGGTTGAGCCGTAGCAGCGGTCGCTGAAGGCGCGCAGCCGATCGCGGACGTTCACATCGGCGGAAATAGTCTCGTGGGCCACGAAGAGGAGGTACTGGTGGCCAAGCGGACCTTCGGAAGGTTTGCGCGCGCGATAATACTCGCCGCCCGCACCTTCGCTTACGAGCTGCTCCACTTGGAAGTCCAGAAATGTAAAAGGGCAAGAACGCATGTTTTTTCCGCCCCTGCCTATCGGAGTTTTTTGCTGCGGCACTAATAGCTAAAGTAGGCTTTGCGGAAGCGTGTAGGGGGAAATAAAAAACCCGGCCAGGGGGAACCGGCCGGGTGCGTACAGCAGGGGGATGACGTACGCGAAGGAAGACGAAATTTTAAGCGATTACTTTTTCTGGTAGTCGATCGAGATCGTATCGGTACCTTTGAACTCGGCCGAGCCGTTCAGGCGGATCATGAAACCGCTCTTCTCGTTACCCGAGGTCGGGAAGTACGACGTGGGCTGGTTCGCGAGGTAGCCGGCATAAGTCCAGCCGTTCACAGCAGAGTTCGGAACCGTCACGCCGTTCTTCTTGAGCACGATCGTGGCCGGGTTCGGCTCTTCAGGGAGAACCACGTAGTTGAAGACCACGGTCTGCACTACGGTCACGAGCTGCGAGCGGATCAGGTTAAGAACCAACGGGAGTTGACCTTGGCAGAGATCGAAGGAACCACTACCAGTGCCAATCACACCGGCCATATCCATATAGCGCTTGCCCATGATGGCGAGGCCACCACCCCAGCAGTTCGAGTAGCTTACGCCCGCTACTACGGAGTAGAAGCTGGTGAGCGCTTTGCTGGTATTGGCGTTGAGATCCTTCACGGTGCTGAAGTAATTCTTATAACCATTGAACGAGTTTGTCGTGGTCGCGCTATTGTAGTTGATGCTGGTGAGATTCACCGTTCCATCAACATTGAGGTTGTACTGAACACCACCCGATACATCCTCGCCGTTCGAGATCACCAGGATCGCCAGCTGGGCGTCGGGGCGCACGAAGCCCGCGTTCTTTAGGTTGGTGATGTTGGCTTGCATGTTTTGGAAGCCGTAGTCCTGGTTGCCGATGGACGGATTCCGGATGGTGATCCAGCCTTGGTCGCCGGCTAAGGAGTTAAAGGTGGAGGCGCTCGTGGCCGGCAAGCAATAGGAGCCGGGTACGCCCGTGCAGTCGGTGGCCACCACTACTTTGGAACTGATCGAAGGCGTGGTTTGCAGCGGCATCACCACGAAGCGATATTCCCAGTTCTGGTCGAGAGCCAGAAGAAAGTTATTCAGCTGGGGCTTCACCTGGGCGAGGGCGTTTGCCATCGAATCCGACTGGTCCTGGAAGACCACGATATCGAGCTTCGGCTTGATATAGACATACTGGCCGGCGATCGCGCTGGTCGTATAGTCAGCCTTACTAAAGGTTTGTTTCCCGCAAGCGGAAAGCAGCGTCATGGCCGCGAGGGCCCCCACTGGCAATGCTTTCCACAAATTCCGCAACATCATAAACAACTCCTACAAACACAAACGGAACAACTCGGGCCTGAAAGAGCAAAGCCGATGCCAAGTGGAGACAGGTTACCTAAAAACGTGTAAGGGCTTGATTCCTGGGCACTTGCTCGACGACAAGACAGCACACTCTCCCGCTGACTAATGTTTATACTTAGGCGCTCTGTCTGAAGTTTATACAGCGGAGAATCTTGCCCGAGCCCTTTGGCTGCCTGATACTCTAAGTATATGGAAAACACTCTGAATCTCCTTCTCCAGGACACCACCCTCAAGTGGTATACGGTGGTGAACGACCGTCCCGTGGGTCCTCTCAGCGCCAAGGAAATCGTGCAACGGCTCCACGCTCACGAGCTCAATTTCGCCTCCCACGTTTGGAAAGACGGCTACAAGGGCTGGACCCGCATCTATGACGTGATCGATTTCAAGCCGCTCCTGCCCGCCGAACCCGTGGCCGGCCTGCTTTCCGAGATCCAGCGCTCCACCCAGGCCGCGCCACCCCCGCTCGCTCCCCAGCAGAAGGAAGAGCTGCGCGTTTGGTACGTGTATCTGGACGAGTCGAGCTACGGCCCTGTTTCGGACCGCGAGGTGACCGGCCTGATCGAGAGCGGCCGGATCAGTGCCCAAACCTATATGTGGACCAAGGGCTTCGCCGACTGGCAGCTTGGAAAAGATATCGAGTACTGGGCCAACCGTTTCGGAAAAAAGGCGGCCAAGCCCGCCGACAAACGCTCCGCTCCCCGCAAGCCGCTCGAGACCAAAATCCTGCTGACAGACGGCAAAGAGGTGGGCTGGGCCCTCTGCCGCGACATCAGCGTGGGCGGAATGCAGGTGCTGATGGACCACTCTCCGGGCCCCTCGGGCACCGCTCTCAAGCTGAACGTGAACCCCCAGGCCAACTTGCCGGGCTTCGCCTGCGAGGGCGTGGTGGTGAGGGTGCTGGAAGACGGCCGTGGCTTCAGTTTTAGATTCACCAGCCTTTCTCCCGAGGCCAAATCGGCCATCGAGAAATACATCGGCTGACCCATGATCGTACGTTCGAGCGACGGTACGCTGATCTTCGGCGAGAGTTTCCAAACCCCCCACGCACGCGCGTCGCTGCTCGTGGTGCACGGCCTCGGCGAGCATAGCGGCCGCTACGAGGAGCTGGTGGAGCAGCTCCTCAACCTCCAGGTGAACGTGCATGTGATGGACCTGCGTGGGCATGGCCGCTCCAAGGGAGTGCGCGGCCATTTCGCGGATTTAGGCGAGCATCATTTCGACCTCGACGCCTGGATCAGCCATTTGGTGGCCAAGGGCGAACTCACCGACGAGCTACCCTGCTTTCTGCTCGGCCACAGCTTGGGCGGACTGATTGCGCTCACCTATGCCGCACGCTACGTGGCGAATCCTCCCGCGCCCGCTTTTAGCGGACTGATTCTTTCCAATCCGTGTCTCGGCCTGAAGTGGACTCCTAAGCGCCTGATCGAAGCGCAGTTGGCCCGCAAGGTGCCCGGCTTTCTGCAGACGTTTCAGGTGCCCAACGGCATCGACCCCGCCTGGCTGACCCACGACTTGGAAGAAGTGTTGCGCTATAAAGAGGATCCGCTCGTGCACGGCTGGATCACGCCAGCCGCCTTCACGGCCATCGAAGAGGGCATCGCTTCCCTGCCAAAGGTCCACGCCCAGCTTGGCCTGCCCACGCTCTTCCTGCTGAGCGGCAAGGACAAGGTGGTGGAAACGGAAGCCGCGCAACGCTTCGCCCACAAACTCTCCGTTGCCCATCCGGGCAAAGTGGAGGTAAAGCTGTTCCATAGCTTTTTCCACGAGCCTTTCCATGAGCGGAAGCGGGAACGAGCCTTCCTTGAGCTGAAGAAATGGATACTGCAATGCTTGAAGCGCCCAGCAAAGCCGGTCTCGTCAAAATCCTCAAGACGCGGAGCTACCGCGAAGGGGACTTCACTCTAGCCTCCGGCAAGAAGTCGAGTTTCTACTTAGACGTTAAAGAAACTGCCCTCTATCCCGAAGGCGCCTTTCTGATCGGCGCCCTTTCGGTGGAAGCGCTACTCACCGCAGGCATCAAGCCCTACGCAGTGGGCGGCCTCACGCTCGGAGCGGACCCTCTGGCCACGGCCGTGAGCATTGCCTTCTTCTCTGTGGACATGACAGTGCCCGCCTTCATCGTGCGCAAGCAGCCTAAAGAGCACGGCACGCTCGCCTGGATCGAGGGCGCGAAGACGTTTCCCAAGGGCGCGAGTCTCGTGGTGCTGGAAGACGTGACCACGACGGGCGGCTCTTCTCTGAAGGCAGTGGAGAAGCTCGAAGAAGCGGGCTTTAAGGTGACGGCCATTCTCACCGTGGTCGACCGGCAGGAAGGCGCGCGGGAAGTGATCGAAGGCAAGGGGCTCAAGTTTTTGAGTTTGTGTACGTTGAGCGATATTCGGGCGGGTAAGTAGACAATGCTTCTTACTCTTTTGGTGTTGGCTGGCCCCCAAGTTTCCTTCGCCACCCTGGATGCGGCCACCGTTCACAATATTTACAATAAGGGGTTTTGTCCCTCTATGGTGGAATTTGGGCGGATGTTAGCTAAGGAACCCCAGCCTCCAGAGCTCTGCAAGGCGGCGCTAAAAGAGCAAACAGCGCTGTCGATTCTGGGTATAAGACGGGGCTCGGGGGACTGCGGAACCTTGCAGATGCGCACCACTTGGGTGCTTGCCCATCCCGAGAACTGCAAAGACAGCAAGAAGAGCGCGGAAGATCAGGCCGAGCTAGTGAAGCTGATGGACAGCATGAAGCTGAAAGACGAGCGCGACGACTTCCGCTACGAGCCCGATAGCATGGAAAAGGTCCATCCGCCTTGCCAGGAGGCCCACGAGACTAGCGTGTTTTACAACCGGCATATCCGCGCGGCAATGACCGGGATGCTCAAGCGCACCAAGGAAGTGATCGAAGTACGCTGCGATCCTACTGCGGGAAAAACAGAAGCCGACTGCTATAAGCTCCAGCTGAAAGGTGACTGCCGGGGCAGCGGCTTGGAGAAGTACAGCCAGTAGCTGGCGTCAGTTCACATATCCCGCGAGCGCGCCCTCGGTGAATGAGAGGCTCACCTTCTTGATCTTCTGGAACTGCGGAAGCTTCCAGTAGGTGGCGTCGGCCGGCAGCGGCTGCTTGTCGTGGATGATCCAGATCAGAGTCTTGCCGGAATTCAGGAAAGTTTCCGAGTGGCGGAAGCCCTGCTCAAGGGCGATCTGGTAAAAATCGGAAGTGGTGTCGATCACGGCGGCTTTGCGGCGCTGGAGCAGAACATTGGCTTCGGCGATCTCGAGGAAGTCGCGCTCGTCGAGATCAATGTCCTGGGCGGAGTGGCCATCGCGGAATTCGAGGGAGCCCTCGGCAAGGTGGCGTCTGAAACGGTCGGTGAGCACATTTGCTACCGCGAACTCGATGAGTTCGCGAGATCTCTCCTGGGCTCCGCAGCTGAGGTGGTCCACGAGGCTGTGTCCGTAGGTGGTGTTGGACCTGCCGATGAAGCTAACGTCGGAGCCGCGCAGGCCGGGCGAAACATTGCCCTGCTCGGGAAGAATGTAGCCAAAACAAAGATCGCAGAAGAGCGCTTTGGCGAAGTCGTCGTCGCCGTAGAGAAGTACCCAGGAGCCCGTTTCAATCTCAAGGGAGAGGTCCCAGATCGAGGGCGGAAGGCTGACGTGATCGAAGCGGATGTGCCCGGTTTTTCCGTCGGGTAAAAAACGAAGCTTACGCCGGGACTCGGCCCAGTCTTGGCGCGCGCGAAGCGGCTTGGCTGCAGGTTTTTTCCACCCAAAGATCACGGTGTTCCACCTTTTCCTGGTCAAAGTTGCAAAACACGCACCAGCGTTGGCCAAGAGGGAGTGCGGGTTATTTCGCGCGTAAATATTTGATAATACTTAAGTAAACCAACTATCCGAAAGCGGGTCGGGGAAGGCCGAAAGGGAAAACCCCTGGCAAAACGGCCCTCTGGTGTCAGCTTGGCTTCGCTTCATGGTGGATTTACAGGGGAGAGCTATAATGGGGTAATGTGCTTCTATTTGGCCATACTCGGGCTTTTCCTGAGCCAGACGTCTCCTGGGCATGCCGCCCCTCCGGAGGCCCTGGCGCGCACCAAGCACGTTACTGCCGAGCTGCTTCTGGAGAACGACGCATTGGAGGCAGGCAAGGCAAGCATGGTGGGCGTGCGGCTCGAGATGGAGCCGCACTGGCATACCTACTGGCGCTTCCCCGGCGACTCGGGATTGCCCACTGAGGCCGCCTGGCAGCTTCCCGCGGGCTGGCAGGCCGGCCCGGCGGAATGGCCCATTCCACAAAGAATATTTGTTCCGCCGCTCGTGAACTACGGATACGAGCATGAGGCTCTGATTGGCTTCCCGGTCTCTGTGCCCGCGAACGAGGCTATTGGGAAAAAGCGGATCGTTGCCTCGGTTTCCTGGCTGGTATGCAAGGAGGAGTGCATTCCCGAGAAGGTGGAGCTGGCTCTCGAAGTGAAGGTTGTGAAAGCCGGCACGGCCAAGCCGGCTGCTTCGGCCCATTTGTTTGCCAAGCTGCGTGCGCAGCAGCCCGAGCGCCAGGCGCCCGGACTTGCGAAGGTGATCTATAAAGAAAAATTATTGGGGATAGAGTTCCCCGACGCCGCTGCGGTGCCGGCATCCGTGGATTTCTTTCCTTTGGTGGCCATGGTGATCAAAGGCGACGCCCCCCCGAAGGTGGAGAGTGCCGGCGGAAGGACCACCTTGTGGCTGGAGAAGGCCGACCCCTTCGACGACAAAGCCCCCGCGCTCCCCGGCATGGTGGTGTTCAGCTCCGGTAAGGGCGTGCATACGCTGGAGATCGCTCCGCCGCTTTCGGCATCGGCGGTGCCGGAAGCCCTGGTGGAGGACCAGCAGGCGCCCGTGAGCGGCTGGATCGCGATCGTCTTCGCTTTTCTCGGCGGGCTCGTGCTGAACCTGATGCCCTGCGTGTTCCCCGTGCTCGGGATCAAGGTGATGGCCCTAGTGAGGCAGGGTGAGGGGGATCCGCTGCATTCGCGCCTCCATGGCAAGGCCTACGCCCTGGGAGTGATCCTCTGCTTCTGGGGCTTGGCCGCCGCGCTCGTGACTTTGCGATCGGTGGGCGAGGCCGCGGGCTGGGGGTTCCAGCTGCAGCAGCCCCGCTTCGTGGCTTTCCTTGTTTTGCTGTTTTCGCTCGTGACCGCCGATCTCGCCGGCCTCATCCGTTGGAGCGGCCGCTGGATGGGGGCCGGAGGGAATCTGGCGGGGCGCGAGGGCTACTCCGGCTCTTTTTTCACCGGCATGCTCGCCGTGGTGGTGGCCACGCCCTGCACGGCTCCTTTCATGGGCACCGCGATCGGCGCCGTGATCGGCGCCCCGGCCTGGATGGTCTTTCTTGTTTTCACCTCGCTCGCTATAGGGCTCGCGCTACCCTTCGTTCTGCTCTGCTACCATCCCACCTATCTTCGCGTTTTGCCCAAGCCTGGCGCCTGGATGGAGCGTCTCAAGGAATTTTTCGCTTTCCCGATGGCGGCCACCGTGGTCTGGCTCCTCTGGGTTCTGACGCTCCAGGTGGGAGCGGACAATGCCTTCAAGGTGGAGCTGGGCTTGCTGGTTCTCGCCATTTCCGTATGGATGCGCACGCGATTCGAAGCCACGACTACGAAATGGCTCAGCCACGGGATTCTGATGCTCGGACTCGTTGTCGTAGCTCTCGGAGCCTCGGGAAAACCCGAATCGGCGCCGGGCGGCCACGAAGGCTGGGCGCCCTATGGCGAAAAGGCGCTCCAGGAGGCGATCCAGAACGGCAAGCCGGTTTTCGTGGACTTCACGGCGGCCTGGTGTCTCACCTGCCAGGTGAACCGCAAACTCGTGCTCGAGCGCGATTCCCTGAAGGAATTTTTCCGCCAGAAGGGAGTGGTGCTTCTGGTGGCTGACTGGACCAACCGCGATCCGGAGATCACGCGCGCGCTCGAACGCCAGGGCCGGCTGGGAGTGCCGCTCTACCTGGTATACCGGGCCGGCGCCGCCCAGCCGGAGGTGCTGCCCCAGGTGCTCACCGAAGGCCGCATACGCGAGAGTTTTCCCTAGGGAAAACCGCCCGATTCCCTCCCTCTACCGTGTAGACAGCCGCTCCCTGTACAAAAATCAGTCGGAAGAAGCGGATTTCCTTCAGGTATCGAGCTTTCTGGCCGATGAAACAGGTAGAGGCTGGAGGCATAAGGAATGCCGAGAATCCACAAAATTTATAGAGCTCGTTGGTCGGTACTGGCCATGCTCGCTTTTGTGCTCGCCGGCTGTGAAGTGGGAACGACTACCGCGCCAAAGTCGCCTTACCGCGCGCCCACCAGCGGTAACTCGGGTGTGGTCAGCGGCTCCTCGGCGGAAGTGGCCACGGCCACCACGGTGACCGTGACCGTGAAAGACAAGGGCGGATACGGAATTCCCAACGTGGTGCCGACGATCACGGCCGTGGACAGCTTGGGCGCGTCGACCGGGATCACCTCGGGCGGCTGCGGGATGACCAACAGCAAGGGCGTATCGGTCTGCTCCATCACCAGCACCCGTGCCGCCACCTTCACGATCAAGACGGTCACCCCCGTAGCCACGACGGGAAATACAATCACTTTTTACCAGGTTCCAAGAAGCCTGAGTTTCACCGTGCAACCGGCCTGTAACGCCTCCGGCGTCAAATGCCGCTCGATCGTGGATTTCAGCACCATGCCGCAGGTGCAGCTCAAGGACAAAGCCGGTACCAATATCGACACGACCACCACGCTGGCCAGCTCGCTGCCGCTCGGCAAC
The DNA here is from genome assembly GCA_036559405.1 of Bdellovibrionota bacterium. Classification (GTDB taxonomy): domain Bacteria; phylum Bdellovibrionota; class UBA1018; order CAIPTA01; family CAIPTA01; genus JAKFYM01. The sequence goes on from DATBTF010000082.1 coordinate 26,010, forward strand.
GTGACCCTCTCGCTCACCACAGCCGGGGGCGCCACCCTGAACGGCACCAAGACTTCCACTCCGGGCGTAACCGGCCTCGCCAACACCTTTGCCCTGCTGGACATCGATCTGGTCGGAACCTATACGCTCACCGCTTCCTATACCGACGCCACCGCCGGCACTATCACCAAGGACGACACAACCAGCCTGCAGGTGATCGCCGGCGCTGCTTCCAAATTTAAGTATGTCACTCAGCCGAGCACCACGGCATCCACGGGAGTGGCCTTCACCACCCAGCCGGTAGTGGCCGCGACAGACGCCTCAGGCAACGCCATCACCGACAGCACCGATGCCGGCATCGGCAACTGCCAGGTGAAGCTGGCGCTCACCGTTACCTCCGGCGAGGCAGGAGACGCCCTGGGCTCCTCGACAGGCACCACTCCAACGAAGACGATGGTTTCGACCACCTCCGGCTATCAGTCGAGCTTTTCCGCCATCGCCGTCAAGGTGAACCGGATCGGCACCACGCTCACTCCGCTCAACTACGTTCTCACCGCTTCCGGCGTGGCCGCCACCACCTGCGCGGCCTTCACTTCCGTGGATTCCGACGCCATCTCCGTGAGCATGAGCGGCGTGCCTTATAAACTTGGGCTCGTGCAAGCGCCCTCCACGGCGGCCCTGAACGAATCCTGGGCAACCCAGCCAATCATCGAGGTGCTGGATCTCAACGGCAACCGAGTGACAAGCGATAACACCACCCAGGTGACCATCGCGATCGCCAGCGGCCCTACGGGCGGTAGCGGTACCCTGACGGGTTCGAAGACGCTTTCGGCGAGCTCCGGCCTAATTACCTATAGCGGCCTCAGTATCGTGAGCGCCAACGCCGCGCACGCGAGCACGGCCACGAATCCTGCGGTTCCCTATAACTATACGTTCTCGGGGATCTATCCGGGGCTGACCATCACTTCGCTCACGGGTATAACCCAGACAATCACATCGAATGGGCTCACTCCCAGCAAGCTGGCCTTTTACTCCAACCCGAGCAACGTGGCGATCGCCGAGAGCCAGACGATCAAGGTGAAGGTGCTCGACGCCAACGGCTACCTGTGCGCCAACGACAATACGAGCACGGTGAAGATCAAGTACGATAACGAAACCGTGCGCGCGGGTTCCACCCTCGGCAGCGGGGGCGGAGCCATGCTGCAGAACGGCGCCGCCACCACGAATGATGCCGCCGACGGCAACCGTGACATGACAGCCGCCGTGACCGCAATTAACGGCATCGCCACCTTCAACGGGATTTCGTTCACCACGGCCAACGCCAAGCAGCTCCTCGCCTTCGGAACTTCCGGGGTGGCAAGCCCCGCGGGCGACATCCTCAGCACCGCTTTCTCCGTGGCCAACTTCACCACTGTGGACCACCTGAAGTTCACCACCCAGCCTGGCGACACCGACGTCGGGGCAGGAGATGATGCCGGCGGAAACTGGACCACCCAGCCGGTGGTGATGGTGAAGGATAAATACGACAACACCGTCACCAGCGATAACTCCACCGTGATCACGCTGGACTGCGTGGCACCGATCACTACTCCTGCCTGCACTCTTGCCGGTAACTACCAGATGACCGTGACGAACGGCGTGGCCACCTTCACGAACATCCGCCTGGCGAACGACATCGCCGACGTGAACGGCGTGATGATCCGCGCGCGAGGCACGGCCACAGGTGGCGTAACTCCGCTCGACGCCTACGCCGACGCCTTCAAGCAGGACAACTGATCCGCTTCTAAATTAAATTTATAAGATCGTATCTTTCCCGAAGAGCACGTCGTCGGTCTCGGGATAGTCGATGTTCTGGTGCAAACCGCGGCTCTCTTTGCGCATCTGAGCCGAGGTCACAATCAGATCCGCCACCGTCACCAGGTTGCGCAGCTCCACAAGGTTTTTGCTGAGCTTGCGCTCCCAGTAGCACTGGTTGATTTCCTGCTTGAGGTTGGTGATCCGGCGGGCGGCGTATTCGAGACGGCGGTTGGAGCGCACGATGCCCACATAGTTCCACATCAAAGTGCGGATCTCGTCCCAGTTGTGGGAAATGATCACTTCCTCTTCTTCCGCCTTGGCAAATCCGGGGTTCCAGGGCGGAAGATCGGGATAACCGTGTCCCTCCGTCTCAGAAACAAATTGCGAAGCATGGAGCGCTGCCCGGTGGGAGAAAACCGCCGCTTCGAGCAGTGAGTTCGAGGCTAGACGGTTCGCGCCGTGCAGGCCCGTATGTGCGGCCTCCCCGGCCACGTAGAGGCCCTGGATCGAGGTGCGGCCGTCGAGGTCGCTCATCACTCCGCCACAGGTGTAGTGCGCGGCGGGTACCACGGGTACGGGCTGCTTGGTGAGGTCGAAACCGAACTTCATGCAGGTGGCGTAGTTGTGCGGGAAGTGCGAACGCACGAAGTCCGCCCCTTTGTGGGAGATGTCCAGGAATACGCTTTCATCGCCTCTGCTTTTGATTTCTTTGTCGATCGAGAGCGCCACCACGTCGCGGGGGGCGAGCTCGCCCATCGGGTGGTACTTTTTCATGAAGCGCTCGCCGCTGCTGTTCACGAGATAAGCACCTTCCCCTCGCAAGGCTTCCGACAGCAGCGCGCTTTTCGCCTGCGGATGAAAGAGGCAGGTGGGATGGAACTGAATGAACTCCATATTCGCCACATGCGCGCCCAGGCGGTGGGCCATGGCGATGCCGTCGCCCACGGCAGTGTCGGGGTTTGAGGTGTATTTGTAGACCTTGCCCGCGCCTCCGGTGGCCAGATGGGTCACGCGCGCGCTCACAGGGTAAACGGTGTTGGTCGCGATATCGAGAAGGTAGGCGCCGAGGCAGGTGTCGTTCACGGCGGAACGGTTTCTCAGGAGCTTGTGCTCGGATACGAGATCCACGGCGATCGTCCCGGTGCGCAGCTCGATCCGCGGATTCTTTTTCACCTCGGCGAGCAGCGCTTCGATGATGGCGCGCCCCGTATGGTCGGCGGAATGAAGCACGCGCCGGCGCGAGTGCCCACCTTCTCGGGTGAAGTCGAACTCGTCTTTGTTGTTTTCTTTTTTAGTGAAGTCGACGCCCCGGCGGATCAGATCGCGCACGCGCTCAGGCCCTTCGTTCACCACGAGTCGGGCCGTGGCCTCATGAGTGATGCCGCCGCCGGTTTTGAGGGTGTCTTCGAGATGGCTGGCCACATCCTCTCCGCCCTGCATGGCCGCCGCGATTCCGCCCTGGGCCCAGTGGGTGGCGCTGTCCGTGGTCTCAAGGCTTTTCGTGATCACCAGCACCCGGGCATGGGGGCGCTTCTCGGCGAACTCGAGGGCGAAATTCAGCCCCGCGAGGCCGGTGCCTAGAACGAGAGCGTCAACCTTTTCTGCTCCGCGCATGGAGGACTTGTATAATAAGCCCGACTGGAGTGGAATAGCGGTAGGGGGTAAGCGTGAGAATCTTCTTAACTCTTGGTTCCATAGCGCTTTTGGTGTCGGGCCTGTTTTTTTATGCAGAGCGAAAAAACGAAGACGGGCAAGATGACGCCGCCGCCTACAATATCGAAAAGGTGCTGAGGGCCGAAAGCCGTGGCCTGGGAAGTCGGCTGGACGAGGCCGCCCTTAAAGCCGACGCAGACGCCCTGAAAACCGCCACCCGCTGGCGCAAAAAGCCGCCGCTGCGTACCTTCCTCACCGACACGGCCCTTTCCGAGCCCGAAAGCCCCAAATGGGTGATCGTGGCCGGCCGCCGGATTCATGCCGCTGGCCTGATCGACGACGCTCTCCTTGAAGATGCTTTGGATGCACACCTCACCAGAAAAGAGCGCTTTGCTCTCTACAGCTCCCGGGGAAAATATTATTTGTTTGTTCGTGGCGCCCTGCCCACAGGCCAGCCCTACGCCTCGGCGTACGCTCCGGAATCGTTTTTTTCCGCCTTCCAGGGCGGTGAGGGACTGAGAGTGTGGATGGCCGGCCGTGACGGCACGGTGATTTTCCATCCGCTCCAGCGTTTCATCGGTTCGAACGTAGCCAACATCCGGCCCGTAGCCCTGGGCCTGCAGAAACTTTCGGAGGGGAAGAGTGAGCAGTTCACGCAGCGCTACCTCGGCCTCGAAGGCAAAGACGCCCTGGGGTCCTGGACAGTTCTGCCCTCGCAGGGCCTGGTCGTGGCCAGTGAATGGCCGCGCGATCCCGCAACCGCTTCGCGGTTCTCCGCCTTTTTCTGGCTGGCACTTCTCTTCGGCGCCGCTGGATCTGCTCTTCTGGGCACCGCTTTTGGAAAACGCAAAGCGGCGATTGCTCCCCGTGAAGAGCCGCTTTTTGACTCCAACCGGCTCGAAGGCGCTGCGCTCGAATATCTCGAAAATGCGAAAGCCTCGGCCGATCAGGCAATCGAACTCGCCCGGGAGCAGGAAGCCACGGCCGAGCGTGCCAAAAGAGAGAGTGCCGGCATGGGCAGCAAGGTTCATTTTCTCGAGTCGAAGATCGCGCTTCTGGAGAACTTCCAGGACTGCATTCTTCCGCTGCTTACCGGAAAACAGGTGTGGTCGGAGCTGGCGCGCATGCTGAGCGAGAGCGCTCCAGGCTTAACCGTGACCGTTTACCGTTTCTCGCCTTCCTCGTTCTCCCTCGTACCTGAAGCCTGCTATGACGGCGCGGGTTTGCCTGATAGCGCGCTCGCCTACCTCCGCGACTCGCGGATCTTCATCGGGAACCTCAATTTGCTGCCGTCGGTGCTGAAAACGGAGGCTTTTTCCAAGTGGAATCGCACACGCGAACGCCATATGCCCCTTCATCGCACAGACTTTCGCGTTTTTCCCTTCTCCGCGCAGGGGCAGAAGGGCGCGTTGATGGCTATTTTCGACGAGAGGATGAATGAAAATGGGGAGCTTGACGAGAACCTGCTCCTGATGGAACAGCTCGTGCGGAGGGCAGGTACGTTTTGCGATAGCCTTACCCCCCTGTTACAATCTTCCTATGCAAAGGCAAATGCCGGGCCGGCCCTGGCAAGTGCGCCAAACGGCGTTGGAAATCGATCTCGCCCTTCTTAGGAAGAACTACCAACGCTTGCTTCGCCGCGCCCGCGGAGCGGAGCTCCTGGCATTGATGAAAAGCGACGCTTACGGACACTCCCACCGCGAAGTTGCGGGCGCGCTCGAGAGCCTTCCGGCCAACGCCCGCCTGCACGGTTATGGCGTGGCCAACGTGGAAGAGGGGATCGAGCTGCGCCGGGCGGGAGTGAAACGTCCTGTTTATGTGCTTTCGGGCATCCAGCACTACGATGTGGAGCTGCACCGCTGCCTGGAAACGGTGGACCTCATTCCAGTGGTGAGTTCGCTCCGCGTGCTGACGATGCTGGCGGATACCCTGGCCGTGGAGAACGGGGAACGCACCGTGCACCTTAAGTTCAATACAGGCATGAACCGTCTAGGGATCGATCCCGGGGAAGCAAAAGCGTGCCTGAAAATTCTGAAAGCCTGCCCCGCCATTCGCGTGCAGGGCCTGATGAGCCACTTCGCGGCTGGAGAGCTGCCTCAGAGCGCGATTTCGAAGAGCCAGGTGAAAGAGTTCCGTTCCCTGCTGAAAGTTTTCCGTGAGCATGGCGTGGAGCCACGATACGTGCACATGGCCAACTCTTCGGGCCTCGCGTCCCAGCTTTTTCCCGAGGGAAATCTTGCGCGCGTGGGCCTGCATCTTTACGGCCTCGACGACCCCGAGCTTTCGCCGGTGGCGCGCTGGACGGCTCAGGTGTACCAGGTGCGTGAATTGAAAAAAGGCCAGGGCGTGGGCTATGGTCCCCATTTCCGCGCCAAGAAAAATATGCGAATGGCCGTACTCGGCGTGGGCTATGCCGATGGCTACCGCCGGGCGTTCTCGAACAAAGCTGAAGTGCTGCTCAAGGGAAAGCGCTGCCGCGTGATCGGCGCGATCAGCATGGACCTCACCACGGTCGACGTGAGCGGCGTTCCTTCTGTCACTCCGCGCGACAGAGCCGTTTTGTTAGGGAAAGACGGTCGCGAGCAGATAACGGCGGGCGAGCTCGCCCAGCATGGGAAAAGCATTTCCTGGGAGATTCTCACGGGAATCTCCTCCAGGGTTCCGAGGGTGTTTCTGAATGGCTGAGCCGAAAGATATAGGCTGGCTCATCCGAGACACCAGCAACAAGATCCGCGGGCCTGTGAAGCAGTCGGAGATTGTGCAGCAGATCAAGAAAGGCCAGCTGCGGGGAAAGGTGGAGATCTCCCGGGCAAACTCGTACTGGTTTGCGGTGGAAGAGAAGGCGGAGCTTGCGCGCTTCTTCCCGGAATTCAACGGCGGCAAGCCACCGCCGGAACAGCCGACCCAGATGACCGCGACGCTCACCGAGGCCGACGTGCAGGATCACGGCGTGGAGATCACGCAGTTCACGGCCGTGCCCAAGAATCTCAAGGATGCGCAGGCCCAGAAAGACAGCCCGGCCCCCGAAGGGATCGCCTCGGCCTCCGGGCAGATCGAATGGCTGAGCGACGAGTTCGCGCAGGAGTTCGGCGACGATTTCGGTGCGACGGTTTCCGTGCAGACCGATGTCTCGAGCATCCGTAACACGCCTTCCGGAGGCACGTCCAAGCCCGTGGACCAGGGCAAGAACTTGATTCCCAACCAGGACGAGCAGCCCACCCAGGTGACCACGGCTGAAGAGAAGGCCAAGCAGGAAATGCTCAAGCGAGCCACCGTGAAGGCGGACACACTCCCCAGCGAGCACAAAAGTTTTCAGGGTGATCGTCCCAAACCGATCGACGCCCTCATCCGCAATCCCGGGAAAACCAGCGGCAGCAGCGCTCTCACTCAGTCGCACCATACGACGGTGAGCGTGCCCGTGGATCCCGAGCCCGCCCCCAAAATGATCCGCGACGACGACGAAACCAAACGCCGCGAGCGGCGCGGGAAAAACGGTCTCATGGCGTTCGCTGCGGTGGCGACTGTTGTCGTGCTGGGCCTGGGGTCCTATTTCTTCCTTCCTCGCAACTTCGGTGGCTCGGGGAAGGAGAGCAACCGCAAGGTTCGCGCTGCCGCGGAAGCATTCAAAGAGGTCCGCGAAGCGATCATTCTGTTCGACCTCGACGGCGCCAAGAGCGCGCTCGCGGATCTCGAAATCGAGCCTAGTTCCCGTGGCGAGGCGAGCACATATCTCGCCCAGGCGGTGGTGAAGAAGGAGTTTCTCTTCGACGTGGAAGGAGCCATGCTGGCGCTGCAGACCGCCCGTGGCCAGGCCCGAAACAAGCGTACCGAATCGGAAGTGGACAACCTCATCGCGGTCTACGGCTTCGACCGTGACAGCGCGTCCTCCGCGGACATGCTGCGCCGAAATGTGGAAGCCAACAAAGAAGATCCGGTCTACCGCTACAATCTCGCGCTCGGCCTTATCCGCACCGGCCGCCCGCAGGAGGCGATTCCCCTGCTGGAAGGTCTGCCGGGCTCGGGTGGCGACAACACCCTTATCGAGGACGCCGCCCTGGCCCAGGGCTGGGCGATCGAGCTCATGTGCAGCTCCGGCAGCCGTGAAGCCGCTTGCCGCCGCGGCGATGCCGAAAGCGCTTATGCACGCGCCCTGGAGGTCAACCCCAATTCGGCCAAGGCGCGCCTCGGCCTCGCGCTATACCGCTTCCGCCATGGCGGGATCAAGGCCTCCGAGGGCGACTTCCGCACCTTCCTGGACGCGCTTCCGGAGCTCGACCCACCCAACCGGGTGATCAACTACAGGAAACTCGGCAATTCCGACTTCTACGCCTTCGCGCATTCGCAGATCATCGATCTCAATACGCCGAACCAGAACATGAGCAAGCCCTCTCCCTTGATCATGGCTGCCGACGCCATCATCTCGAGCATCCTGAACCGAACTTCGGAGGCCGGGAAAATTCTTGAAACCGCGCTTTCCTCCGCGCCAGGCGACGTGAACGTGCTCAAGGCGATGGGCTATCTGAAGTGGAAGAACGGGCAGCTGAACGAACTGGTGGACTCTTTCAAAGACGTGCGCGAACGCAACAGCTTCGCGATCAATCTCCTGCTCGGAAAAGCCAACCTCAAGCTGCGCAAGCGCGATCTGGCCGAACGCTACTTTCACAATCTCGTGGAGTCCCACCCCAACCGGGCCGAAGGCCACTCCCTGCTCGGCGATCTGCTTCTGGAGCAGCCAGAGCGGGTGGACGAAGCCAGGAGCGAGTTCAAACTGGCGCTTCGCAGGGACTCACTCGATCTGTTGGCCTGGCGGGGCCTGAAGAAGCTGGACCCCTCCGTGCAGCTTTCGCCCGAGCTGCAGAAAAGCCTTCCCTTTTGAGGTTCAACCTTGCTGCATCCTTTCGCCGCCGCCTACTACTCCGCTAAGAACCGCGGACAGCTCACGCAGCTGATCGTCTCCGATCTCGATACCGCCGATCATCTTTGGGGCGGGCCCGATTCCAGTAAATCTTTCCGCAATGTGCTCGTGGGCCCCACTGAGCAGAGAGGAGAAATCTGGCAGTCCTGGATCAGCTCCGGGGACATTGAACTGGCCGAAAACGACTACTACTACGTACTCCATCAGTCGCAGCGAGTGGAAGGCAAGCGGATCGACCGCTGGGCGATCTATGCTTCCGTTTCGGTGGCCGAGCAAACCCTCTTCACGCACGAAGACGTTCTGCCTGAAGGAGTGGAGCGCGCCCGCCAGGGCACCGAAGCATGCGAAAGCGACATCGCCCCGATTTTTGTGGGCTGTGAGGAGGGGGTGGGAACTTCGCTGCGCGAGCTGCTTGGCGCCTACTGCCGCGACCGCGCTCCCCTGATGCGCTTCGAGACGATCGAAAAAGGCGCGCATGCAGTATGGGCGGTGGAAGACGCTGCCACGGCCGCGGGAATCAAGCGGCTCTTCGAGGGCACGCCCCTCTTTCTGCTGGACGGCCACCACCGGCTGGCCGCCGCCCGTGAGAACTATCGTCTGGGCCTTGGCGACGGGAAAATTCTCGCCTGCGTATGTTCGATGGCTCCCTCCGACACTCTCATTCTGCCGATCCACCGCGCGGTGAACTACGAGCGCTGGACTCTGCCCGACGCCCTTCACGCGGATCTTGTCCGGGCCGGCTGCAAGGTGAGCGAGCTGCCGGGCTTGAAGGTGGGAGCGGGCGCCATCCAGGACTTTATCGAAACGCACAGCTCTCCGGGACCTTTCTGCGTGGTCCAGCATTCCCATTCCACAAAGCCGAGCCTCGTGGATCTTTCGCCGGCCGGCCGGCTGCCTCCGCAGCTGGCGGGACTGTCTGTGGCGGCTCTGGATGCCGGGGTGATGGCGGATCACCCGCAGGCCACGGTGATTCCGGTGCCCAGCCTCGATCTGGCTCTGCAGCAGCTTGCGCTCGACCAGGCCCAAGCCGTATTTTTCCTTCCGGCGAGTTCGCCCTCTCAGGTGCGGAGCATCGCTTTGTCCAGATTGAGAATGCCGAGGAAGAGCACGCGTTTCACGCCCAAGCCGGCGCTCGGCCTGCTCTGCCGTCCATGGACATCGTCGGGCTGATCAGATTCTTGCCTGCCGGAAATGAATTTCCCGCACGACTTCTCCGCCCAAAGCCTCGTTCAGCTTACGCAGGATGTGATGGCGCCTGGAGGTGAGCTCCGTTGTCCAGGTGGGATGCCGGGTTTCCACGAACAAGATGCCGTTACGAAAAGAAAAGGGCCGAGCCTGTCGGGACACGTCCTGTCCAACAGCCTTGGCCCAGGAACCGAACACCCGGGTTTCGTCGCCAATGGTCTTTGGGAGCTTCTCGTCGAAGAACGTCTTGAGGAGTTCGCCCACCTTCGCGGGTCCCTTGCTTTTTCTTTTTGGGGGAAATCCCATGCGTGTTTGTACCAACCAAGCTGTGGTATAGACAAGGGATGCTTAGCACCCGCGTCTTGGTTTTTTGCGCACCGTTTCTTTGCCTGCTTTCGGGCTGCGCCTACCATTTCCAGGGAACGAGTAACCCCTTGAGCGAACTGGGGATTCGGAAAATCTATGTCACGGAGTTCCGCAATAAAACCTACCGTCCGGGAATCGAGCAGTATTTCACCACGGCAATGGTGCGCGAAATCGCCCGCTCCCGCGTTTTGGAACTCGTGAATAGTGAGAAAGAGGCAGACGCTGTTCTGAATGGAGAGATCGTTTCGGCGGAATCCGTTCCTGGCACCACAAAGGTGTTCACAGTGGGGGAGAGCAGCCCGCCCGCGCGCGTAATGAACATCGCCACCGACTATAGCTCGAGCGTTAGCTGCTCGGTGACCCTGCTGGACCGCCGCGGACGGGCCGTGTTCTTCCAGACGATCAACGACAGCAAAGTGCACCCCGGCTTCGCCAAGGAAAGAGACGCCGGCCAGACGGGTCCGCTCGTAAATGATAGCGAGCAGCGGCTGTCGGTGCAGTTCCTGGCGTCCCTGATGATGTCCTCCGTCTACCAGCGAATGATCGATACCTTCTGAACATGGCGAACTTAAGCGAATCGAAACTGAAGGAAGAGCTGCAGAAGGGCAAGCTGCGTTCGCTCTACGTGATCATCGGCGAAGACGCCTTCAAGCTCGACTACTATGCCGAGCGGGCCCTGCGCGTTCTTTTTCCCGACGGCCAGCCCGTGGTGCGCGAAGTGGTTTATGGCGACGAGATCGATGCTCCCGCCCTGCTCGATAGCGCCCGCACTCTTTCGCTCTGGGATCCCCACAAGTTCATCCTCGTGCGCCAGGCGGAGAAGGTGAGTGCCAAGAACTGGGAGATTCTCATGAGCCTGCTCGAATCTCCCCCCGAGCGCTGCACGATCCTGTTCCAGAGCTTCAAGGCCGACGGACGCATGAAGTTCTTCCAGAATCTCGCCAAAGCCGGAGAGCAGTTCGTGCAGGTGAAGCTCGACCCCAGCGCCGGTGGCGAGTGGAGCAAGTGGCTGCAGGCTTTCCTGAAGGACAACGACAAAGAGCTTTCGGCGGATGCCCGCGCGCTGCTGCAGGAATGGACCGGCGGCTCGCTCACCGAGCTCAAGCATCTCGTGGACCGCGCGGCCCTCTATGCCGGAGGCGCCACCGAGATCCGCCGCGAGCATGTGAGCGCCGTGGGCTACCGCACCACTCCGGAAGACATTTTCCGCCTGAGCGGCGCCATCCTCGCCGGTGACCGCGCCTCCGTGCTCGTGCTCATGGAAACTTTGATGCGCCAGGGGGAGGAGCCCGTTGCGCTCGTGGGTCTGATCGCGCGCCAGTATCGCTGGCTGCTCGGAATTCTCGCGCTTCGGGCGGAAGGCAAGGCCGATGCCGCGATCGCCTCCGAGTGCGGCATCTTCCCCATGGCCGCGAAGGTTCTCTTCCCGGCCTCCCGCCGCCTGGGGGGCAAAGGGGTGGTGCGCGGGCTCGTGGCGCTCGCCGATGCTGACCATTCGCTCAAAAGTTCCCGTCTACCGCGCGAGCATGTGCTCACCAAGCTCGCGCTCACCTTGACCGCCTAGGTTCTGCGCATTTGTGTCGCTTGTCCGCGCACGCGCTTTAGTGCATATACGTTTCCTGTAAAAAAACTGACCTATTTAAGGAGAGACTATGAAGACATTTGCCTACGTGGCCGTTCTGACCTTCGCGTCCCTTACCAATGCTTTCGCCCTCGACCGCTGCGAGTACGACTTCCGCCGCGGCCTTTCCGAGATGAATAGCCATTTCAAGCGCATGAGCCCTGCCTGCCAGAGACAGGTGAACCTGGGCGAAGCGAACGAGCAACGCATTCGCGCCACCTGCACCAACGAGGAGTTGCAAGACGCTCTCGCCATGAAAAACATCGCCTACAGCCGGCTGCAGCCTCCTTGCAAGAACAGCAGCTGTAACAGCTTGAGATCGCGCGGAGTCTGTGTGAAAGGGAAGCCGTTTAAGTACTATCTTTCCAAGTTCGGAATGTAGGACGGGAAATAAAAGAAGCCGCTGGGTCAAACCAGCGGCTTCTTTTATTTCCCTTTAATGGGGGAGTACTTAGGCGTTCGCTCCGCCCAATGCCCGGTTGCGGGCTTTGTGCATGCGCGAGATCTTGCGGGCCATGCGGGCCTTCGGGATCACGCCTCTCGCTGCGGCTTTCGCCAGCACCGAGGTGGCTTCACGGAGAGCTTCGGTAGCGCTCTTGGCGTCTTTGCGGATCATTTCCATCGCCGACTGCGCCACGGTTTTCACGGTGGCACGGCGGGCACTCATGCGAGCGCGGCGCTTGATGTTCTGACGGTTGCGTTTTTCTGCGGATTTTACGTTTGCCATAGTCTCTTATTCCTCGTCGAACTTGGAAGGCGACCAAGGATCTTCCTCGTCGTCGTCCGAAGCTTCGTTCTCGTTGTACTCTTCCCAGCTCTCTTCCTCGGACTCTCCTTCTTGCTTGGAGTCGTCGAGGCCGGTCAAATCGCGGTTCTTCTCTTGGTACTGCTGGGCTTTGAAAAGGGAGGCACCGGCCACACCTGCGGATGCACCGCCGATGGCAGCCACGGCCGCTTTCAAGTTGTCTTTCTTTTTAGGCGCCGCTTTCTTCTTGGGAGCAGCTTTTTTCTTCGCCGCTTTCTTCTTGGGAGCAGCTTTTTTCTTCGCTTTTTTCGCCGCCTTTTTAGCCGGTTTTTTGGCCGCTTTTTTAGCGGGCTTCTTGGCGGATTTCTTCATTTTTTTCTTGGCCATGGCGTCTCCTAAAACGTCCTAAAAAAGTTGAAAACTCGGGAAATCGCCCTAAGTCTTCCCATGGTAGGGGGGTTTTTTCAACCCTAGTGCCGTATTTTGTTTAGGTCGTCTTCGATGCGGGCTTTGGCCCCGCCGGCGTCCATACGATTGAAGGGATTGCTCCATTCCATATCGGGCATGATCTTATCGTTGGTGCCCCGCCCCCCGGATTGTAAGGCCCGGAACGAAATGAAACGCACGGAATAGCCGCTGCGCCCGATATCGGGGCCCAGCTCGGAGTTACGGGGGATGCTGGTTCCGGCGCCCAGGTCCTGGTCCAGGGCGGTTTTCTGGTTGTTCCAGGAGGTCAAACCACGCCTTTGGGCATTGGGCGAGGCGGCCACCGTCCAGCGCTGGCCCCGGGAGCGGGCGTAACCGAGGAGCTCGGGGTCATCGTTCAGCATGGGGTCGGGGATATTGGCGTTTACCAGCTCGTTGGAGGTGCCTTCCAGATACCCGAACAGGACGGCCCATTTCGCGTCGTTCATCACCCCGCCCAGAAAGGCTCCGAATTTGCCTTCCAGGGTTTTGGCATCGGCCGGGCCCCCGTTGAGGTATTCCTCCACCCTTAATCGCAGGAAGCCTAAGTTGGGGTTGGAGTTCACCGGAAAGATCGGCGCGTTCAGGGCGAAGAAGGTGCCGTCAAACTGCGGATTGTCTTCGAACAAGCCGATTTGCTCCGGATCGTTATAGTTCACGGGCACCGTATAGTAGCCCACCTCCCAATTCTCATAGGCTCCGGCTAGCCGGGGACCCGCGGCAAGACTATTGAGCGCCTGCATAGCACCCTTTACATAGCCGAGATGGGCGTTGGTGGTGAAGCCGCCGGTCTGGCTGTCGGTATCGTCGTCGGCCACCAGGGGGTTGGGGAAGCGGGGGGTGGTCAGGGTGTTGATCTGGTCGCCCGACTCCTTTTTGCCCAGGGCGATCATCTGGTGGAATTCCGTATCCTCGTCGTGGGATAGGTCCTTGCCGATCCGGCTGCCAAAGGGCTTGGCGGCGGAGTAGGCGGAAAGGGTCACGATGCCGTTACCGCCAAAGGGCGAGAAGAGCAGGCGGGCCTTAGCCTGCAGGCGCACTGCGTAATACGTGATGAGGCCGGGGTATTTGGTGACCCCGAACGGGAAGTGGGGGATTACGCGTTCCTCTCTATATTGCCAGCAGTCGCCTCGGTCGAGTACGGAGCGCGTGGTGAAGCGGGAGTTGGCCACGCTGATGTGGGCGAACTCGTCTTTGAACTTCACGAGGATTGGCGGGTTCTGAATGAAGCGGTTGTCGAAGCCGGCGCCGCTGGTGGGCGCTCCCGGCTGGGTGGGCAGGAGCTCCGTCATCTCAATATTGGCGAAGATGCCGTTGTCGCCGCCCACTCCGGGCAGGTTGTTTTTGGCGCTCAGAAAGGCCTGTACCGGGCGCTCGTAGTAATCGAGAGTCTTGCTTCCGCCATTGGCCACGTTCCTAAGCGTGCCCATGGTTTCTTCCGTGACCGTTACACTGCCCACGCCTTCGTTGGCGAGGCTCATGTTCAGGGTCTCTTCGAAATTGTCGATGCGGGCGCGCAGGATCGCCATGCGCGGAAGAACGCCCACCCGATTCAATCCATCGGTGGACGGGAAAGGGTCGTCGGAGTCGCGGCCGATCGTGAGCAGGGCATCGCCGTTTTTATAGGGGTTGAGGTTGAACAACCACGCAATGAGGAACTGCTGGTTGATCTCGGTGCGGCCGAGGCAGTCGGCGAGTTTCTTCTCGATGATCTGGTTGGTGGCGGAGCGCACTGCGTTCACAATCGGATCGGCCACCCCCCAGTTCCCGCCGCTCTGGAACTCAGGGATCCCGGGAACCCCGTTCTTCTGGCAGTAGTTGTTGGTGGGATCGAAGATGATGCAGACGGAAGGCAGAAAGGGCCCTCCCGTCTCGTTATTGTTTTCCCGCGGGTCTTCGAAGGCGAAGTTGTAGCGCGCATCTCCCGGCGTGCCGTTGCACATCCCGATCTTCCCTCCGGCCGCGTTCTGCGGGAAGCAGGGCATGGCCGCGTACTGGCCGCGCACGGTGTAGAAGAAAAGAAATTCTTTGAGCGCTCGCCGCATCTCCCAGTTGAGGTAGGCGGCGGAGGTGAGCTGGCGGGCCTGCACGGCGGCGCCGGCGTAGGCGGCGGCATCGGCGGCGTTCTGCAGATTGATCTTGGCGTGCACGAGCATCCCGACGTTCGTCGTGAAGGCGAACATGATGATCATCGTGAAGATGAACAGCGCCATGAAGAGGGAGGTCTGCCCTCGCTCATTCCTGATTTTTCGAAGACGCATCTCGGAAAATTTTACGAGAGCGAGAGACGGGGGTCAAAAACTCTTTCGATGGTGCAGTCGGGGCGCATCATGGGGTGGTGGTTGCATACGGCCACGGGCACCGAACGATTTTCGTTTTTTTCGAGCAGGAGAAAGTAGCCGGGCCGATCGAGCTGGCCGCGGATCGCCTCAAAGGCCGCCAGATTGCCCTGGCGGATCTTGAGAGCCACATGGGTGGTGCAGGTGACCTGGGGAAGGTGGGCGAGCGCCTCCTCGAGCTTGCGCAGGGGAAGCTGCTCGGGGCTCATTTCCAGGAGCGAGTCGAGGGTGGCGGCGTCGTTTACACGGAATTCGGAGGAGGCCGTTCGGCGCAAGGCCGTTAGGTGGGCGCAGGTTCCCGCCGTCATCGCCAGATCGGCCGCGAGCGCGCGCACATAGGTGCCTCCCGAGCAGCGCACACGGAAGCGGATACTGGCTTTTTCCGTCTCCTGGATCTCCAGCTCACGGATGGTGGCTTCGCGGTCCGGCACTTCCACTTCTTCACCCTTGCGGGCGTATTCGTAGAGCGGGCGACCCTTCACCTTGATCGCGGAATAGGCGGGCGGGGTCTGGCGGATGGTGCCCGTCCAGCTCTTGGCGTGCTGGCGCCAGTCGTCGGTGGAGATCTCGGGAACTTCGCAGCGGTTCACCACTTCGCCTGTGAGGTCGCCCGAATCCGTTTCGCTGCCGAGGGCGGCCAGAGCTTCGTACTCTTTTTCTCCCTCGAGCAGGAAGCGGGCGATTTTGGTGCCCTCGCCCACGAGCACCACAAGCAGGCCAGTGGCAAAAGGATCCAGTGTGCCACCGTGGCCGATGCGCTGGAATTTGAATTTTTTCTTGAGGCGGTTGGTTACCTCGGCAGAGCTGATCCCCGCCGGTTTATCGACGAGCAGAACGCCGGAAAGGAGGGAGCTCATGTCTCGCCCTTGTCCGATTCCTCTGGATTAGCGGCACGCTCTTCCTGGGTGCGTTTCTCCACCTCGGCGGCCTCGCTCAGCGCCTTGCCCACCACGGCCGCGCGGTCAAAACCGCGGTCGAATTTGAACTGCAGGTGCGGATGCACCTTCATCGGAAGGCGTTTGATCAGGAGACGGTGGATGAACTTGGCGGAGCGGTTGAGGGCCTCGAGTGCGCCCTGAACGTCCTTTGCTTTCTCGTCCTTGCCCATGAAGGCCACCCAGACGGTGCCGTTGCGCAGGTCTTCGGTGAGCTCCACGCCGGAGAAAGTGACCATGCCCACGCGCTCGAGCTGGGGATCGCTAATATCTTTACGGGCGATCGTCACGAGCTCGTCGCGGATGGCGTTGGCGATCTGGCGGTGACGTCTGTTCGGTTCGGCCATGTCGCGCTACAGGGTCTGCTTCACGAGTTCCACCTGGTAGACGTTGATCACGTCACCTGGCAGATACTTCTCGAAGTTTTCCACGCCGATACCGCACTCCTGGCCCTTGATGGTCTCGGAAGCGTCGTCTTTGAAGCGCTTGAGCGACACGATCTTGCCTTCGGCTACGGTATCCTTGCCGCGGATCACGCGGGCAAAGGCGTTGCGCACAATCTTGCCGTCGAGAACCATGGATCCCGCCACGGTGCCGAGCTTCGATACGGAGAACACCTGCTTGACCTCGGCCTTGCCGATCGGGGTTTCCTTGCGCAGGGGCTCGAGCAGATTTTCCATCGCCACGCGAACATCGTCGAGCAGCTGGTAAATGATCGAGTAAAAGCGGATGTCCACTTTCTCGCGCTTGGCAATGTCACGGGCCTTGCTGTCGGGCTTGGAGTTGAAGCCGAGCACGAGGGCACTCGCCGCTTTCGCGAGCAGAATGTCGTTTTCGGTGATCACACCCACGCCGGACTGAATCACCTTTGCCTTGATCTTGTCGCTGGTGATTTTCTCGATGCTTTCCTTGATGGCTTCAGCGGAACCGAAAACATCGGCCTTCACCAGGATGTTGAGCTCCTTCATTCCCGGAACGGGAAGTTTGGCCATGAGATCTTCGAGCGTCATCGCTTTGGGCGCCAAGGCCGCGGCTTTGATTTCCTGGGCCTTCAAGTGGCGACTACCGGCGATCTCGCGGGCGGATTCTTCGTCGTGCACCACGTTGAACGTATCACCGGCACCTGGGACATCGTTGAGCCCGAGCACTTCGGCAGGGAAGCCCGGCTTCACCTCGGTGATCGCCTGGCCGCGGTCGTTGGTCATGGCGCGAACGCGGCCGTAGGCAGTGCCCACCACCAGGTAATCGCCGGTCTTGAGCGTGCCTTTATCGACGAGCAGATCGGCCACGATCCCGCGGCCCTTTTCCATGCGAGCTTCGAGGATCACCCCTTCGGCAGGGCGGTCGGGATTGGCTTTCAGGTCGAGCACCTCGGCCTGCACCTTGATGGTCTCGAGAAGGTCTTTGAGGCCCGTCTTTTTGGTGGCGGAAACAGGAACGAGCGGAACTTCGCCCCCCCATTCCTCAACAAGCACGCTTTCCACGGAAAGGTCTTTCTTCACCTTCTCGATATTCGCGGCCGGTTTGTCCATTTTGTTTGCGGCCACGATCATCGGCACGCCGGCGTTCTGGGCGTGCTTAATCGCCTCTTTCGTCTGCGGCATGATCGAGTCGTCGGCGGCCACCACGAGCACCACGATGTCGGTAAGGTTGGCGCCGCGCGAACGCATGTTCGCGAAGGCTTCGTGGCCGGGCGTATCCAGGAAGGTGATCGGCTTGCCGTCGACCATCACCGAATAGGCGCCGATGTGCTGGGTGATGCCGCCAGCCTCTCCGCTCGCCACGTCGGCACTGCGGATGGCGTCGAGCAGGGAGGTCTTCCCGTGGTCGACGTGGCCCATCACCGTGATCACGGGAGGGCGAGGCTGCAGGTTTTCTTCGTCGGCCGCGGCGCCTGCTGCCAGCGCTTCCGTTTCGTTGAAGCCGATATTTTCCACTTCCCAGCCGAACTCCTGCGCGATCAGGGAGGCGGTATCGTAGTCGATCGTCTGATTCAGGCCGGACATCACGCCCAGGGCCACGAGCTTGGTTACGATCGTATTCGCTTTCTCGCCCATGCGCTGAGCGAGGTCGGAAACCACGATTTTATCGTCGATGCGGATCTTTTTCTTGTGAGCCGCCATCTCGGTGATCTCCGTGCGTTTAACCTGCCTGCCAGGCGGAAGTTTCTTGCGCTTGGGCTGGAATACCAGTTCGCGCTTACGGAAGTCAGCGATCCGCACTTCCTCGGGCGTCGGGCCGCGGGTAGTGTTGCCGCCGCCACGTTTCTTGGCCTCTTCCTCTTTCTGTACATAGGAAGTCATCGGCTGGAACATTTCGCCGGGTGCGCCGGGCGGTGGTGCTTCGCCGCCTACATGGGCGCCGCCTGTTCTGTGCCTCGGGCCGGTGGTGGTGCGATCACCCGTGGGGCCTCCCGGAGTGCGGTACGTGGGAGCGTCGGTACGGGCCGAAACGGGAGGTGCTGCCTGCACGATTTTCAGCCGGCGGGACTCCCCCGACAGCTCATCTTTTTCCACGGCGCGCTGGCCGACGGGCTGGCCGGGAGTGCGGAAAATCACCTTGGTGCCGGGAGCGTTCACGGGGCGCGGAGCTTCTTCCGGAGCCCTGCGCGCGGCAGGTACGGCCTCGGGAGTTCTTTCAGCGGCAGGGGCAGCCTGCTCAGCCGTTCCCTGTTCTTCCATTGGGGCCGGAGCTTCCATCGTTTCCGCGGATGTTTCCACAGAAGGCGCGGTTCTGGCCGCTGGGGCCTCACTCTCGCCCTCCGCTCCGGTGCGACGTTTAATGATCTTTCTGGCGGGAGCTGCAGCTTTCGCCGTGTCGGTTTTGGCGGTGGCTTTCTTGGCGACCTTCTTGGCGGGGGCTGCGGCTGTGTCCTTGCTTACAGGAGCTGCCGGGGCCTCGGCTTTCGCGGAAGCGGCTGAGGAGGCCCGCTTCTTCGTCGTGGTCGCCCCTGCCGCCGGCTTCTTGTCTTTTTTGAGGGAGTCCCTGAGCGCCTGCGCCTGCTCGGCCGCCAAGCTGCTCATATGGCTTTTCACCTCGATATTGATCTGCTTGAGCTTATCGAGGAGCGTGAAAGAGTCCAAGCCCAGCTCTTTGGCCAGCTCGTACACCTTCATCGATTCATGTTGTTGTTCAGTCATTCACTCTCTCCAAAAATCAGTCCATTTCGCTAACGCCACAAGACAAAATCTCTAAGCTATTTTTTGTCGTTCTCCCCGGCATTTGCGAGTGCCTCTTTCAAGCGGGCATCCGCACTGGCCAGCGAGGCGCTTTTCGAGGCATCGCCTCCAGGGGTTGGGGCAGGGGTCGCCACCTCAGGCAGCCTGCCCGAAGCGGCCTCAACACCCATGGTCTCCACGGCGGCTTTCGCTTTTTTCTGCAGCTCGGCGGCCGCGCCCTCGTTGTCGAAGCCCGGGATGCGGGCCAGGGTTTCGATCGGCTGGCGCGAGAGGTCGAGCACGTTCAGGAAGCCGCACTGGTAAATCGACTGGGCCAGGGTGTCCGTGAGGCCTTCGATGTTCTTGAGGTTGGCAATTGCGTTCTTGGTACGAACGTCGAGCTTCGTCTTGGAAAGAATGTCGACTTTCCAGCCCGTGATCTGCGAGGCAAGGCGCACGTTCTGGCCTTTGCGGCCGATGGCGAGCGACAGCTGGTCGTCTTCCACCACGATCTCGAGCGTATTGGTGGCCGGGATCACACGTACCATCGAAAT
Source organism: Bdellovibrionota bacterium (assembly GCA_036559405.1). Lineage (GTDB taxonomy): Bacteria > Bdellovibrionota > UBA1018 > CAIPTA01 > CAIPTA01 > JAKFYM01. Next base: position 45,722 of record DATBTF010000082.1, read on the forward strand.
GTCCGCCGGAGCGAGGGCCGAGCGTACAAATACCGTCACGTCTTCGTTCCACGGGATGATGTCGATTTTTTCGCCGCGGAGTTCTTGTACCACGTTCTGCACGCGGATGCCTTTCATGCCCACGCAGGCGCCCACCGGGTCCACGTCGCGGTCGTTGGAGTATACGGCGATCTTGGCGCGTTCACCGGGCTCACGCACGCAGAGGCGGATCTCCACCACTTCCTCGGCGATCTCGGGAACTTCCATTTCGAACAGCTTGATGAGGTAATTGGGCGCGGTACGCGACAACACCAGCTGCGGGCCGCGGGCGGACTCCGCCACGTCCTCGAGCAGGGCCTGCACGCGGTCACCCGGCTTATACTGCTCGCCGGGGATGGTGCCCTGGCGGGGCATGATGGCTTCGGTGCGGCCGAGGTCCACGATCACGTTGCCGCGCTCCATCCGGCGGGCGATTCCGCTGATGATCTGGCCTTTGCGGCCGATGAATTCTTTGTAGATGATCTCACGCTCAGCATCGCGCACCTTCTGCAGGATGATCTGGCGGGCTGTCTGGGCATCGATCCGGCCGAAAGCCACGGCTTCGAGCTTGATGCCGAGTTCGTCGCCGAGCTTGGCTTCTTCGTCCAGCTTATGGGCTTCCTCGAGCGCGATTTCGCGGTCGTCGTCGGCGATTTTGTCGTCGCTTTCCACGACTTTCTTAAATTGAAAAATCTCCACTTCGCCGGACTCTTCGTTCCAATGCGCCTCGAGCTCCGCGGTGGGGCCTAGCTTCTTCTTGGCCGCCATGAGCATAGCCTGTTCCAGCGCCTCGATGATGATCTCGCGGCTGATGCCACGGTCTTTGCCTACGGCGTCGATCACTCTGCTGAGTTCGGAGAAATTCATGTTCGTTCCTTTTCCTGTTCTATTGTTACGGCTTACCTAAGTCTGCCGATGCCACATCCAGATTCGCCTTGGTGATCAGGGCGAACGGGATACGGAAGCGTTCGTTATCGGTTTCCAGTTCCACGGAACCATCCGCATAGCCGCGGAGGATCCCAAAAAAATTCTTCTGCTTCTGATGGTGTTCGAAGTACTTCGAGTTCCCCATCTCTTCCGCCGTCAGGGGCCGGAAGGTCTTGATCTGCGCGCTTTGTCCCACGAACTTCTGGTAGTCGGTGGGCTTGCGCAGCGGCCGGTCGATGCCGGGGCTCGATACCTCGAGGGTAAAGGCATCGGTCACCAGCTCCTCGAAGGCGGGACTTTCGAAGAAAGCGTCCAAACCATGATCCACGGCCACGCAGTCCTCGAACGAGATCCCTTTGCCCTGCGGGTTATCGATGAAGAGACGCATCACCGCTCCGCCCTGGTTGGTGCGAGGCTGGTATTCGAGCTCGAGCAGCTCGTAGCCGAGGCGCTGTACCTCGGGTGCTACCATTTCTTCCAATCGGCTCGCGAGCGAGTTCGATCCCTTGTTCATTCCGTTAAAATTCCCCAAATTGGTTTTGGTAAATCTTCGCGCCCCCGGGAAGAGCTTTTCCTTCAAGGAGCGCCTGGCAGGCAGGCGGGCGACCGAAAAAAAAGCCCCTCGAATGAGAAGCTCAGGGGGTTTGATAACAAAAGCGGTCTTAAAACGCAATCATCGAAGGGCGTGAATTCACTGAGATAAGCGGGATTTTTTGCACTGAAAAAGGATTGGGCACATGGCGAGAAAAGCTCAATAAAATCAATTACACGGAACCTGGTTTGACATGGAATTCGCCGGGCCGGAAAATAAAGGCAAGGCATTAGTGCCGGCAAGGGGTAACGAGGGAATGTACCGTCTTGGAATTTTTCTTCCGATCATTTTAGTTTTTTGGGGCTGTAGCCCTAACCCTTCCAATGCGGTCAGTCATGGGAGGGTGGTGAACTACACCAGCTGCGCGCTTCGCGGGGATCAGGGTGTGGGCAGCCTTCATGGCCAGTGGAACTACCTCCCGGTGCCTTTGGTTTTCGACAAGGATTTCTACGTAGCCGATGGTGGAGGCGTGATTCCGAGTCTGAAGGGCGCCGTGGAAACCTGGAGCCACTGGGCGAACCTCCGTGGATTCTGGGGTGCCTTCCGTCTGCTGAACGACAATACGGGGATCAGCGGGGGCCGGGACATTCCCGAACTCACCGACTGCTCGCAGGCCTCATATTCTTCCGCGGTCACCGACGCGGTGGGAGTGTGGAAGATCAACGGCACCAGCCGCTGGCATGAGAACCGGCGTTCGAGCTGTGGCACCAATACGGACGGCAGCCCGGGCAGGATCTTGCCCGTGGGAGTTCAGGGCCAGACGGACTGGATCATCCAGAACGGGAAAATTATCGGCGCGAGCATTCTCCTGAATTTCGAGGGTTACAATGCTCCAGGGCAGCAACGGATCGACGTGGAAAGTCTGCTGCTGCACGAACTCGGACATGTGCTCGGTCTTCTCCATAGCTGCAACGGCTCGGGGAACGGTGGAACCGACGGCACCGCGGCTCCCATGTGCGCCATCGCTCCGACCCAGTACACCAGCGCTGTGATGTTTCCCTTCCTGCAGGTGAACCAGGAGCGCCGGCAGCTGCAGCAGAACGACTACAGCCGCATCAACTGCCTCTACTGATCCTTATCTTTTTACTGCCTTGCCGTGAAAATCGGAGAGGCGGATCTCGGTGAGATACTTTTTTCCGTCCTTCTCGATCGTGGCGCTGCCGACGCCGAAGCTGTTGGGCACGGAGGCGTCGGTGAATTCGATGCGGGCGTTGGCAAACGGCGCCGGAGAGCCCGGCAGGCCGGATTCCGTCGATACGGAATACTCGAACTGCTTGCCCGCGCGCCCGCGGAGCACGATCACATAGTGGGAGGCGGGCACGGGATCGGCTGTTTGCATGCTCCATTGCCCCATACTCCGGTTGAGCAGGTCGAGATTCAGCACGAGCTTCTGCGGCTCGAGTTTCCTTTCAGTCATCTTGCAGTCGGAGCGATACACGAAGTTCGCAGGGCACTCGTAGGTCCGGAGCGTCGGGGTGAACTTCACGGAATCCTCCGGCGCTGCAGAAACGGAAATGGATACAAAGAGGAAGAAGCAGCCCCAGCGCAGGAATCTCATAGCAGCCCCTTTCCTCGCAGCAGGGCATGCGCCTTCTGGTTCATGTAAAGCACGGGGATGAAGTTCACCACGTTCGAAAGGATGCGGATGATGGAGTTTTCCCTGTCAATGAGGAGCGAAACCTTTCCGCTGCGGTCCATGATCTTTACGGGATCGCGCTCTTGCAGGAGGTTGTCAGAAACCCGCTTCTTCACGATGTCGTGCATGGAGCGGGAGAAGACGATATCCGAATCGGGGATGTCGTAGAGGATCCATTCCGTGCCGTCGCCGTTTTCCTTGATGCATTCCTCGAACGAGTGCACCAGCTCCTGGATGCGCTTGATCAGGGCTTCGCGCTGGCGATTCCCCGACTCGTCGCGCGAGACGAGCTTGTGCTCGAACGGCGGCAGCTGGAACTCCACGGGGCTCTGGCGGAAGAGAAGCATCTGGATCATCTCGGCGATCTTGGGGTTTTTCACGCTGCCGTCGAGGTGGCTTTGATG